>DATLGM010000286.1:0-52485 GCA_035540515.1 Egibacteraceae bacterium | reverse complement strand
GCGCTGGTGCTGCTGTTCCTGGCGGTCCAGGGCCGGATCGACGCCCGCGATCCCAAGCTGGGCGCCGCCGCCGACGCCGAGGAGCTGGTGTTCGGTTGAACGACATCGTCCCCCTGCGAGCCCGGCTTGGCGCGCTGTTCGTGCTGCGCCTGGCTCTGGGCATCGCCGTCCTCGGTCTGCTCGGCGCAGCGGCCGTGCCGGTCCCGGAAGACGTCACCGTCATCATCGTGGCCGCCCACCTGCTCGTGGCCGTCGTCGTCGAGGCGGTCCGGCAGCTGCGCGGCCGCCTGCCAGGCCCCACCGTGGCCGCCACGGTGCTGCTGGACTGCGTCTTCATCGCTGGCGTGGTGACGGTCAGCGGTGGGCCGCTCAGTGCGGCCGGGTTCCTGCTGTACGCCCACCTGATCGCCGTGACGCTGCTGGTCTCGTACCGGACCGGGTTGAAGGTCGCGGTCTGGCAGAGCCTGCTTCTCGTGGTCGCCCACTACCTGCCACCTTCCTTGACCGGTGTGGCGCCGATGCCAGTGACCGAGACGGTCCTGGCGATGGTCGCGTTCCTCACCGTGGCGCTGGTCACCGCGGCGTGCTCGTCGATCAACGAGCGTGAGCTGCGTCGCAGCCGCACCGGTTTCGCAGCCCTTGCCGGCATGGGTGGTCGCATGGAGGACGCCCACAACCCGGACGAGGTGGTCACCGAGCTGCTGCGCAGCATCGCCGACGCGTTCGGCTACGGGCGCGCGGCGGTCGTGCTGCACGAGCCACCACAGGTGGTCGTTGCGGAAGGCACACAGTTGACCACCACGGCCATGGCGGCGCCGGTGATCACCGGGGTCGTCGCCCGTGCGCTCGACCAGCGTGGCACCGTCCTGACGGCATCGCTGGATCCCGCCGCTGACGCCGCTTTGGATCACGCACTGCCCAATGCGCGCAATCTCGTTGTGCTGCCGCTGACGGCAGACGGGGAAGGGCTGGGGACGCTGGTCGTGGAGCGTGGCGGGTCGCGCGGAGCACGCATCCATCCGTCCACGGTGGCGCTGCTGGCCCAGTTCGCCGCGCACGCCGCACTGGCGTACCGCAACGTGCGGCTGCTGGCCGAGATCAAGCACCTTGCCGCCGTCGACGCGCTGACGGGCCTGGCCAACCGCCGCACCTTCGAAGCCGCGCTGCAGCGGGAGGTGGCGCGGGCCGGCCGCAGCAAGGAGCCCCTGTCGCTCGTCCTGCTCGACATCGACCACTTCAAGCAGATCAACGACACCCACGGTCACCCCATGGGTGACGAGGTGCTGCGCCATGTCGGGCGTGCGCTGGCCGACGCCGGCCGCGAGCAGGACCTTGGCGCCCGCTACGGCGGCGAGGAGTTTGCGGTGGTGCTGCCCAACTGTCCCGCCGACGAGGCGGTCCGCGTCGCCGACCGCTTGCGCGCCGCCGTCTCAGCCGGCGCACCGCTGCCGGTCACGGCCAGCGCCGGCACCGCGTCGCTGCACGTCTGCGCCACGGACGCCGAGACGCTGGTCAAAGCGGCTGACGCGGCGCTGTACCAGGCGAAGGTCAACGGCCGTGACCGCACCGTCGCGGCCGGCGGCCGCCTGCAGGTCGTCAGCGCCTGACCGTCAGGCCATCACTCCCGCCGGCATGCCGACCTCCAGCGTCGCGCCGACCGGGAACCGCGTCGCCCGTCCCCCCTGCACCATCGCGACGTCGTGCTGGCCCACCACGGTGAACTCGTCGCCCCGCCCGACCAGAGCGGTCTGGTCGTTCAGGCCGAGGATCCGCAGCTTGGGGTAGCGGCGGCTGACCGCCCGCGCCCAGCGGTGCAGCCCGTAGCGGTCGAAGTGCGGGGCGGCCGCCGTTCCCGGCAGCACGCGGAAGGCGCCGGGGACCAGCCGGAACGGGCGCGGCGGCTTCAGGTACTGCCGCCACTCGCACAGCGCGATGGCCCCCGCCGACGACCCGGACAGCGGCACCCCGGAGTGCCACAAGTCAAGGATCCGCTCCAAGACCGGCGAGCGGTCCAAGCGGGCGTGCAGCAGCCAGGGATGGCCGCCCGTCAGCACCACGATATCGGGTGCCGCCAAGGCGTCCAGCGCCCGCTGGGTCTCGTCCGCCCCTCCCGCCATGGCGATCTGCACGTCGCAGCCCAGTCGTCCCCAGTACGCGTGCGCCTCGTGCGTCTTGAACGCTCGGCGCCGCGGTGTGGACGCAGCGAGCACGACCGTCACCGACGGCCGATCGCTGCCCACCTCCTCCAGGAGCCGGCGGTCGATCGCCTCGCACCCCTCGGTGTGCTCCTGACCGCCGAGCAGAGCCAACAGCCCGCTCACGTCACCCCTCCTGTCCCCGCCCCGACCGGCGGACGTAGGTACTGCGGCACTCCCAGGAGCACCGGAATCCAAAAAGAGATCAGCCGATAGGCCAGCACCGCCGCGAGCGCCACCGAGGTGTCGATCCCCAACGCCACATACGTCCCGGTCATGCCGGCCTCGACCAGCCCCAACCCGCCGGGGGTGTGCGGCAAAGCGGTCACGAGGTTGGCCACCCCGAACCCAAGGATCAGCACACCCAGCTCCATGTGCAGGCCGAGGCCTGCGAACACGACCCACAGCGCGGCGATGTCCAGCCCCCAGTTGACCGCCGACCAACCGACCACGGGGAGCATCAACCGTGACGGCGGCATCGTCAGCGCCAGCTCGTCCAGCGCGGCCCGCCACCCCACGACTCGGTCTTTGGCGCGCGGCACCACGCGTTCGATGAACGCGAACAACGCGCCCCGCGCGCTGGCGGACCGGACCAGGGCCGCCGTGGCCCACCCCAGCGCCGCGAACACGGCGGCGATCACGCAGGCGGCAACGACGCTGCGGGCGGTCACGTGCCCGCGGAACAGCGCACCGATCGCTCCCGCCGTGACGATGGCACCCAGGGTGGCCATCGCCAACAGGCCCTCGATGACCACACCGGTGCCGGCCTTCGCCCACGGGACGCCGAACCCCCGAAGACGGCGAGCCGCCCAGATCGCACCCGCCGCTCCCCCGCCGGGCAGCACGCGGCTGAGCGTGAAGGCGCCCATCGACACTTGCAGTCCCTGCGCGTACCCCACCGACGTGCCGACCGCGTTGAGGGTCCTGCGGTACACCTGCGCCAGGCAGGCGACCGCGCCGACCTCCAGCAGCAGGGCGAACAGCAGGACGCTGGGCCGGATGGTCCGCATGACGTCGAACGCCGCGGTGATCTCCGGCCACGCCCGCCACGCGACCCAAGCGACCAGCACCAGCGACGCCGCTACCAGCACCCGGCGCACGGTGCCCGACCGCGATGGCGCGCCTGCCGTCACGTCGCGCTCAGTGGTGGTGCTGTTCGTGCCGACCTGCAGCCCCAGCGTGTCCTGCCGGCTGCTCACTCCGCCCCCCTTCCGTGCCCCCGCCCGGGCACCGCCAGTGGACCACCTCGGCGGCGCTCTGCCAAGGGTTTGTGCCGTTCACTCGGTGTTCACCGCGTTGCCCCGCAGCGCCAACCCCGCGGCCGCGGCCAAAAGGCACTGGGCCGTGAGGTCGACCGTGATGCCGTCCGGATCGGCGGCGGCGTCCACTTCGACGAGGTCGATGACCGTAACCCCCGGATGTGCGCCGGCAGCGAACGCCGCCTCGACCAGCTCGTACGGGGCGATCCCACCGGGCCGCGCACCCGGGCAGCCGGGCACGAACGCGGCGTCGACGACGTCGACGTCCAGGTCGACGTAGATCTCGGCGCACCGCCGCCCGAGGAGTCCCAGGTGTTCCTGCACGGTGGCGCCTACCTCGGCGCGCCGTGCCTGCGCAGCGGTCACCACAGTCACCCCCTGCTCGTCGCAGTAGCGACGGTAGTCCGGGGCGTTGGTGAACATGCCGATGCCGACCTGGACGACGTTGCCGCCCGGCAACCCGTCGTCGATCAGGCCGCGGACGGGGGTGCCGTTGGACCGCCCGGCATGAAAGTCGCGGACGTCGTGGTGCGCGTCGAGGGTGAGCAGGCCGGCCGACGTCAATGGCATCGCGGCACGCATGGCGGGGCGGGTGATCGCGTTGTCGCCGCCGAGGAGCACCAGGAGGTCTGCCGGGCGGCGCAACGCCGGCGCGTCCTCCAGCTCGGCGACGGCTGCCTCGACGAGCAACTGGGCGTCGTCGTTGGCCAGCTCCGCGAGGTCGAGGTCACCGAGGTCCGCCACCTCCACCGCACGCAGGTCGACGGTGTCCGAAGGCAGGGCGGCAAGGATCGAGTAGCGATGCAGCGCCGCCCTTACCGCCGCCGGCGTGCGGTGGGCCTGCGACGGCGAGATCGACGCCTGTGACAGCGGCGCCCCCAGCACGGCGAGCAGCGGGGCACCCCCGGGCGGCGGGCCCAGCTCACCCGCCAGCCACGCGGACGCCCTGGGCCACAGCGGGTCATCCATGCTGGTCATTGTCGTGCACGATGACCCCGGCCCGGATGACCCGCGACACCAAGCTCACGCCCGGCCGGTACGCCAGGTGGATGTGGTCCGGTGCGTCGAGCACGACCAGGTCCGCCGAGGCCCCGACCCCGAGGTGCCCGATGTCGTTCACGGCCAGCGACGCCGCGCCCCCGCGGGTGGCCGCCCACAAGGCCTCGTCTGGCGACAGGCGCATCTCCCGGCACGCCAACGCGATGACGAAGGGCATGCTCGTCGTGTAGCTCGTCCCTGGGTTGCAGTCGGTCGCCAGGGCTACCGTGATGCCGGCGTCGAGCAGCTGCCGCGCGGGCGCGTACGGCGAGCGGGTGCTGAACTCGGCCGCTGGCAGCAGCGTCGCCACGACCCCCGCCCCTGCGAGCGCATCGATGTCAGTGTCGTCGAGGTGCGTCAGGTGGTCCGCGGAGACCGCGCCGAGCTCGGCAGCGAGCTGGGCGCCCGGTCCAGGTTCCAACTGGTTGGCGTGCAGCCGCAGCCCCAGCCCCGCGGCTCGTCCAGCCTCCAGGACTCGCCGCGCGTGCGGCGCGTCGAACACCGACGGCTCGCAGAACACGTCGCACCACCGCGCCGCGCCGGCGCAGGCGTCGAGCATCTCGGTGGCGACCAGCTCGGTGTACTCAGCCGTGCGGCCCTCGTACTCCCCGGGCACCACGTGGGCACCGAGGAAGGTGGGATGCACCGCGGGCAGACCTCCGCGCTGCAGCCGCGTAGCGATGTGCAACAGCCGGCGCTCATCGACGGTGGTGAGGCCATAGCCGGACTTGACCTCCATCGTGGTGGTGCCCGACCGCAGGGCCTCCCGCGCCAGCCGAGCGGCCGCCGCCGAGAGCTCGTCGTCCGACGCCGCACGCGTTGCCCGCACCGTGTCGCGGATACCGCCACCGTCGTAGGGCTCGCCGGTCAGACGGCGGGCGAACTCCCCGGCGCGGTCCCCCGCGAACACCAGGTGGGTGTGCGCGTCGACGAACCCGGGGACGACGCACGCCCCGCCGACGTCGACCCGCCCGTCGCCGGCCGCCTGCGGTGTCGCCTGCCGCCGACCGACCCAGGCGACCCGGCCGCCGTCGACGACCAGGGCGGCATCCTCGATGACGCCCAACGCGCCGTCGCCGAGCTCGGGGTCGTTGGTGATCAGCCGGCCGATGCCCGTCAGGAGCACGGTTCGTCGTCCCGTCGCATCGGGATGGTGACCCCCCGTTCCGCGGCGACCTCCACGGCCCGGTCGTAGCCGGCGTCGGCGTGCCGCATCACCCCCGTGCCCGGGTCGTTGGTCAGCACCCGGTCGAGCCGCTCGGCTGCGTCGGCGGTGCCGTCAGCCACCACCTGGGCGCCCGCGTGGATCGACTTGCCCATCCCTACCCCACCGCCGTGGTGGACCGCCACCCACGCGGCTCCGGACGCCACGTTCAGCATGGCGTTGAGGATCGGCCAGTCCGCGATCGCGTCACTGCCGTCGGCCATGGCCTCGGTCTCGCGGTACGGCGATGCGACCGACCCAGAGTCCAGGTGGTCACGGCCGATGACGATCGGTGCCTGCACCGCACCCGAGGCGACGAGGTCGTTGAACCGGGCACCGGCCTCGGCCCGCTCGCCGTAGCCCAGCCAGCAGATGCGGGCGGGAAGCCCCTGGAACGCCACCCGTTCCTGGGCCAGCCGCAACCAGCGCTGCAACGCGGCGTCGTCGGGAAACGCCGCACCGACGGCTCGGTCCGTGGCGGCGATGTCCGCTGGGTCGCCGGACAGGGCGACCCACCGAAACGGCCCTTTTCCCTCGCAGAACAACGGTCGCAGGTACGCCGGCACAAAACCGGGGTAGGCGAACGCGTCAGCGAACCCGCCCAAGCGGGCCTCGCCGCGGAGGTTGTTGCCGTAGTCGAACACCTCGGCGCCGGCGCGCTGGAAGCCGACCATCGCCTCGCAGTGCCGGGCCATCGACGCGCGGGCGCGCTCGACGTACTCGGCGGGTTTGGACCGGCGCAGCGCCACCGCCTCGTCCAGGGTCAGCCCGGCCGGGACGTACCCGTTGAGCGGGTCGTGGGCGGACGTCTGGTCGGTGACCACGTCGACGGGGACCCCGCGGTCGAGGATCTGTGGGAAGGCCTCGGCGGCATTGGCGATCAGGCCCACCGAGAGCGCTCGCCGCTCGGCGATCGCCTGGGCGGTCATCGCCAGCGCGGCGTCGAGGTCGTCGGTGACCTCGTCGAGGTAGCGCGTCTGGACACGCCGGTGGGCGCGAGCCGGGTCGACTTCGACGCACAGTGCGACACCGCCGTTCATGGTGACGGCCAGCGGCTGGGCGCCACCCATCCCGCCGAGCCCTCCGGTGAGGACCAGACGTCCGGCCAGGGTGCCGCCGAAGCGCTGCTCGCCCACCGCGGCGAACGTCTGGTAGGTGCCCTGCAGGATCCCCTGCGTGCCGATGTAGATCCAGCTGCCAGCGGTCATCTGGCCGTACATCGTTAGCCCGGCCGCCTCGAGCTCCCAGAAGTGCTCCCAGTCCGCCCAGTCGGGCACGAGCAGCGAGTTCGCGATGAGCACCCGCGGGGCGTGGGCAAACGTGCGGAACACCCCGACGGGTTTGCCTGACTGGACCAGCAGCGTCTCGTCGTCGGCGAGGGTGGTCAACGTCCGCTCGATCGCCGCGAGCGCCTGCGGGTCCCGCGCGGCTTTGCCGCTGCCGCCGTACACCACGAGCTCCTCCGGGCGTTCGGCCACGTCCGGATGCAGGTTGTTGCGCAGACAGCGCAGTGCCGCCTCCTGCAGCCACCCTCGACACTCCATGGCGTCACTCCTCTCCCGGGTCGCCTCCCGGCACCGTTCGCGAGATCCCGGCGGCCTCGACGAGGGCGCCGGCGCGCACCAGGTCGCGGACCGCCGCGATGTCAGCGGCCAGGAACCGGTCGGTCCGCATGGGCTCCACCGTCGTGCGGATCCGGTCGAGCACCCGGCGCGTCGCCGGCGCCGCGGCGATGCCACTGTCCTGCTCGGACAGCAGGTCCAGGCGCTGCTCGAGCCCGGCGGCGGCCACCAGCGCCTCGATGCCCAGGATCGCCTGCAGGTTGCCGATCGCAGTGCGCAGCTTCATCCCGGCGGACCACCCCATCGACACGTGATCCTCCTGCATGCCCGAGGTCGGGATCGAGTCAGCGCTCGCGGGGACGGCGAGCCGGCGGTTCTCGGCGACCAGCGATGCGGCGGTGTACTGCCCAAGCATGAATCCGGAGTTCAGTCCTGCCTCCGGGGCCAAAAACGGCGCCAGCCCGTGGGAGCGCGCAGGGTCCAGCAGCCGGTCGGTGCGCCGCTCGCTGATCGCGCCGATCTCCGCGGCGGCCAGCGCCAGGAGGTCCAGCGCGAACGCGACCGGCTCGCCGTGGAAGTTGCCGGTCGACTCGACCGACCCGTCGGCGAAGACCACCGGGTTGTCCACGACGGACGCCAGCTCACGGTCGCGGACCAGCGCCCCCCACGACAGGGCGTCACGGGCCGCCCCGTGGACCTGCGGCGCACAGCGCAGCGAGTACGCGTCCTGGACCGCGTGACGGCTGTGGCGGTGCGACGCCAGGACGCCACTGCCGTCCAGCAGCAGTCGCAGGTTGGCCGCAGAGCGCCCCTGGCCCGGGTGCGGGCGCAGCTGCTGCAGCCGCTCGGCGAACGGCCGGTCGGTGCCGAGCAGTGCTTCGACCGACATGGCGCAGACCACGTCGGCGGTGTCGGCGAGCACGGCGAGGTCCTCGCAAGCAAGCACCAGCGTGGCGAGCATGCCCTCGGTCGCGTTGAGCAGCGCCAGCCCCTCTTTGACCGACAGCGCCAGCGGTCGCAGCCCGGCGCGCGCCAGCGCCGGGGCTGCCGGAGCCGGGGCGTCGTCGTCCCCGATGACCCACCCTTCTCCGGTCAGCACGCTGGCGACGTGCGCCATGGGCGCAAGGTCACCGCTGGCGCCCAGCGACCCGTGCAACGGAACGGCGGCGCGGATGCCGGCGTTGAGCAGCGCCGCCATCGCCTCCACCACGTCGACACGCACGCCGCTGTGACCGGTGGCAAGCGTGCGGGCGCGCAGCGCCGTCATCGCGCGAACCACGTCGTCGCCGACCAGCGGTCCGATGCCTGCGGCATGGCTGCGCACCAGCGCGTGCTGCAGCTCGGCCGCCTGGTCGGGTGGGACGATGGTGTCGGCCAGCGCACCGAAGCCGGTCGTCACGCCGTACACCACCCGGTGCGACGTCAACGCAGCCTCGACGACGTCACGGGTGGTGGCCAACTGGGCCGCCACCGTCGGGGCGACGGTGACCGGCGCGCCGTCGCGGGCCACCGCCACGACGTCGGAGGGTCGCAGTGGTGTGCCGTCGATGACGACTGGTCGGCCCGCCATGCGGGGCAAGGCTACGACCTCACGCCACCGTTGTGCGGCCTAGTTCTTTCGGGCCATATCCGAAATGGCCTGCGGTGGCGCGGTTGGTGGGGGGGCTGTCCGGTGACACTCCGATCGCCCGGTTCGGGGTGTTCGCCTCGCCGGCCGTGCCACGCAGTCACGCACGGAGCCGGTGTGCGAGGAGGATCCATACGCGTGGTGGCAGCGGCCGCCAGGACCGACCTGTACCGCGTCGTCATCGCAGACGACGTGGCCGACCTGCGCTTCCTTCTCAGCCGCGCGCTGGAGAACAGCGGTCGCTTCCGCGTCGTCGGCACCGCTGCCGATGGCCGGGAGGCGGTACGGGTCGCCGCGCAGCAGCAGCCGGACCTGACGCTGCTGGACCTGTCCATGCCGGTGCTCGACGGGCTGGAAGCCCTGCCGATGATTCGGGCCAGGGCGCCCGACGGCGTCGTCGTCGTGCTGTCCGGGCTGGACGCCGACGACGTCGTCGCAACCGCTCGCGAGCGCGGCGCGGTGGGGTACCTGGTCAAGGGCATCGGCCCCGACGACCTGGTCGACGAGCTGCTCACCCTGCTGGCCGAGGCGCACCCGCAGCGCCGCCCGGCGCCCTCACACGATGCGCGCGCCCACATCGAGCTGCCCGCGGAGCTGCGCAGCGGCTCCCAGGCACGCCGCTTCGTCATGGGCTGTCTGGACGACTGGGAGCTCGAGTCCCTGGCGGACACCGCGTTGCTGCTGACCACCGAGCTGGTCACCAACGCCGTGCTCCACGCCGGCACGAACGTCGGCGTGACGGTCCGCTGCACCCATGGCCGGCTGCGCGTCGAGGTCGGCGACACGGGACCCGGCGCCCTCATCATGCGGCGCAGCGGCGCGGACGCGACGACGGGGCGCGGGCTGCAGCTGATGGAGGCGCTGGCGCACCGCTGGGGGACGAGCACGCTGGACAGCGGCAAGCTCGTGTGGTTCGAGCTGCAAGCCGACCGGTGAGCTCAGCCGGGCGCGGCGCGGTCCAGCAGGGACAGCACCAGGGCGGCCTGCCCCAGCTGGTACGTCACCATCACCGCGACGCGGGCCCACGACCACGACTGCACGAACCGCGACCACGCCAGCGTCGCGTCGCTCACCGCGAACAGCAGCGCTCCTGCCGCCGCCAGGGGCAGTGCTGAGCCGAGCGCCAGCACGACCATGACACCGATCGCGGCGATGTAGCCGTACAGCGGAACGGCCACCTCGCGGGCGGTGCGGCGCACGGCGCGCAGCAGCGGCCGAGCGTAAAGCGCGAGCGCGAGCACCATCACCACCGCGCCGGCGGCAGCACCCGCTGCCGTCAGCGGTTCGGTGGCGAAACCGGCGACGTAGCAGAGGTGGGCGACCAGGAAGCTGGCCAGACCCGCGATGAACCGGTCCCGCGGCAGCATCAGCAGGACGTCGCCGCCCAGGGAGAACACCCCGGCAGCGACGAACCAAGCCCGCCTGGCGGGGTTGGCCGGCTCCAGCGTCAGGGCGACACCGATGAGCGCGACCATGACCAGCGGCTTGCAGACGTACTCGATGCGGCGGCGGTCGCGGGCCACGGCGTACCAGTCGACGACCGCGGCCACCGCCGCGACCGCGAGCAACACCGCTGCCGCTGTCGTCACGCCCGTTCCTTCGCCGTCGACGCCGAGGCAGGGTAGACCGCGGTCAGCCGCTCAGCCCGTTGGCTTCGAGGAATGCAGCCAGGGCGCCGTCGTACCGCTCGGGTGCGCTGTTCCAGGCCGACACGTGCCCGGCGCCGGCCACCCGCAGGTAGCTGACGGCTCCGGGGGCTGCCTCCGCGTAGGCGTCGGAGATCTCGACGGGCACCACCAGGTCACGGTCGCCGTGGACCAGCAGGACCGGGATCGCCAGTGGTTCTCCCCCGTGCAGGTGGTTCAGCGCCGCCCAGTCGATCCGCGCCTGCCAGCCGGCGGCCGTCATCACCGGCGGCACCAGCCACCCGGGGATTCTCCGTTGCCGCGCCATGTGCCGCAGGATGGGTCCGTAGTTCAGCGCCGGCGCATCGAAGACACAGCCGACGACCTTCGACGCCAGGGCCGAGCGGCGCATGAAGGCGGCGATGAGCGCGCCACCCATGCTCATGCCGCCGAGGACGAGTGCACGCGCGCCGTCGTGCCACGCCCGCGCCGCAGCAGCTTCCAGGTCACGCCACTCGCGGTGGCCCAGGTGCATGCGCCCGGAGGGGTCCGAGCACGTCGGGAAGTCGTTGCGGTAGCTGATGACGAGCGACGTGATGCCTGCGCGGTGCAACGTCGGCACCAGGCGGAGCATCTGCGCACGGTGGGCGCCGCGGCCGTGGACGAGGATCGCCCAGCGCACCCCGTCGCCGGCCGGGAACAGCCAGGCCGGCAGCGGCCCGGTCTCGCCCTCGATCACCCGGTCGTACCCGACGATGCCGGTGTCGGCGGTGAACACCTCCCGGTTGGGCCACACCGCGGCGGTGAAGTGCCCTGCCACCCCGTCCGCCGGCGGATCACCCGCGAGCAGCCGGAACGGTCGCACGGCCTCGTCGAGATCGCCGTGGCGGACGGGACCCACCTCGCCGAACCCACCCGGGTACTCCACGCCCCAGCGCGACGGCACCCCCGCAGCCGGTCCTGTCACACGCACCAGGCCCCGCCGCGGCGCTGACAGCCGCAACGTGGAGATCGGTAGCCGGTTGCGCAGTGATGACGGCGGTGCGGTGAGCGCCCGGCTCAACGCGACGCTGGCGGTCGCGACCCCAGCAGTGCCGACCGCCGCCGGTGTCCACACCCACGGGGACCGCGAGAACCGCAAGGCGGCAGCGGCGTACCGACGCCATGCCGGCAGCGACAGCGATGACGCGCTCACCGTCGATCGCTGTTCATAGCCAGGCCCTTACGACTCCCCGTCGTCCTCGGGCTGTGCGGCCTCCACACGTTCCACCCCGGTGGTGACCTCCCAGGGGAACACGTGGCGAAGAAGATCTGCGGCTGTCATCGCCGACCTCCTTGTTCGGGGACTCGAACTACCGAAAGGTATCGGCGGTTACCCACCGTTCTTCATCCCCAAAAAGGACTAATTCAGGACAGCAGCTCTCGGGCGCGCCCGATGTCGTCGACCGCCAGCACCAGCCGGTTGCCCGTCGCGAGGTACGCCTGCTCGACGTTGATGGATTCGTCGGCCAGGCGTCGCGTGAATTCCCCCAGCGCGCCGGGCCGGTCTTCGATGTCGACCACGATCACGTCCCGGGCGGCCCTGACGTCCAGGCCGGCGGCCGACAGCGCCTCCAGCGCGGCTTCGGCGTCGGGCACCAGCACGTGCACCACGCCTTTGCCTTCACCGGTGAAGGCACTGATGCCCTCGATGTTGATCCCGGCCGCCCCGGCGGCTTCGCCCAGGCGGGCCAGCACACCGGGCTGGTCGTCGGGGATGAGCACGAAGTCTTTGCGCATTGTCGTCTCCTCGCGGTGGGTCGTGGCGGACGACCTTAGTCGGTCACCGCCCGTCGGCCCAGGCGCCCAGCAGACCCCGGTAGTGCGCGACGAAGTGATCGTGCTCGTGCTCCGGAAAGGTGGACTGGACGGTGGCCACCAGCAGGTCGTCGAACTGGGGACTGGTGACGTAATCGTGCACGACGTCGTCGATGGACTGCAGGTGCCGCTCGCAGAAGTCGCGGTAGTCGTCGACGGTGAAGTATTCATCGCTCAACCGGCGGTACTCGCGCAACTTGTCCTCGTAGGACATATCGGAGTCACCGATGTCGAACCACCGCCGCAAGTCGAGGTTGACCCGCATCCGACGGTTCGTCGCCGCACAGAACACCGACCACTTCAACAGGGCGGTGATCGCCCACGGGAAGTAGTAGTGCAGGCTGATCAGCGAGATGTCCGGGCAGGCGTTGGCGTAGTCGATGGGGTACACGCCGTCGCCCTTGATCAACGTCTCGCACGAGTTGAACTCCCACCGGAAGAAGGCGTTGACGGTCCGCCCGATCGTGACGACCTCCTCCCCGACCGACGGCTTGAGGAAGCCGTGATCGACCTGGTAGCGATCGTGTTGGGGACGGTCGGGATCGAACCGCATCACCATCGTCTCGGCGCCGATGGACAAGCTGCGGGCGAACACGTCGAACCCGTCGACGGCCGCCTGCAGGTGCATCAACCGCTCCCCCGACTCGTTGTAGGCGGACCGCAGCGCCTCGGCGTCGGCGATGCGGCTCACTCCGACCCACGCACCGCCGTCGAACGGCTTCATGTACAGCGGGTAGCCGATGGTCTCGGCGATCTGCTCCAAGTCGAACGGCTGGTTGTAGCGCGACGAGGTGTAGGGAAACCGCTCGTTCTGCGGCGGGTTCTTGTGCGGGATCAGCCACGTGTCGGGGATCTTCAGCCCAAGACGCATCATCGCGCAGTAGGCGGCGTGCTTCTCCATCGACTGGAAGGTGAACGGGTTGTTCAGCAGATACACGTCGTCCATCAGCGCGATCTTCTTCAGCCACTCGCGCGGGACGAAGTACCAGTGGGCGAGCCGGTCGATGACCAGCCGGTACCGCGGCTGCGCGCGCAGGTTGAACGGCTCGATGGTGATCCGTTCGCAGTCGAAGCGGTGACGGTCGCCCCCTTCGAGGATGTCGAGGCCCGCGCGGGCCAGCAGGGCCTCGAACGCACCCGACCAGTCCTCCTCGGTACCGATCAGCAGGCCGAGCAGGTGCGTCGTGGGCATGGTTCCTCCTTACCAGACCTTCGCGAGCAGGTCGCACAGATGCGGGTCGAACGTGTCTCGCCACCCGACGTAGTTGTGGGCGTCGCGGTTCACGGCCAGGCGAGCGTCGTACCCCTGACGCTGCAGCGCCGCCGTGACTGCGCGGTTGTTGGGCAGGTTCTCCTCCACCGTCCCGCAGGTCAGGACAACCGGGACGGGATCGGCGAAGGACTCGGCATTGAGCACGCTGCCGACGAAGCGGCTGATGCGTCGGAACCGCGGAAAGCCGCTCTCCTGCCGGTCGTAGCGCTGACGGAAGTAGCTGCCGGACTGCAGGAACAGCCCGCCGAAGGCTTGGGGGCGCAGTCGGTGGGCGTGCAGCAGGGCCAGCGCACCCAGGCTCGCGCCCATCGCCACCCGCTGCCGCCGGTCACCGCCGGTCGGCGCCAGCCACTCAAGCGCCGGCAAGATCTCGGTGACCAGCGCCCGGGCGTAGGCCGCCGACGCCGAGTAGTGCTCGTCCCGCGGCCACGGTGGCTGGAGCAGCGCGACACGCATGGCCGGCAGCACACCGCGGTCCGTCATATGCGCAGCGAACCCCAGCAGCGACGACAGCTCGGCGTACTCAGGCCCGTCGTGCGCGACGAGCAGCGGCGCGTCGTCTTCGACGTCCACCTCGGGGCTGCTCCAGACCGCGACGTCGACCTCACCGCGCAGCGTGCGGCTCGGCAGCGACGCGCGCAGCAGCAGCCCGGCCGGCGACTCCGACGCCCACACGGGCGGCCGGTACCGCGGTGCCTGCAGCACCGACTTCTCCCCGAAGGCCCCGGGGGCGCGCAGCGGGTTCGCCGGGTCGCAGAACACCTCGTCGCCGCTACCGTCCGCCAGCACCCCCTTGAACTGATACTCCATACGGTCGACGGGCAGCCGTGGGAAGTCCAGCTCCCAGATGTCGCCGCGGCGCTGCAGCGGCATCCAGTCACGTGGACGGCGCAGCTCCTGCAGCAACCCCACGGCGCGGTAGTGCTCCTGCGGGTCGTGCAACCGGAAGCAGACGACATCGTCACGCATCTCGGAGACGACGTGTTCGGGGGCCGACATCATCGCCGGGCGAGCATAGGGGTTCAGCTGCCCTCCCACCGCTCGTCCTCAGCCTCCCACGCCTCGTTGCGTCGTTGCGCCGTCTCGGCGTATTGCTCGGCGGCTTCCCGTGAGGGATACGGGCCCATCCGGCGGTCGGCCGAGCACAGCTGCTCGGACTCCACCCGTCGGTGGCGCAGGCACCAGTAGTACCGGGGGGCGTCGTCGTCGCTCACGGAAATCCTCCGCATCCGGGGTCTCGGGTGTGTGCATACCCTCCTCGCGGGGGATTGCGACCGCAACTGACCAAGGAGTCCATCGTGAGCGACCTGCCCGGCGCCCCCGCCTCGTACTGGATCGAGTCGACCCCCGCGCCGGCGTGGCCGGCGGCTCGTGGTGACGCAACGGTCGACGTCGCGGTCATCGGTGCCGGCATCGTCGGTCTGACCGCCGCCGACCTGCTCAAGAAGGCGGGCCTGAGCGTCGCCGTGGTGGAGGCTCGGCGTGTGGCGGAAGGCGTCTCGGGCCACACGACCGCGAAGGTGACCGCCGGCCACGGCGTCATCTACTCGGAGATCGCGCGGACGTTCGGCGAGGACGGGGCGCGCACGTACGCGGCGTCGAACCTGGCGGCCCTGGAGTACATGGCCGTGCTGGTCGACACCGAGGCGGTGGACTGCGAGTGGGTCCGCAAGGACAACTACATCTACGCCGACAGCCCGGACAGCGTCGACACGGTGCGACAGGAGGCGGAGGCCTGTGCGGCGGCAGGCATGGACGCCGAGTTCGTCACCGAGGTGCCCCTGCCCTTCGAGACGTTCGGGGCGGTGCGGCAGCGCAACCAGGCGCAGTTCCACCCCCGCCGGTACTTCCTGCACCTGGCCGACGCCGTCGACGGTGACGGCAGCAGCGTCTGGGAGAACAGCCGCGTCACGAAGGTCCATGACGGCACGCCGTGCCGCGTCGAGACCGAGCACGGTGTCATCACCGCCCGCGACGTCGTGATCGCCACGCACATGCCGATGGCCGACCGAGGTCTGTTCTTTGCCAAAGTGCACCCGTTCCGCGAGCACGTGGTCACGGCAAAGGTCGCCCGCGCCATGGTCCCGGACGGCATGTTCATCTCCGCGGGGCAGCCGACGCGCTCGGTCCGGGGTACGCCGTACGGCGACGATGCCCTGTTGGTCATCAGCGGCGAGAAGCACAAGGTCGGTGAAGAGAGCGACACCGAGCAGCGCTATCGGCTGTTGCAGCAGTGGGCGTCCGAGCGGTTCGCGGTGGAGGCGTTCGAGCACCACTGGTCGGCACAGGACAACTACTCCGTCGACGGCGTCCCCTACATCGGGCGGCTGTCGCGGACGGCCCAGCACCTGTACACCGCCACGGGGTTCAACGCCTGGGGCATGACCGGCGGGACGTTGGCGGGCATGCTGCTGTCCGACGCCATCCTGGGCCGCGACAACCCCTGGGCGTCGCTGTACGACAGCAACCGGGTCAAGCCGGTCGCAGGCGCCAAGGACTTCATCAAGGAGAACGTCAAGGACGCGGTGCACTTCGTCGGCGACCGCCTGGCCAAGGAGGGTGAGGACTCCGCGGACGCGCTGGCACCCGGTGAGGCGGCGGTCGTGCAGGCAGACGGCGGTCCGGTCGCCGCGTACCGCGACGACGACGGCGCCGTGCACGCGGTGTCCGCGGTCTGCACCCACATGGGCTGCCTGGTGTCGTGGAACAACGGGGAGCGCAGCTGGGACTGCCCGTGTCACGGGTCCCGGTTCGCAGTCGACGGGCAGGTGCTCAACGGCCCCGCCGTCCAGCCGCTGGAGCGCAAGGACCTGCCGGACTGACCGGGTCAAGTCACCCGCCGGCGCTGCCGATGCAGTAGCCACCGCCGGCCACCTGCCGGTATCGGGGTGTGCGAGCCGGGAGGGCAGATGACGCAGGAGTCGGTGGCCGGCCGTCTCGGCGGCGGTCTGATCGACGCGCTCTCGGCTGACGTCGGCGCCGCCCGTGAGCGAGCCCGGCAGCGCCGGCTGCTGCTCCTGGGCGCGCTGCTCATGCCGGTGGCGGCGTTCTTGTGGGGTCGCATCCTGGCGGGCGCGCCGTTCAACGTCTTTGCGCTGCCGTCGCTGCCCGACGACTGGGTGATCTACCTCATCCCCCTGGCGCTGATCCTCGCACTGGGCGCCGCCGTCGCGATGCCGTTGCTGTCGGGACGCTCGCCGCATCTGCTGTTCCAGCCCGAGCAGATCGAGGTCGGCTTCGACGACGTCAAAGGGCTCGGCCCCGTCGTGGACGAGGTCATCAAGACGCTGAACACCTTCCTGGGGTATGCGCTGTACCGGGAGCGACTGGGCGGCAACCCCCGCCGTGGCCTGCTGTTCGAGGGCCCCCCGGGAACCGGCAAGACGCACCTTGCCAAGGCGCTGGCGCGGGAAGCCGGTGTCCCGTTCCTGTTCGTCTCCGCGACCAGCTTCCAATCCATGTGGTACGGCGCCACCGCGCGCAAGATCCGCAACTACTTCAAGGCCCTGCGCGCCACGGCGCGCAAGGAGGGCGGCGCGATCGGGTTCATCGAGGAGATCGACGCGATCGCGATGACCCGCAACGGGCTCAACAGCACGCCGACCGTCCACCCCTCGGTGCTGCGAGCCTGCAACCGGATGGGCCTGACGGTCAGCGCCTTCGGGACGTCCGAGGGCACCGGCGGCGTGGTCAACGAGCTGCTGGTGCAGCTGCAATCGTTTGACACCCCGCCGTGGCGCGAACGGCTCGTCAACCGGCTGGTCGACGTCGTCAACGCCTACCTGCCGCCCCATCGGGCCGTGTCCAAGCGCAAGCCGCAGTACAACAACATCCTCGTCATCGCCGCGACCAACCGCGCGGACAACCTCGACCCCGCGCTGCTGCGCCCCGGGCGGTTCGACCGCCGCCTGGCCTTCGAGCTGCCCGCCAAGCACGCCCGAGTCGAGCTGCTGTCGTACTTCCTGGACCGCAAGGCCCACAGCGCCGAGCTCGACGACCCCGCTCGTGTCGACCAGCTTGCCGGCCAGACGTTCGGCTACACGCCGGTGATGATCGAGCACCTGCTGGACGAGTCGCTGGTGATCGCTCTGCGCCACGGCCGCGACGCGCTCACGTGGGCCGACGTGCAGGAGGCCCGGCTGACCGGCGAGGTGGGGATGAAGAACCCCGTGCCGTACACCGACCTCGAGCGGCGCACCGTCGCCACGCACGAGGCCGGTCACGCCACGGTCGCGTACCTGGCCGGCACGCGCCGGCTGGAGGTGCTGTCGATCGTCAAGCGCGCCGGCTCGCTGGGTCTGCTCGCCCACGGCGACCCGGACGAGGTCTACACACGGACGCGCAGCGAGATGCACGCCCTGCTCGAGATCGCGATGGGCGGGATGTGCGCCGAGGAGCTGTACTTCGGCGAGGCCGGCACCGGGCCGGGTGGCGACCTCGCCTACGCGACGCAGGTCGCCTGCGAGATCGTCGGATCCGCCGGCATGGCCGGCTCCCTGGTGTCACTGGCCGCGGTCGAGCAGGGTGCGCTCACCGGCTCCAACCTCGTCGGCCGGGTGCTCGCCGACCCCGTGGCGCGCCCAGAGGTCGACCGGATCCTGGCGCAGGCCAAGGCCCGCGCCCGCGCGCTGCTGTCAGCCAACCGGCACCTGGTCGACGCGCTGCGCGACGCCTTGCTCGAACGCGACGAGCTGATCGGCGAGGAGATCACCGACGTGCTCGCCGGCGCCGGCGCCCCGGTGCGCGACGGTCTGGTGATCGAGCGCCGCGGCATCGACCGGCGCCGGCGCGACTGGCTCGACGCCGGCGCCTGACGCTCACGCCGCCGCCCATCCCCACTGAGCTGTGTGGGTCCGGGTGAAACACCACATGGCCGTGTGGGCCTCCGTGCACGTCAGTGCACACAGACCCACACGGCCGAGGGTGAACCCGCGGCGGCCGCGACTGAGGCGACCGGCCGCGGAGAGGGCTTGCTTAGCGCAGGCCGAGCTTGGCGGCGCAGGCCGGCCACGCGCCCCAGCCTTGCTGCGCCTGCAGCCGCTGGCCCATGGCGATCTGGGTGCTCGCGCTGTGCTCGTGGGGGTAGCCGCTGCCGCCGACGGCGCGCCAGCTCGACAGCGAGAATTGCAAGCCGCCGTAGTAGCCGTTGCCGGTGTTGATCGACCAGTTCCCACCGGACTCGCACTGCGCGAGGCTGTACCAGACGCCACCACTGGGCGCCGTGGTTGTGGTGGTGGTCTCGCTGCTGCGCGACGCCGCAGCGCCCTCACGGCGGGGGGCGACGGCCTCGGCCGCCGGCAGCGCGCGGCGCTTGACCTTCTCACCCTTGTCGGGGACGGTCAGCCGCTGACCCGGCACGATGAGGTCGGGGTTGTCGATCTTGCGGTTGGCATCGAACAGCCGACGCCAGGCGTTGATGCCCTTGTAGCCGTGGTCCTCGGCGATGGACTGCAGCGTGTCGCCGGACTTCACGCGGTACGTCTCGGCCGCAAGGGCCGCCCCCGGGAGGGCGCCGGTCAGGCCCAGCGTCACCGCGGTGACGGTCGCCGCCGCTCGGGTGCGACGTGGGCGGGCAGCATTCGACTGCAGGGTCTTGCCAGACATTCGTCCTCGATGGTCTCAGGGCTTGAAACGGACGCAGCTGCACGAGGCAGCGCACTGACTGCGGGCGTCCGCGGCCCGGTCCCTTCCCGGGCCTGGCACCAGGTGCCTATGCGGCACGCCGATGGCCGGCCACCCTCTCACGGGCGGCGATGATTCGGCCGACATCGACGGCTCGGTTGTGGACTGCGCTCACATCGGGGCAGCCCGACGACACGCGTTGCTGGGTGTCGCTGGGTCGACCCTACCTCCGTTACTGCTAACTAATGCAAGCGCACCTGTCCATCCGGACAGGTTTAGCCAAGTTCGGCCAGATGCCCCTTCAGCTCTCGCCGCGCCAGGCTCATCAGGTGGACCTCGTCGGGTCCATCGGCCAGGCGCAGCGTGCGGGCGTGCGCGTATGCCTGGGCGAGCGGCGTGTCCTGGCTGACCCCGGCACCGCCGAAGGCCTGAATTGCACGGTCGATGATGCCCTGGGCCATGCGCGGCGCGACGATCTTGATCATCGCGATCTCGGACTTCGCTGCCTTGTTGCCGACCGTGTCCATCATCCAGGCGGCCTTCAGAACGAGCAATCGTGCTTGCTCGATCTCGCACCTGGATTCGGCGATCCAGTTCTGGATGACCCCCTGTCGCGCCAGCGGCTTCCCGAACGCCGTGCGGGAGATCACCCGCTGGCACATGAGCTCGACGGCCCGCTCGGCCATGCCGATCAGGCGCATGCAGTGATGGATGCGCCCGGGACCGAGCCGCCCCTGCGCGATTCGGAAGCCGTCGCCCTCCTCCTGCAGCAAGTTGCCGGCCGGCACCCGCACGTCGGTGAAGGTCTGCTCGACGTGGCCTTCGCCCTCGTCGTAGCCGAACACCGACAGCGTGCGGACCGTGGAGATCCCCGGCGTGTCCAGCGGCACCAGGATCATCGACTGCTGCTGGTGCAGGGGTGCCTCGGGATCCGTCTTGCCCATGAAGATGCTGATCCTGCAGCGCTCACGGGCAGCACCGGAGGTCCACCACTTGCGTCCGTTGATGACGTAGTGGTCCCCGTCGCGCTCGATCCGGGACTGAATGTTCGTTGCGTCCGAGCTGGCGACGTCCGGCTCGGTCATGGAGAAACACGAGCGGATCTCGCCGGCCAACAGCGGCACGAGCCACTCCTCCTGCTGTGCGCGCGTGCCGTACTGCGCCAGCACCTCCATGTTCCCCGTGTCCGGGGCGTTGCAGTTGAACGCCTCGGGCCCGATGACGCTGCGGCCCATCAGCTCG
The DNA here is from genome assembly GCA_035540515.1 of Egibacteraceae bacterium. Lineage (GTDB taxonomy): Bacteria > Actinomycetota > Nitriliruptoria > Euzebyales > Egibacteraceae > WHTG01. The sequence goes on along the minus strand of DATLGM010000286.1, from coordinate 31,981 downwards.
GCCAGCGGCGCGTACTCGAGGTTGGTCAGCCCCGCCCCCCACTCGGGGTCCGGCAGGAACAGGTTCCACAGCCCTGCCGAGCGCGCCTTGGCCTTCAGCTCCTCCATGACCTGTGGGTGATGGTGCGGGTTGCCGCTCGCTGCTACCTGCTCCCGGTAGACCGACTCGGCGGGCATCACCTCGCTCTCCATGAACTCGCGCACCTGGCGCTGCAGGTCGAGTGCCTTGTCGCTGAAGGCGAAGTCCACGCCGTCCTCCCGGGTCGAAGGAGGCGGATCCTAGGCCTGCTGGACCTGGACGAGGACCCGGTGGTAGCCCGTGGCGCCGTCGGGCATCACCGGAGACCGCTGCGCGGTCTGCACCTCGCCGTCGCCATCGGTCGCCCGGACCTGCAGGACGTGCGAACCCGGCTCGGCGTCCCACTCCCACACCCACTGCCGCCATGTGTCGACGTGGGGGACGGCCGCCAGCCGCGCCTCGTGCCACGGGCCGTCGTCGACCTGCACCTCCACCCGCTCGACGCCCCGCTGCTGCGCCCACGCAACGCCGGCAACCACCACGCGGCCTGACACCACCCGCCCCGCCCGGGGCACGTCGATGCGCGACTGCGTCTTGACCGGCGCCTGCTTCGCCCAGCCACGCGGGACCCAATAGGCGTCGAACGCATCCACCGTGGTGAGCTCGATCTCGCTGAGCCACTTGGTCGCGGACACGTAGCCGTACAGCCCCGGGACCACCAGACGAGCGGGGAACCCGTGCTCGGTCGGCAGCGGCTCCCCGTTCATCGTGACCGCGATCAACGCCGTCCGGCCGTCGTACGCCACCTCGGTCGGGAAGCCGGCGGTCCAGCCGTCCACCGACCTGCCGACGATCTGCGACGCACCCACGTGCACACCCGCCAGATCCAGCACCTCGCGCAATGGCACCCCGCCCCACAGCGCATTGCCGATCAGGCGACCGCCGACCTCGTTGGAGACGCAGCACAGCGTGGTCCAGTGCTCGGTCAGGCCCCGGCCCACCAGCTCGTCGAACGTCAGCTCCAGCGGCCGGTTGACCATCCCGGTGACGCGCAGGCGCCACGTCGCCACGTCGACCCGGGGCACCGACAACGCGGTGTCGATGCGGTAGAAGTCGGTCGTTGGCGTGGTGAACGGGTCAGCGCCCGCGATCTCCAGATCGGCCCCCGCCGGCAGTGCAGGTGCGGGCCGCCGCGGGCGCGGGATCACCAGGCCCAGACGGCTGCGCGCAGCGGCTGACGCGGTGGTGAGCGCGCGCCCGGCCACCGCGAACGCCGCTGCCAGCCCCACCGCCGCTGTCACGCCGGCCAGGAACCGCCGGCGCGAGACCGGCGGGTGGTCGTCAGCGGCGGGGCTTGCGCCGCGGTCGCCACGCAGCAGTGTGGCCAGCGCGGCCAGCCCCGCCACCACCCCGGCCCCGACGGCGATCGCCGAGGAGACCGCCGTCGCCTGCGGGTCCTGGCTCGCTGCGGCGACACCGATCCCCCCGGCGGCCACGAGCAGCACCACGGGCACCCACGGACGCCGGCGGGCAACGGCGCCCGCGGCCCCGCCCGCGGCGGCGGACACCACCGCGATGCCCACCAGCAGCGCCACCTTGTCGTTGACGCCGAACACCGCGATGGCCAGGTTCTTCAGCCACGCAGGCACCCGGTCCACGACCGCGTCACCCACCGCCACCACCGGCGACGCGGCCCCCGCCAGCAGTCCCGCGGCGAGCTCGGCGACGCCCAGCGCCACGGCCGTGACGGCCACGCCGGCCACCAGACCGCGCCACCTCGACCCCGGCTGGGGCACGTCCATCAGGCCAGGCTATCGCCGTGTGTTCGTCCGGCCGCCGAGGGGTACAAACCCGGCAAGCCGGCCCCCTGGACCCGGGTGCTGACGCCGACCGCGCTTTGCGGAGCGGGCGATACGGGGTTGCCGGTGCCCTTCGCCTCCGCCGCTGCGCCCGAGTATGAGGTCCTCCACTGATCGACCTGGATGCCGCGCTGCAAGCGCACTTCCCGGAGCACCCCGACTTCCGCCCCGGGCAGCGCGAAGCGCTCGAAGCCGTGTTGCAAGGACGCGACGTCGTCGCCGTTCTACCGACCGGTGGCGGCAAGACGCTGGTGTACCAGCTCGCCGGCGTGCTGATGGAGGGCACGACCGTCGTCGCCACGCCGCTGATCGCGTTGATGCAGGACCAGGTCCGCCGGCTGTCGGAGGACCCAGGAACCCACCAGCGCGTCGAGTCACTGACCGGAGCGGTGCGTGGCGAGGAGCGGGCATCGCTGCTGGACGACCTGCGCGCCGGCAAGCTGGAGTTCCTGTTCGCGACACCCGAGCAGCTGGCCCGCGACGACGTCCGCCGCGCGCTGCGAGACGCCAAGATCGACCTGTTCTGCGTCGACGAGGCGCACTGCATCTCCGAGTGGGGATTCGACTTCCGTCCCGCCTACCGCGAGCTCGCCTCGGCAGCGAAGGCCATGGGTCGCCCGCCGATACTGGCGCTCACGGCGACGGCCCCCGAGACGGTCCGCAACGACGTCGCTCGTGAGCTGAAGCTGCGTGACCCCCTGGTCGTCGCCCGCGGCTTCGACCGCACCAACCTGACCTTCTCCGTCCAGCGGGTCACCGATCCCGATCGGCGCGACCGACAGCTGGCGAAGCTGCTGACCCGCTACGGCGGCAGCTCGGTCGTCGTGTACTGCACCACCCGCCGCGAGTCCGAGGAGACGGCGCTCGCCCTGCTGGAGCTGGGCATCAACGCGGGCCACTATCACGGCGGCATGGACCGATCGCTGCGCGACGAGGTGCAAGAGGCGTTCCTGTCCGACCCCGAGTACGGCGGGCTGGAGGTGCTGTGCGCCACGAGCGCCTTCGGGATGGGGATCGACAAGGCGGACATCCGCGCCGTCATTCACCGCACGATGCCGGACTCCCTGGAGGCGTACTGGCAGGAGGCCGGGCGCGCGGGCCGTGACGGACAGCCCTCGGATTGCGTGCTGTTCTACCGGCCCGAGGACCAGTCGGTGCACCACCACCTGCACCGGCGCAGCCGTCCGTCGGAGACGACGGTCGCGAAGATGGTCCTGCTGCTGTCGCGCATCGACAAGGCCACGCCGCAGTCCGACGTCGTGGCCCACATCGCCGAGGGCGCCGAGGTCGCCCGCTCGGGCGTCGTGTCGCTGCTCGAGGACCTCGAGCGGCTGGGCTACCTCAGCGAGTTCAAGTCCGGCATCCGGTTCAAGGGCGACCCCGCCGAGGCGATGGAGGCGCTCGCCCGTCACTACGCCATCCAGGTCGAGGTGGAGACGTCGCGGCTGGAGATGGTCGCGTCCTACGCCGAGACCGTGACCTGCCGCCGCCGCTACCTGCTGAACTACCTCGGCGACGAGTACCCCGGCGAGCTGTGCCTGCGGTGCGACAACTGCCTGCGGATCGCCGAGCAGCGCGGCACGGAGGACTGGGATGTCGAGCTGCAGCGCGAGCGCGTGGCGGCAGACCGCAGCGGCCCGTTCTCCGCGGGCCAGCCGGTCCGTCACCCGGAGTGGGGCCCCGGCGCGGTGCAGCGCGTCGACGGCGAGGTGCTGGTGGTGCGGTTCGACAGCGTCGGCTACCGGTCGATGCACGCCCCGACGGTGATCGATCTCAACCTGCTCGAGCCGGTGTAACGGGCCGGGGTCACCCCAGCCGCTCGCCGACGGCCCGCAGGGTCGCGGTGTGCGCCTCCTCGCCCGGTGCAAGGCACGCGATCACCGGCACGGTCACGCCGGCGTCGATGTACGCCCTGACCCGGTCGGCGACCTCGTCGGCGCTGCCGATCGCGGTGACCGCGTTGAGCAGCCGGTCGCTGACGGCCGCGGCTGCGGCAGCGCGATCGCGCTCCTTCATGGCCGCCAGCACCGCGTCGGCTTCCTGCTCGAACCCGTGGGCGCGGTAGAAGCGGTTGTAAACCGAGGTCGCCACGTACGGAGCGAAGAACCCGCGCAGGAAGTCGCGGGCGTCGTCGGGCCGGTCGGTGACCAGGCAGAACAGCCGGTCAACCACGGGGAGCCCGTCGACCGATCGCCCGGCCGCCTCGGCGCCCGCCCGCCACTGGTCGAGCATGCCGCCGATGTCCTCGGCGGCGACCTGGTTGAGCGCCAGGCCGTCGCCGATCTCTCCCGCCTGACGCAGGCTGCGTTCGTTGAGCGCCCCGACGACGATGGGGACCGGAGCGGGCGGCGGTGCGAACAACCGGTATCCCGCGGTGGTGATGAACTCACCGTCGTGGCTGACCTTCTCCCCCGCCAGCATCGCCCGAACGACCTCGACGGTCTCTCGGAGCTGCGCGAGGGGACGGCGGAACGGCAGTCCCGACCACTGACCGACGATCACCTCGCTGGAGGTGCCCAGCCCCAACGAGAACCGACCGCCGGAAAGGTGCGAGAGGGACGCGGCCGTCGCCGCCAGCAGCCAGGGGGTGCGGGTCTGCGCCGGCGCCACGGCGACGCCGAGGTCCACGTCGGACGCGACCGCCACCGCGCCCAGCAGCGACGCGAAGTCGGGGCCGGCGACCTCACTGCCCCACGCGGCGGTGTACCCCCAGCGCTGCGCCTGACCGACCAGCCGGACGGAGTCGGGTAGGGAGACGCCGAGCATCGGCAGGCTGACCGCGAGCTGCATGACCATCCCCTGTCGCTGGACGGGGCGGGAGCGTAGCGGCTGAAGGTGCACCGGCTAGCGTGGCACGGCTCGTACCGCCTCCCGGGAGTCCGCCACGCCCACCTCCGCCGCATCGTCCCCCCGCGCCGGCGTCGTCCGGCGTGGTCTCGTCGTGCTGGGCAAGGCCATCAAGACCGAACCGCGGCCGTTCGCCGTCGCCCTGTGCGGGGCGCTGTTGTACGCGGCCACCACCGTCGGTTCCGCGGTGGTGTTCGGGCGCATCACGGACCTGGTCATCGTGCCGGCGTTTCGGACCGGGCGAGTCGGCGCCGGCACGCTTGCGGCAGCCGCCGCGGCGGTGTTGGGCGTCTCGATGCTGACCGCGGTGGCCATCGTCGCCCGCCGCCTGGGCGCCTGGGTGATGCAGCTGCGGTTGCACGCGACGTACCGGCGCCGCATCACACGGCACTACCACCGCCTGCCCATGTCCTGGCACCGGAATCGGTCGACCGGCTCATTGCTGTCCAACGCCACCGCCGATGTCGACGCCGCCTTCTGGCCAATCGCCCCGCTGCCGCTGTCGTGCGGCGTGCTGGTGATGCTGACCGTCACGGCCGTGATGCTGGTGATGACGGACTGGGCGCTGACCCTGGTCGGGTTCTCCGTCGGGCCGGCCATTGCGCTGCTGAACTGGCGCTACAACCGTGCCGTCGTCGAACCCGCGACCCTCATCCAGGAGCGGCGTGCCCAGGTTTCGGGCATCGCCCACGAGAGCTTCGACGGCGCCCTTGTCGTCAAGACGCTGGGGCGCGAGTCCGCCGAGACGCAGCGGTTCGAGCAGCATTCCGAGCGGCTGCGCGACGAGCTCATCCGCTACGGGCGAATCCGCGCGATCTTCGACCCGATCATGGAGGCCGTACCCAACCTCGGGGTGCTCGGCGTGCTGGCCGCCGGCGTCTGGCGCATCCAGACAGGGATGCTGTCGGAGGGTGACGTGGTCCAGTTCGCCTACCTGTTCACCCTGCTGGCCTTCCCCATCCGGGCGATCGGGTGGGTGCTGTCGGACATGCCCCGGTCGGTGGTGGGGTGGGAGCGGCTGCAGAAGGTGCTCCGCGCCCAGCCGGACACCACGGACCACGGCGGGAGGATCGGGCGGTTCGGCGACGTCCGGGGCGGCCCAGCCGAGACCGACCTGATCGACGTCGCCTTCCGCTACGAGTCCGACCAGGTGCTGCACGGCGTCAGCTTCCGGGCGCCGCCCGGGCGCACCATCGCGCTCGTCGGGCCGACCGGGTCGGGCAAGTCGACCATCGCCACACTGCTCGTCCGCCTGGCCGATCCTGCCGAGGGCGCCGTCCGCCTCGACGGCCACGACCTGCGTCTGCTGACCCGCGGGGCCGTCTCCCGCAGCGCCGCAATCGTGTTCCAGCACTCCTTCCTGTTCGACGACACGATCCGGGAGAACATCACCCTCGGGGAGCCGTACAGCGACGAGGACGTGTGGCAGGCCTGCGAGCTGGCGCAGGCGGCCGGGTTCGTCCGCGCGCTCGGGTCCGGTCTGGACACGGTCATCGGTGAGCGGGGGACGTCACTGTCCGGTGGGCAGCGGCAGCGCATCGCGCTGGCCCGGGCCTTGATCAGGCGGCCGCGGCTGCTGATCCTCGACGACGCCACGTCCAGTGTCGACACCGCAGTGGAGGCGGCCATCCTCCGGGGCCTGAAGCAGGCGGACCTGCCCTCGACCATCGTCATCGTCGCGTACCGGCAAGCCACCATCGCGTTGGCCGACGAGATCGTGTTCATCGAGGCCGGCACGGTGACCGCCACTGGCTCCCACGACGAGCTCATGACCCGCGTGCCGGCCTACCAGCGGCTCGTGACCGCCTACGCCGACGCGCGCTCCGCTCCCCCGGAGTCACGGTGAGTGCCGCGACTGCCGCCACCGGGGTCGAGGAGCTGGACCGCCGTCAGCCCGACGGCGCTTGGACCACGCTGGTACGAGGCCTGCGGCTGACGCCCGAGTTCCGGGAGGGGCTGTGGGTCACCCTGCTTCTCGCCGCTGTCGCAACGGTCGGAAGGGTCGTCGTGCCGGTGGCGGTCCAGCAGGTCATCGACCGCGGCCTGAGGACCGGCACCGGCGAGCCGGACGTGACGCTGGTCATCGTGCTGGTGACCGTGTCGGCCGTCGTGGTGGGTTTGACGGCGGTGGCGGGCTACTTCATGAACTACCGGCTGTCGCGGGCCACGGAGACGGCCCTGTCGGCGCTGCGCGTGCGTGCATTCCGCCACATCCACGACCTGTCGATGCTGCATCACGCCGGCGAGCACCGCGGTGCGCTGGTCTCGCGCGTCACGTCTGACGTGGACACCATCAGCCAGTTCATGCAATGGGGCGGTGTGGTGCTGCTGGTCAACCTGGGCCAGCTGCTGATCGCCACGGCCGTCATGCTCATCTACAGCCCGCCGCTGGTGCTGCTGGTCATCCTCAGCTTCGCTCCCCTGATCTTCCTGCTCCGCTGGTTCCAGCGTCACCTCTCGGCTGCCTACAGCGCCGTGCGGGAGCGGGTTGCCGAGCTGCTGACCGCGATCGCGGAGAGCATCGTGGGCGCCGAGGTCATCCGGGCGTACCACATCGAGGAGCGCACGTCCCGCCGGCTGGACGACGCGGTCGACCGGGAGTACCGGGCGCAACGCAAAGCCGCGGTGCTGTCCACCTCCATGTTCACCAGCGCCGAGCTCTTCTCCGGTCTGGCCATGGCGGGGGTGGTGGTCGTCGGCGTCCTGCTGGGAGTGGACGGCCAGATCACCGAGGGGCGCCTGGTCGCCTTCCTGTTCCTCGTGACCATGTTCATCAGCCCGATCCAGATCGCCACCGAGGTGCTCAACGAGGTGCAGACCGCCATCGCAGGGTGGCGGCGCATCCTCAACGTGTTGGACACCGAACCCGACGTTGTCGACCCGGCGACCGGTTCGAACGCGGTCGAGATCCCGCCCGGACCGATCGGGCTGCAGTTCGAGGGGGTGACCTTCGCGTACCCAGCGCGCGACGACGAGGATCCTGTCGTCGTCCTCCACCCGCTGGACCTCACCATCGCCCCGCAGACGCGCGTCGCTGTCGTCGGGGAGACCGGGTCGGGCAAGACCACGTTCGCCAAGCTGGTGACGCGCCTGATGGACCCCATCGCGGGGACCATCCGCATCAACGGCGCGCCCCTGGACAGGGTTCGCTTCGCGAGCCTGCGCCGGCGGGTCGTCATGGTTCCCCAAGACGGGTTCCTGTTCGATGCCAGCATCCACACCAACGTCGCGCAAGGTCGGCCGGGCATCAGTGCAGAAAGCGTTCGGCTGGCGTTCGTGGAGTTGGGACTTGCCGATTGGCTGGAGGGGCTTCCCCACGACATCGAGACTCGCGTGGGGGAACGGGGCGAAGCGCTGTCCGTCGGCGAGCGCCAGCTCGTGGCGCTGGCACGCGCGTATGTCGCCAGTCCGGACCTGCTCGTGCTCGATGAGGCGACGTCGGCGGTCGATCCTGCCACCGAGGTGAGGATTCAGCGGGCGCTCGACGGCCTGACCCGCGGCCGCACCTCCATCGCGATCGCACATCGTCTGTCCACCGCCGAGGCCGCCGACGAGATCCTCGTCTTCGACCGTGGGCGGATCGTGGAGCGCGGCACGCACGCACAGCTGCTCAACCGGGACGGGACCTATGCGCGGCTGCATGCGAGCTGGGTGGCCGGCACCGCCGTGCTCTAGGACAAAACCCCCGTCGACGGGAACTCACCGCAGGGCCGGTCCGTTGCACGACGTGCGGAGGAGCGGTGCGCCACACGACCAGCCGCTCCGCCCGGAAAGCCGTTGCAGGAAGCCGTGCTCTGCTACCTTCTTGCGCCAGTTCCACAGGGCCGACCCGGCTCGACGAACCACCAACTTCCGGTGTCCACCCGCTGCAGGCGGGGGCCGGTTCCATGGACGCACGCCGTCCGAGGAGGAATGTATGGATCTGATCCGCAAGCCGGCCCGCTGGCTGGTGCTCTTGGCTGTATTGGGCCTGCTCGCTGTCGCCTGCGGCGGCGGGGAGGAGCAAGGCGCCGACCCGGACGCGACAGAGCTCGGCGGCGAGGCGACGGAGACGGAGGGCGACACGGCCCAGGGCGAGCCGGTTCAGGGCGGCAGCGTCGTCTTCGGCCTCGAGCAGGAACCCGCGATCCTGAACCCGTGGCTCACCGAGGGGAACCTGTTCGCCACCTCCAAGGTCATCGCGACGATCCTGTACCCCCTGTGGCGGATCACCCCGGAGTTCGAGTACGAGCCGCTGCTGCTCGAGGACGTCCCCGAGACCCGCGGTGGCGAAGAGGGCGACGACGAGCCCTTCACCGTGACGTACAAGCTGCGCGAGGAGGCCAACTGGAGCGACGGCACGCCGATCAGCTCCGAGGACCTGAAGTTCACGTGGGAAACGTGCATGAACGAGGACTGGGACATCACCTCCCGCGCCGGCTGCGATGAGGTCGAAGAGGTCAACATCGTCGACGAGAAGACGGCGGACTTCGTCTTCAAGCGTCCCTACGCCCCGTGGCGTGAGCTGTTCAGCGTCCACAGTGGCGTGGTGCTTCCCGCCCACGTCCTGGAGGGAGAGAACTTCAACCGGATCTGGAACGACGGCATCGTCGACGCTGACGGGGAGCCCATCTCCAGCGGTCCCTTCCAGTTCGAGTCGTGGGAGAAGGGCCAGCAGATCACCGTCACCCGCAACGAGGAGTTCTGGGGCGAGCAGCAAGCGTATTTGGACGAGATCGTCTTCCGTCCCATCGAGGACGTGAACACCCTCATCCAGCAGTTCCGCGGCGGAGAGGTCGAGGTCATCGACCCGCAGCCGCAGCTGGACCTCGTCAACCAGATCGAAGGCGCGGACGGCCTTGAGTACGAATCCTCGACGGGCCCCCAGTGGGAGCACCTCGACTTCAACTTCGAGCGCCCACCGCTGGACAAGGCGTACGTCCGACGGGCCATCGCCATGGGGTTGAACCGCGAGCAGCTCGCCTCGGAGCTCATCGCTCCGATCGATCCCGAGGTCGAGCCGCTGAACAACGTCATCTGGCTGACCAACCAGGAGCAGTACCAGGACAACTGGGGCGAGGTCATCAACTACGACCCCGAGGGTGCCGTGCAGCTGCTCGAGGAGAACGGCTGCACCCGCGGCGACAACGACATCTTCGAGTGTGACGGCGAGCCGCTGGAGTTCGACTTCGTGACGACCTCCGGTAACGAGCTGCGTGAGCTGACCTTCGAGGTCATGCAGCAGCAGCTGCAGGAGATCGGCGTGCAGATCACCGCCGACTTCGGCGAGCCGGCGGTGGCCCTGGGCGAGCGCCTGCCCGCCCAGGACTACGACCTCATCCTGTTCGCCTGGGTCGGCGCCCCCGACCCGTCCGGTGGCGACACGATCTGGCAGTGCGAGGAGACCACGGGCGATGCGAGCCTGAACTACACGGGCTACTGCAACCCCGAGGTCGACGAGCTCATGCAGCAGCAGCTGGAGACCGTCGACGCGCAGGAGCGCGCCGACCTGTACAACGAGGCGGACGCCCTGATCGCCCAGGACGTTCCGGTGGTGCCGCTGTACCAGAAGCCCGCGTTCCAGGCGTGGAGCAGCGACATCGTGGGCGTGCGCACGAACAGCACGCAGTGGGGTCCGACCTGGAACGTCGAGGAGTGGGGCCGCACCGAATAGCACCGCACGTGGCCTTCGGTTGAGGGCGGCTCCCGCGGCATGACGCCGCGGGAGCCGCCCTCGCCGCGGCGAGAGGGGCACCTGGTTGGTCACCTTCATTCTCCGCCGACTGCTGTTCAGCATCCCCGTGATCGTCCTGGCCAGCGTCGTCATCTTCTTCGGGGTGTCATCGGTCGGGGACCCCCTCGGGGAGCTCCGCACCCGCCCCAACGTCAGCCAGGTCACGCTTGACAACATCGTCGAGCGCAAGGCGCTGGATCAGCCCCTCCCTGCGCAGTACCTGCTGTGGGTGCAAGAAGCGACGACCAACCGGTTCGGAACGACGCTGCTGGGCGACCGGCCCATCTGGCCGGACCTGCGGCGGGCGCTGTGGTTCACCCTGCAGTTGGTCATCGCGGCCGAGGTGCTGGCGCTGATCATCGGCATCGGCCTGGGCGTGCTGTCCGCCAAGCGCCAGTACTCGGTGTTCGACTACGCGACCACGACCATCAGCTTCCTGGGCTACTCGATCCCCATCTTCTGGTTCGCCCTGATCCTGCAGGTGATCTTCACCAACATCTACCGCGCGACGGGTACGCGGATCTTCTACACGGCGGGTTTGAGCTCGACGAACCCGGGGACCGGCTTGGAGTTCTTCATCGACCGGCTCCAGCACCTGGCGCTGCCGATCATCGCGCTGGCCTACATCAGCCTGGCGCTGTACAGCCGGTACATGCGCTCATCGATGCTGGAAGTCATCAATGCCGACTACGTCCGCACCGCGCGGGCGAAGGGGTTGCGGGAGACCCTGGTCACGCGTAAGCACGCCATGCGCAACGCCCTGATCCCCATCGTCACGCTGGCCGCCCTGAACTTCGGCGCGCTCATCGGCGGCGCCATCGTCACGGAGGCGGTGTTCTCCATCCCGGGGATGGGCTCGTACTTCATCCGAGCCCTGACGGCGCGGGACGTGTACCCGATCATGGCGTTCCTCATGATCACCACGATCTTCATCATCATCGCCAACCTCGTGGCCGACATCCTGTACGGCTACCTGGATCCCAGGATCCGCAATGAGTGAGGAAATCCGCGAGCGCACGCCGCGAGACGCCGCCGTCGAGGGGCACAGCCAACCCGGCGGCAGCGGCGGCCCCCCGCCGCCCGCCGACAGCGAGCTGGACGCCACGTACCGCGAGGGTCTGCGCATCGAAGCGCGCAGCCAGTGGCAGCTGTTCCGGCGCCGGTTCGTCACCCACAAGCTCGCCATGGTGAGCCTGTTCATCCTTCTGATCATCTGCGGCGCGGCGCTGTTCGCCGACCGCGTGGCGCCGTACGGGTTCGAGCAGATCGACCTGGGTAACCGCAGCAAGGCGCCGACGCTGGAGGACAACCACTTCTTCGGCACCGACAAGATCGGCCGTGACTACTTCTCCCGCGTGCTGTACGGCACGGGCACGTCCGTGCGGGTGGCGTTCTTCGTCGCATTCCTGTCCACGGCGATCGGCACGGTCGTCGGCGCCCTCGCCGGCTACTACCGCGGGTGGCTGGACAACGTGCTGATGCGGTTCGTCGACTTCCTGCTCGCCGTGCCCTTCCTGGCGGTGCTGCTCGTCGCGGCGGCATTCCTCGGACGCGGGTCGCCCTACCGGGTGGCGACGATCATCGCGCTGCTGTTGTGGACCACGATTGCCAGGATCGTGCGGGGTCAGTACCTCTCGCTGCGCGAGAAGGAGTTCGTCGAAGCGGCGCGGGCGTCAGGCGCGAGCGACGCGCGCATCATCTTCCGGCACATGCTGCCGAACACGTTCAGCCCGATCATCGTCAACGCGACCTTGACCGTGGCGCTGGCGATCCTGCTCGAGGCGACCCTGTCCTTCCTCGGCTTCGGCATCCAGCCGCCGACGCCGGCCCTGGGCAAGCTGATCGATGACGGCAAGGGCGCCATGCTCACGGACTGGTGGCTCGTGACCATGCCCGGTCTGATGATCGTGACGATCTGCCTGTGCATCAACTTCATCGGCGACGGCCTGCGCGACGCGCTCGACCCGACGCAGTCGGAGCGCTGAACGATGGTTGAGCCGGTCCTCTCCATCCGCAACCTCGTGACGGAGTTCACGACTCCCGACGGGGTGGTGCGCGCGGTCAACGACGTCTCGTACGACGTCTACCCCGGAGAGACCCTGGGGGTCGTCGGCGAGTCGGGTTCCGGCAAGAGCGTCACCGTCATGTCGGTGCTGCGGCTGATTCCGCAACCCCCCGGGCGGATCGTGAGCGGCGAGGTGCTGTTCGGCGGCCGGGACCTGCTGCAGCTGTCGGATCGCGAGATGCGCCGGATCCGCGGCAAAGAGATCGCCATGATCTTCCAGGACCCGATGACCTCGCTGAACCCGGTCATGAAGGTCGGACGGCAGATCGGGGAGGCGCTACGGGTCCACGACCCCGAGCTCGACGACGACGGCGTGCGCACACGCGCCGTCGACCTTCTGGACCAGGTCGGGGTGCCGAACCCCTCCGACCGGTTCGACCAGTACCCGCACCAGTACTCGGGCGGCATGCGCCAGCGGGCCATGATCGCGATGGCCATCGCCAACCAACCGAAGCTGCTCATCGCCGACGAGCCGACGACCGCGCTCGACGTCACGATCCAGGCACAGGTGCTGGGGGTCCTCAACACCGCCCGGGACCAGACGCAGGCCGCCACCATCCTCATCACCCACGACCTAGGGGTCATCGCTGAGGAAGCCGACCGCGTGGTCGTCATGTACGGCGGCAAGGTCGTCGAGGTCGGCGACGTGCACACGATCTTCAACGACCCCCGCCACCCCTACACGGTGGGGCTCATGTCCAGCCTGCCCCGCCTCGACACGGACCTGGACCGCCTGGCACCGATCGGTGGCCAGCCGCCAAGCCTGATCAACCTCCCGCCAGGGTGCTCCTTTCACCCGCGATGCCGGCTGATGCGCGGACGTGAGCGATGCCGCACCGACGTGCCGCCGCTGTACGACACCGGCCCGGAGCATCGGGCTGCATGCCACTTCCACGAGGAGGTGCCGACCCTGCGCGAGGAAGTTGAACAGGTGATCGGCGCCGAGCTCACGGCGGGAGGGTCGCAGGCGTGACCGACACCGCGGAACGCCAGTCACCGCTGGACGAACGCACCCCTGAGGGTGAGGAGATCCTCCGCGTCGAGGACCTGAAGATGCACTTCCCGATCAAGGCCGGCGTCGTCAAGCGGCAGGTCGGGGCCGTCTACGCCGTCGACGGTGTGAGCTTCTCCCTGAACGCCGGCGAGACCCTCGGACTGGTCGGCGAGTCCGGCTGTGGCAAGTCCACCGTCGCCCGCACGATCCTGCGCCTGCTCGACCCAACTGCCGGGCGGATCGAGTTCAAGGGCCGCGACATCAGCGGCTACAGCCGCAAGCAGATGCGTGCCATCCGACGTGAGCTGCAGATCGTCTTCCAGGATCCCTATGCGTCACTGAACCCGCGGATGACGGTGCGCGACATCATCGCGGAGCCCCTGCGGATCCACGGCCAGTTCAAGCAGGCCGGCGGCCTGAAGCGGGTGTCGGAGCTGCTGCAGCTCGTTGGCCTCAGCCCGGAGCACGGCAACCGCTTCCCCCACGAGTTCTCCGGGGGTCAGCGCCAGCGCATCGGCGTGGCCCGGGCGCTGGCCCTCAACCCGCAGGTCCTCATCCTCGACGAGCCGGTGTCGGCGCTCGACGTGTCGATCCAGGCACAGGTCATCAACCTGCTCATGGAGCTGCAAAGCGAGCTGGGGTTGGCGTACGTGTTCATCGCGCACGACCTGTCCGTCGTCCGTCACATCTCCGACCGCGTCGCCGTGATGTACCTCGGCCAGATCGTCGAGATCGGCACCCGCCAGCAGGTCTACCAGGAGCCCACGCACCCGTACACGCAGGCGCTGCTGTCCGCCGTGCCGCTCCCGGATCCGACAAAGCGGGGCCGCAGGCAACGGATCACCCTGGAGGGGGACGTGCCGAGTCCGGCGAACCCGCCGTCAGGATGCCGGTTCCGTACCCGCTGCTGGAAGGCCGAGGACATCTGCGCCGAGGAGCCTCCGGAGCTGATCGACCGGTTCGGCCATGGTCACCCTGCGCGCTGCCACTTCGCGGAGATGCTGCCCGTCGTCCCGACCTAGGAGGACCGACACACCACCCCATGGACTCCATGGACAAGGCGGGATGGATCAAGGCCGTGGCGGTCGCTGTGGCGTTGCTGCTCGGCGCCGTCGCCTGCGACGACGGCGGCGACGCCGAGGCACCGGCCGACGACACGGCGTCGCCGACAGAGGCCGGCGCGGCGGAACCGGACGAGCCGGTCGAGCGCACCCCCGTCAACGGCGGAACGGTGATCCTCGGGGCGGACGAGGAACCCTCAACGCTCAACGCAGCGGTGGAGGAGGGCAACACCTTCATCAACGGCTACATCGCCACGGCGGTGCTCTCCCCGCTGTGGCGCATCACCCCCGAGCACACCTTCGAACCGTTGCTGCTGGAAGACGCCGAGGTCACCACTGACCCCTTCACCGTGACCTACCGCCTGAAAGAGGGATTGCAGTGGAGCGACGGTGAGCCGATCACCGCCCACGACGTCGTCTTCACGCACCGGACGATCATGGACGAGCGGTTCGACATCATCAGCCGTGAAGGCCACGAGCTCGTGCGCAACGCGCAGGCCATCGACGACCGGACGGCGCGATTCGTGTTCCGCCGCCCCTACCCCGCCTGGCGGACCATGTTCAGCGAGCCGGAGGGCGCGATCCTGCCCCGCCACCGCCTCCGCGGGGAGGACTTCAACGAGATGTGGCGGGAGCACATCCCGGTCTCCAGCGGCCCCTTGGAGTTCGACCGCTGGGAGCCCGGCCAGGAGCTGATCCTCAAGCGCAACGACCGCTACTGGGGCGACGCCCCGTCGTTGGACGAGGTCGTGATCTCCTTCTACGACTCACTGCAGGACCTGCTGCTGGCCCTGCGCGAGGGCGCGGTCGACGTCCTGTACCCGCCGACGGGATTCGGCCTGCGCGAGCAGCTGGAGACCATGGATGACATCGAGATCGACAGCGCCGGCGGCCCGCTGTGGGAGGTCATCGACTTCAACACCGCGGCACCGCCGCTGAACCGGCCCTACGTCCGGCAGGCCGTCGCGAAGGCCATCAACCGTCAGCGCCTGATCGACGAGATCCTCGCCGAGGTGGATCCCGACGTGGCGCTGCTCGACAGCGTCTTGTGGCTCGCCGAGGAGCCGGACTACCAGGACCACTGGTCGCAGCAGCTGTCGTACGACCCGGGAGAGGCGCAGCGGCTGCTGGCCGACAACGACTGCACACGGGTCGAGGGGATCTGGCACTGCGACGACCAACCACTGCAGCTGCGGTTCGTCACCACCGCTGACGTAGAGCTGCGCAGCCGGCAGTTCGAGCTGATCCGCCGGGACCTGGCGGCAGTCGGCATCAAGGTCGAGGAGGAGTTCAGCGCTCCGGAGGAGATCTTCGCGCCCGAGTTCCTGGCCAGCCGAAGGGACTGGCACCTGTTGTCCTTCGCCCGCCGCTACAGCGCCAATCCCCTCGACGTGCAGGCGCCATGGCGGTGCGACGTCGCCCGGGACATCAACAACACGAAGTACTGCAACCGGCAGGTCAACGCCCTGTTCGACCGGGCGGCCGCCGAGGTCGACGACGAGCGGCGCGTCGACCTGCTCCGGCGGGCCGACAGCCTGATCGCCCAGGACGTGCCGGCGATCCCGCTGTACCAGCGGCCGACGTTCCTGGTGTCTCGTGGTGCGATCCAGGGCCCGCGGAACAACCCCACGGAGTGGGGTCCGCTGTGGAACGTCGAGGACTGGGTGCTGACGCAGTAGTTCAGGGGACGTCGCGCTCGACGACCCGGACGTGCTCGAGATTGGCGGTTCCCATAGGGCCGTAGATCAATCCCCGAACCCGCTCGGCCACGACGGTGCCTCGTCGCGGGTTGACCACGGGAATCACCACCTGGTCCCGGCCGATGACCAGGTCTTCGATCCGCCGGTACCGCGCGACCCGCGCGGCCGGGTCCTGCGTCGCGGCCGCGCGGTCCAGCAGGCGGTCGATGTCAGGGTTGCGGTACCGGCTGTAGTTGGCGCCGCCACGCTGCGGCGTGGCGGCGGAGTGCAGCAGCGGACGCAGCGCGTTGTCCAACGTGGGGTAGTCCGGCGCCCAGCCGAAGCGGAACAGCCCTGGCTCGGCGGTCATGGCGGTGCGGAAGCGTTCGAAGCCCACGGCGCGGACGCGGACACGCACGCCTGCGGCGTCGAGGTCACGCTGCACCCTGGCCGCCACGCGCTCGTGGTCCCCGCCCCGGTTGACCCACAGTGCCACCTCACCCACCGCCGCGTCGCGTAGCGCCCGCCGCGCCCCGGCGGGATCGAAGACGCAGGCCAAGCAGGTTCGCTGCCGGGCCCCGGGGAGGACGGGAGGTACCAGGGTGCGCGCTGGGCCCGCCTGCCCGGCAAAGGCGCTTTGCGCCATACCGGTCCGGTCCAACGCCATCGCGATGCCTCGTCGCGCGTTGACGTCGTCGAAGGGCGGGCGTGACGTGTCGAACACGAGCAGGTAGGTCGCCGGAAGCGGGCCGCGCAGCAGACCCGGGCCGGTGTACCTCGTGGACACCGGGAACCGCGAGCGGTCGTCGGCACCTGGCGGGAGCGATGCCACGTCGACACGGCCTTGTGCGAACGCGAGATACGCCGTTGCAGCATCCATGACCTGGAACACGACCTCGTCGAGCAACCGCCCGGGCCGCGCACCGTCGGACTGCTCGTCAGCACGTGACAGGCGCAGGAAGCGCTCTCGCGCCCAGGGCTCGGCCAGGGTGAACGGACCGTTGCCGACAGGCTGGACCCGGTTCGGTGCACGCGGGCGAGGCATCGGCCCGAGCGCGGGGTGCCCCGCGACGGCCGGCCACTCGTAGTTCGGCCGGCGCAACCGGACCTCCAGCGTCGAGGTGTCGACGGCCCGCACGCCGGACAGCACATCCGTGCTGCCGTCGCGCACCGCCTGGTAGCCCTCGACGTCGGCGAGGTGGTGGTGCGCCGCTCCGCGCGACGCCATGACGTTCCAGGTGTCGACGAAGTGCTGCGCCGTCACGGGTGTCCCGTCGTGGAAGGTGGCGTTGCGCCGCAGCGCGAAGCGCCACACGCGCCCGCCGCGCCGTGCAGTCCAGCGCACGGCGGTGGATGGGACGACCTGCAGACGCTCGTCCCAGGCGGTCAGCGAGTCGTAGAGCGCGTCGACGACCAGAAGGTCGTCGGGCGTGACCGCGTCGATGGGCACGATGGCCGTCGGTTCGCCGATCGCCCACCGCAGGCTGCTGTCGGCCGACTGAGCGGTCGGCGTGGGGACGGCGACACCGCCGTTTCGCGGCGCCTGCTGTGGGGGTGGTGATGGACAGCCGGCGCCGATCAGCGCAAGAAGGCAGGCGCCCAGCAGCGCCTGCCGCCGCATCATGCGAGCGCGAACCCGCCTCGGTCGACCGTCAGGCGAGTCGCAGCGCCAGGACGATCGTCGTGACGGCGAACAGCACACCGGTGATGACCGTGAGCCGGTCCAGGTTCTTCTCGACGACCGTGGAGCCGGTCATGCTGCTCATCGAGCCGCCGCCGAACATGTCCGACAGGCCGCCCCCGCGGCCGGATTTCAGCAGGATGAACATGATCAGCATGAGCGAGACGAGCACGTGGACGACCACGATGGCGCCGGTGAGCACGACAGACCTCCGAACGGTGCGCGGACGGGCGGCATGTGACGGCGCGCCCGACCTGTCAGGGTAGCAGTCCCCCACACGCCGCTGCCCTAGGAGGCTGGAGATGAGTCTTGACGACTTCCAGCGCGTGCCGCTGCTGTTCGGACCCTCCCCCATTCACCCGCTGCGCCGGCTCACCGACCACCTCGGCGGTCAGGTCGAGATCTGGGCAAAGCGCGAGGACTGCAACTCAGGCATCGCGTTCGGCGGCAACAAGGTGCGCAAGCTGGAGTACCTCGTCGCGGACGCGCTGTCGCAGGGCTGCGACACGTTGGTGTCCATCGGCGGGGTGCAGTCCAACCACACGCGCGCCGTGACGGGCGTCGCGGCGCATCTGGGGTTGAACGTGGTGACGGTCCAGGAGCACTGGGTCGACTGGCCGGACGTCGTGTACGACAAGGTCGGCAACATCCAGCTGACGCGCATCATGGGCGGGGACATCCGGATGTCGCCGGCCGGTTTCGACATCGGCATCCGCGACAGCTGGCAGCAGGCGCTGTCGTCGGTCAAGGAGGGCGGTGGGACGCCGTACGCGATCCCCGCGGGCGCGTCCGACCACCCGCTGGGTGGACTCGGGTTCGCCAACTGGTGCCGCGAGGTCGCCGCGCAGGAACAGGACCTTGGCGTGTTCTTCGACACCGTCGTGGTGTGCACGGTCACCGGCTCCACGCACGCCGGCATGATCGCCGGGTTCGCTGCCGAGGACCGAAGGCGCCGCGTCATCGGTATCGACGCCTCGGCCACGGTCGAAAAGACCCGAGAACAGCTCACGCGCATCGCCCGCTCCACCGCCGAGGCGATCGGATTGGACCGCCCCCTCACCGACGACGACGTCGAGCTGGTGGACGGGTACCACGCGGGCATCTACGGGGTTCCCGACGACGTGACCCTTGAGGCGATCCGAACGGCGGCACGTCTCGAAGGCATGCTCACCGACCCCGTGTATGAGGGAAAATCGATGGCCGGCTTGATCGGCATGGTGCGCTCCGGCGAGATCCCCGCAGGGGCGACCGTGCTCTATGCCCATCTGGGGGGCCAGCCCGCGTTGTCGGCGTACGCCGGCGTCCTGTGACGTTCCGGGCCGCGGTTAGCGGCCCTCTTGGGCGACGACGAAGAACCCGACCTGGGGGCCGGCGTCGGTCAGGGTGAGCAGCGGCCGGGCGCGGACGGCGTCGCGCGCAGCCACCGACGCCCACGCCGGCATGGGGCTGCGCTGCCACGCCATCCCCTCGGGCGCCTTTGGCACCGTCGCCGGCGCGCCCGCCAGCCACTGCGCCTGCGTCTCCACACACGGACACCCGACCGAGAGGTTGCCGCTGGCCGGCGCCATCGACGGTCGGGTGGACGGCGGGTACCCCTCCAGCCCGCCGCCGGCCACCGGCGCCGGCGCCAGGGCGCGGAACGTGGCGAAGGCCGCGGACTCGACCGGATCGGCAGGTGGGGGCACATAGCCGATCGCGATCGAGTAGGTGTCGAGCTCGGAGGCGATCCACGGCGGCACGACCACCGCACCGACCAGCGCTGCGACCAGGACCACAGCCGTCACCCAGCTCTCCAGGGCCCTGCCGCCCCGGGAACGGACGGGCGGGGCGCTGACCAGCCGCTCCACGCGACCGGTGACGACCCGCGCTCCGGTGGCGACCGCCACGGCCCCGCACGCCGCCAGCGGCTGCGTGCGCGGCACCGCGCCCTCCCACACTTTGAGGATGCTCGAGGCCAGCGCCCCGGGCCGGCGGGTGTGCACGGCAGCCAGCTCGTCGGCGCTCTCCTCCCGTTCGGCATTGAGCCAGCGCGTCGCGAGGTGCACCGTGGGCAGGAAGAACGTGAGGTCGGCAAACACCCCGACCACGACGCCGAGCAACGTGTCGCGGCGGGCGACGTGGGCGATCTCGTGGGCCAGCAGACCCTCGAGCTCCTGGGCGTCCAGCGTCTGGATGAGGACGGGGTCGAGCACGACGACCGGACGGCGGACCCCGGTGGTCAACGCGCCACCGGGGCAGTCAGCCAGCAGATGCAACCGGACGTGCCGGGTGCCCATCGCCATAGCCATGCCGTCGACCACCCGCTGCAGCTCATGAGCGGTGGGAACAGGCGAAGCCAGCCGGAGCAACCGCCGCGTTGCGACGACGCCCCACACCCGCCGGCTGAGCAGGACCAGGACTGCCACCGCCCAGGCGGTGACCAGGACGTCAACGCCGCGGTCCGACGAGATCACTCGAAGCTCGCCGAGCAGCTCGAGCACCTGCCCGGAGGCGCCGTTGGCGGTCGTCACCCACAGCTGTGGCAGGTAGGACTCGGCCTCCACGACGGACGCGACCCCGGCCACGGCCGCGGCCAGGATGGGCGCCAGGACGACCAGGCGCCGCGTCAAAGGCCGTCGGACCCACACGCGGCGCAGTGCGACGGCCGCCAGCGCTGCGGCGACCACCGAACCGAGCAGTGCCCGCACGGCGAACGACTCCGTGAGCAACGACAGGAAGAACCCTGCCGGCGCCACCGGCGGCGACGCCGGGCCCATCAGCCCTCCTGCGCCCGCAGCTCGTCGATCTTGGCCCGCAGCGCGTGGACCACCGCTGGGTCCTCACCGTCGTTGACGACCTCGACGAAGTAGCTGATCGCCGGCTCGGGGAAGCTGTGCACCAGCCAGTCGACGACCGAGTGGACGGTGGACTGGGCGTACTCCTCCCGCGACAGCGTCGGGCGGTACCGGTGCGCCAGCTCAGACGTGTCGCGGGCGAGCAGACCCTTGCCGGCCAGGCGCCCCATGGTGGTCATCACGGTCGTGTACGCGATCCGGCGGCGGCGGTTGAGCGCGGCGTGGACATCGCGGACCGTCGCCTCACCGCTGTCCCAGACGGCTTCCATGACGTCGTTCTCGAGTGGACCGAGAACTCCGTCGAGTTGTGACTTGCGCTTCGCCATGGTCACCTCCGCTGCGGACACGCCAAGCGTACCCCCGCTACTGCCGGTGCCAACGGCAGATGACGGCGAAATCCTCCGCATCCAGGCTGGCGCCACCGACCAGCGCCCCGTCGATGTCGTCCTGGGCCATCAAGTCGCGGATGTTGCCCGGCTTGACGCTGCCGCCGTACTGCACGCGCACCGCATCGGCGGTCGCCTGGTTGTGGACGCCGGCGACCACCGACCTGACAGAGGCGCACATCGACTGCGCGTCCGCGGCGGTTGCGGTCTTGCCCGTCCCGATCGCCCAGACAGGCTCGTAGGCGATCACCATCTGCTGCACCTGGCCCGACTCCAGGCCGTCGAGCCCCGCCCGGACCTGGCCGGCCACCACCGTCTCGGCGTCTCCAGACTCGCGCTGCTGCTCAGTCTCGCCGACGCACATGATCGGCGTCATGCCGGCGGCGATGACGGCTTTGACCTTGCGGTTGACGATCTCATCGGTCTCACCGAACAACGAGCGGCGCTCGGAGTGGCCGCAGAGGACGTACTGCACCTTCAGCTTGGCGAGCATCGCTGGGCTGATCTCACCGGTGAACGCGCCGGCGGTCTCCCAGTGCGTGTTCTGGGCGCCGAGCCCGATGGCCAGGCGGTCGCCGTCGATCAGCGTCTGGATGCTGCGCAGCGCGGTGAACGGGGGCACGACCACCACCTCGGACGCCTCGAAGTCCCGTGTCTCCAGGTGGTAGGCGAGCTGCTGGACGAGCTGGATCGCCTCGAGGTGATCCAGGTGCATCTTCCAGTTGCCGGCCATGATCGGTGTTCTGGCCATCAGGTGTCCCCCTGCTCGCGACGGAGGGCGGCCACGCCCGGCAGGTCGCGGCCCTCCAGGAACTCCAGCGACGCCCCGCCGCCGGTCGACACGTGGTTGATCTGCGACGCCAGGCCGAGCTTGCGGACGGCGGCCGCGCTGTCGCCACCGCCGATCACCGTGAACGCGGACGCGGCGGCCACCGCACGTGCCACACCCTCGGTGCCGGCGGCGAACGCGTCCCACTCGAACACGCCCATCGGCCCGTTCCACAGGATGGCCCCGGCATCGACGGTGGCGCCGGCGAACCGCTCGACGGTCTCGCCGCCGACGTCCAGCCCCATCCAGCCCTCGGGTATCTGATCGGCGGCTACCCGACGGTGCTCGGCATCGGCTTCGAACGCCTCGGCGGCGATCACGTCGACTGGCAGCAGCAGCGGCACACCGTCGGCCTCCGCGCGCTTGAGCAGTGCGCCGCAGGTGTCCACCTGGTCGGCCTCGACCCGGCTCGCGCCCACGTCGTAGCCCTTTGCCGCCAGGAAGGTGAAGCACATGGCCCCGCCGATGAGCAGGCGGTCGACGCGGCCGAGGAGGTTGTCGATCACGCCGAGCTTGTCCGACACCTTCGCGCCGCCGAGGATCGCGACGAACGGCCGGGGCGGGTCCGTCAGCAGACGGGACAGCACGTCGAGCTCGGCGTGCATCAGCAGCCCCGCGACCGCGTCCTCCATTCGCGCCGGCAACCCAACGACGCTGGCGTGCGCACGGTGCGCCGCACCGAAGGCATCGTTGACGTACGCGTCGCCCAGCCCCGCCAGTGCGTCGGCGAAGGCGTCGTCGTTGGCCTCCTCCCCCGCCTCGAACCGCAGGTTCTCCAGCAGGGCCACCTCACCATCGGCAAGCTCGCCGACGACGCGGCGGGCATCGTCACCGACCACGTCAGTGGCGGCGGCGACCGGCGCCCCGAGCAGCTCGGACACCCGTTGCGCCACCGGCGCGAGCCGCAGCTCCTCGACGACCGCGCCCTTGGGGCGGCCGAGGTGGCTCATGAGCACCACCCGCGCGCCTGCCTGGGTCAGCCGGCGGATCGTGGGCAGGGACTCCTCGATGCGCAGGTCGTCGGCGACCTGCCCGTGCGACAGCGGGACGTTGAGGTCGACGCGGACCAGCACGCGGCGGCCGGCGGCGTCGAGGGCGTCAAGCCCCGGGATGACAGCGGTCATAGCGGCGAATGGCTGGCGTTACAGGCGCTCACCCACGTACAGGGCGAGGTCCACCAGACGGCATGAGTAGCCCCACTCGTTGTCGTACCAGCCCATCACCTTCACCATCGAGCCGTTGGCCATGGTCGACAGGCCGTCGAGGATGCAGCTGTGCGGGTTGCCGACGATGTCGGCGGACACGATCGGGTGCTCGGTGTACTCGAGGATCCCCTTGAGTGGGCCGTCGGCAGCCGTGCGGAACGCCTCGTTGACCTCCTCCTTGGTGACCTCGCGCTCCAGGGTCACGACCAGGTCGGTGATCGAGCCGTCGGGTACGGGCACGCGCAGCGCCAGGCCGTCGAGCCGCCCTTCGAGCTGCGGCAGCGCAAGCGACGCGGCCTTCGCCGCGCCGGTGGATGTGGGGATGATGGACACGGCGGCGGCGCGGGCGCGGCGCAGGTCCTTGTGCGGCTGGTCGTGCGTGCCCTGGTCGTTGGTGTACGCGTGCACCGTGGTCATGAAGCCCTGGGTGATCCCGAAGGACTCGTCGAGCACCTTGCTCATCGGCACCACGCTGTTGGTGGTGCAGCTGGCGTTGGAGATGACGTCGTGCGACCCGGGGTCATAGTTCTCGTGGTTGACGCCCATGACGAGGGTGACGTCCTCGTTCTTGGCGGGCGCGGAGATGATCACCTTGCGGGCCCCCGCCTCCAGGTGCGCCGCAGCCTTGTCCCGCGCCGTGAAGATGCCGGTCGACTCGATGACGATGTCCGCGCCCAGGTCCTTCCACGGAAGGTCTGCGGGGTTGCGCTCGGACGTGATGACGATCTCGTCGCCGTCGACCACCAGGCCGCGTTCGGTCTCCTCAACGGTGCCGTCGAAGCGGCCGTGGACGCTGTCGTAGCGCAGCAGGTGGGCCAGGGTCTTGTTGTCGGTCAGGTCGTTGACGCCGACGATGTCGATGTCGGCCCCCTGCTCCCGAGCGGCACGCAGGAAGTTGCGGCCGATCCGGCCGAAGCCGTTGATGCCAACGCGGATTGCCATGTCTGCTTCAACTCCAAACAGTTCGTGATGGGCTCGCGGTGCGGCGGAGGGGCCACACTCTACCGAGCGCCCCTATCCCGGCCCCAGTCCCCTCAGCCGTCGAGGTCGGCGATCCGCAGCAGGCGCCGGTGGACCGTGGCCTTGCCCACGGGTGGGTCGTGCAGCGCGGCGAGCTCCGCCAGGCTGGCTTCCGGATTGGCCAGGCGCGCGAGGGCGGTCTCCCTCAGGTCGTCGGGAAGGGCGTCCCACCCCAGTCGAGCGACCGCCGCCTCGATGTCGGCGACCTGCCGAGCGGCGGCGCCCGCGGCCCTGCCGAGGTTGGCGCGGTCGGCGTTGGCAGCGCGGTTCGCCTCGCCCCGCAGCTCACGGCGCAAGCGCTCGGCGTCCCAGTGCAGGAACGACGTGTGCGCACCGGTGCGAGCCAGCACCGCCCCGATCTCCTCGCCGTTCTTGACCACCACTCGCCAGCCGTCGTCACGCTGCGCCGCCCGCGCCCCTGCCGCGCCGCACCGGTGCAGCAGCTGCACCACGGTGGTGGCGCTCTGGCGTGACGGTGTCCGGATCTCCAGATGCGCGCCACGGCGGGGATCGC
The DNA here is from genome assembly GCA_035540515.1 of Egibacteraceae bacterium. GTDB lineage: Bacteria > Actinomycetota > Nitriliruptoria > Euzebyales > Egibacteraceae > WHTG01. The sequence goes on along the minus strand of DATLGM010000286.1, from coordinate 7,276 downwards.
TGACGCTCGCGGCCACCATCAGCGCTCCGCGGACGTAGGCCGCAGCGTCATGCGCGGTCATCAGGAGACGGGCGGGCGGGCGCTCGGCCGGCCGCCCTTCGTCGTCGAACAGGCCCATGCGCTGCAGCACGTCGCGGGACGGGCCTGCCAGCACGAGCCGGTACCGCGTCGGCTGCAACCCGGTGGGCTGGTGCACCTCGATCTCCGCCCGCACCTCGTACAGGTCGACGAAGGCGCTGTGCAACCTCCGGGCGACCGCCCCGACGGTGATGTCCACCACCCAACCCGGTCCGGCTCCGGACACCTGCAGGGCGCCGCCCAGGCGGGCGATCGCTGCCGTCTCCGCTGCCCGGCAGCAGGTCTCGCCCAGGGGCGCGTGTGCCAGCTCCTCCCGCACCTGTGCGGTGAAGCTCACGACGCCAGCAGACCGTTCAACGCGTCAGCCAGCCGCTGTGGGTCGTGCATGCCGGTCACGGCACCGTCCTGGCGCAGGGCGAGGTCGGCGCACACCACCTGGCGGACGGCGGGATGGTCGAGGTCGGTGCCCAGCGGCGTGCCGGCGCCGGCGCAGGCTGGGCCGTCGTGGAGCAGGACCGCATCGAGCATCAGTCCCGGGACATGGGCGAAGAGGGCCTCGACATGATCCGCGGCGCTCAGCTCGCTGGTCTCCCCGGGTTGCGTCAGGAGATTGCACGCCAACACCACGGTGGCCTCGGCGGCCACGACTGCCTCGCCGATGCCGGGCACGAGCAGAGCGGCGAGGACGCTGGTGAACAGGCTGCCCGGTCCGAGGACGATCAGGTCCGCCTCGGCAATCGCCTCGACGGCTTGCGGGCAGGCCGGGGGTTGCGCCGGCTCAAGCCACACGCGCTCCACCCGATCGGTGGCGGTGGCGACCCGGACCTGGCCGCCGACCTCACGCCCGCCGATGCAGCCGTGGAGCTGGACGGGTTCGTGCGTGCTCGGCAGGACGCGACCCTGGCATCCGAGCAACCGGCCGGCGCGGTCGAGCGCGGTGACGATGTCGCCGTCGCACTGCTCTAGCAACGCCAGGAGCACCAGGTTGCCCAGCGCGTGGCCCTTCAGGTCGCCGACGTCGAACCGGTGCTGGAAGACCTCGGCCAGCTCGGTGCCGTCTGCCAGCGTCGACAGCGCCATCCGCAGGTCCCCGAGCGCGACGACGCCGTGCTCCTGGCGCAACCGCCCGCTGGACCCGCCGTCGTCGGCCACGGTGACGACGGCGGTGGGCTGCAGATCAAGCAGGCGGAAGGCGGTCAGTGCACGGGACAGGCCGTGCCCCCCGCCGATGCCGACGGCCTTCACTCGCGACCCCGGTCGCGGTGTTCGATCTGCACGGCGACGCCGAGGGTGCGCAGGTGGTCGGCGAGGACCTGGCCAAGCACCACCGAGCGGTGCTTGCCTCCTGTGCAGCCGATGCCGACGGTCAGATAGTGCTTGCCTTCCCGCACGTACGCCGGCACGAGGAAGTCCAGCAGGTCCTGGACGCGTCGCAGGAACTCCCCCGTTTCCGGCTGGCCGAGCACGTAGTCGCGGACCTTGGGGTCAAGCCCGGTCAGGGGCCGAAGCTCGTCGACCCAATGCGGGTTCGGCAGGAAGCGGACGTCCAGGATCATGTCGGCGTCGAGTGGTGTGCCGTTTTTGAACCCGAACGACACCAGGTTGACGACCATCCGGTCACGACCGGCCTCGCCGAACGCCTCCTCCAGCCGTTCGCGCAGCTCGTGGACGTTCAGCGAGGTCGTGTCGATCACCAGGTCGGCCTCCTCTCGGAGCCCCACCAGGTACTCCCGCTCACGCGCGATCCCATCGACGAGCCGGTCGTTGCGTGCCAGCGGGTGCACGCGCCGTGCCGCTTCATAGCGCCGCACCAGCGTCTGGTCCGAGGCCTCCAGGAACAGCACCCGTAGGTCCAGATCGCGCCGGCGCAGGGCGCGGATCGTCTCGCGCAGCTGCTCGCCGTGGTCCTCGACGCCCGCCCCGAAACCCTCGCGACCCCGGACGTCGACGACCAGAGCGAACCGGTCGACCGCCGAACCCGGGGTGGTCGCCAGGTCCACGACGCGCTCGATCAGCGCCAGCGGCATGTTGTCGATGACGAAGAACCCCAGGTCTTCCATGACGGCCGACGCCGCGCTGCGGCCGGCACCCGACAGACCGGTGATGACCGCCAGCTGCGGCCGCCGGTCAAGCGGTGCGGCACGCGCGGGCCCGGTGGGATCCTGCTCGGTGTCCATGCTCATCGGCTGGGGATCTCCTCATCGGCTTCCAGCTGTCGACCGTGCAGCGCCTCGTGGACCCGCGCTGCCATCACCTGCGAGAAGCCTTCCACCTCGGCGATCTCGTCGACCGTCGCCTCCCGCAGCCGCTTGAGCGACCCGAAGCGGTCCAGCAGCGCCCGCCGGCGCGCCGGCCCCACGCCGGGGATCTCGTCGAACGCCGAGGCGGTCATCTCCCGCCCCCGCAGGCTGCGGTGGTAGCTGACGGCGAACCGGTGCGCCTCGTCGCGGATCCGTTGCACCAGGTACAGCGCCTCGCTCGACCGGGGTAGCACCACCGGGTCGGGGTTCCCGGGCAGGAAGACCTCCTCGAGGCGCTTGGCCAGCGAGCACACCGCCACACCTTCGACGCCGAGCTCCTCGATCGCCCGCACCGCGGCGTTGAGCTGTCCCTTGCCGCCGTCGATGATCACCAGGTTGGGGGCGTAGGCGAACTTGCGCTCGCTGGCGGGTGCGTCCTTGGACGCCAGGTAGTTGCGGAACCGGCGCGTGATCACCTCGTGCATCATCGCGAAGTCGTCTTGCCCTTCCACCCCTCGGATCTTGAAGCGCCGGTACTCGCTCTTGCGTGGCAGCGCGTCCTCCATCACCACCATCGATGCGACGGAGTTGGTCCCCTGCAGGGTGGAGATGTCGTAGCACTCGATGCGCAGGGGGGCTTCTTCCAGGCCGAGCGCCTCCTGCAGCTCGTGCAGCGCCTGGCTGCGGGCGTTGAAGTCCTTGGCGCGCTTGAGCCGATGCTGTTGGAAGGCCTCGGCGGCGTTGTCCTTGACGCTTTCCAGGAACGTCCGCTTCTCGCCGCGCTGGGGGACCCGGATGCTGACGCGTGCGCCCCGCAGCTCCGACAGCAGCTCCTCGAGCGTGTCGCGGTCGGCAGGCTCGGCGGGGACGATCACCTCTCGTGGGATGTCGTCGCTGCGGTCCATGAACACCTCGAGCAGGAAGCGCCCGAGCAGCTCGCCGGCGTCGAGGTCCTCGACCTTGTCCACGGTCCAGCCCTTGCGGCCCACCACGCGGCCCCGGCGGACGAAGAAGGCCTGGAACGCCGCCTCGAGGTCGTCGTCGTGATAGTGGACGGCATCGAAGTCCTCGGCGCGACCGGTGACCATGACCTGCTTCTCGAGGGCCTTGCGCACCGCGGTGAGCTGGTCGCGCAGGCGGGCGGCGGCCTCGAAGTTCAGCGACGCCGCCTCGGCGCTCATCCGCCGTTCGAGGTCGGCCAGCGTGTGCTGGGTGTCCCCCTCCAGAAAGCCGATGAGGTCCTCGACCAACCGCCGGTGGTCGTCGTGGCTGATCTTGTCCACGCAGGGAGCGGCACACCGGCCGATGTGGTGCAACAGACAGGGGCGTCCCAGCCGGCGGCACCGGTCGTACACCCCCTTCGAGCACGTGCGCACCGGGAAGACGCGCAGCAGCAGGTCAAGCGTCTCGCGGATCGCGTAGGCGTGCGCATAGGGCCCGAAGTAGCGGGTGCCGTCCTTGCGCGGGTTGCGCCGCACCATCGCACGGGGGACGTCTTCCTGGACGGTGACCGCGAGGTACGGATAGCTCTTGTCGTCGGTGTAACGAACGTTGTACCGGGGCCGGTGTCGCTTGATCAGGTTGTACTCGAGGTGCAGCGCCTCGACCTCGTTGGCGCACACGATCCACTCGACGCTGCGCGCCGCTTCGAGCATGGACCGGGTGCGCTGGGGGATGCCCGACCACGCGCCGAAGTAGCTCGACAGCCGCGCCCGCAGGCTCTTGGCTTTGCCGACGTAAATCACGCGGTCCGCGCGGTCGCGCCACAGATAGCACCCCGGGTCGGTGGGGATCGTCCCAGGGTCGGGACGAAAGCGCAGGGCGGGGTTGGCGGGCACCCCCCCATGCTCGCACGCGAACCTGGGTGGAGCTGTCCTTACGTCCGCGGTTCAGGCAATGCGAGCAGCCTTGCGAGGTCGGCTTCGAAGCGCTTGAACAAACGCTGCTCAAGTCCAGCAATGAGGTGTGCTTGGTTATGGCGACAGATGTCCGATGCAGCGTCGATGACAGTTCGATGATCCCTACGGGAGAGGGCTTCGAGCGAGGCTAGCACCGCCGCCAATCTCGCATCCTCGTTTTCAATCTCATCGTATGTCTCATCAAGGATATCGCCGAAAGTCCGAAAACCTAATTCCCTAAGCCGTCGGAGGATTCCCTGCGGCCCGTACACAATGAACGGCCTGTGAAGGGCGATTGGCTTGAGGACTTTTTCGGAGAATCGATCGGAGTAATGTCGATAGTCACTCTCGGTAACGAGGTGCAGGAAACACTGCGCCGCCGCCTCCAAGGGTGCGTCCTCGTGGCCCCCCACCCCCACAGAGTTGGGGAGGGAAGACTCAGGCAGGTGCTGTTCAAGGGCCACTGACTCGAACGAAGGTAGGACCTCGCGGATCTCAGCCATGGCCTTTTCGACCGTGAATAAGTCGTCCTTCCCTCCCCACGTTAACCAGAGACGGTCACGCAGGATCCGTCGTGCCGCCGCCGCGCCGGCGAGACGATGGGGACGCACCTTGGCGTTCAGGCACAGGATCCTCTCTGACGCGGAGGAGAAGCCATAGTCACCGCCATGATGGGCGTACTTACGGGCCATGGACACGGCGTAGTGATGAAAGAACAGCCATTGCGGTCCGCGCGTGCCGCGAGCGAGGGCGACCTTCGAGTTCTGCGAGACGTAGATGAGCTGTTCTGGAGGGAGGCCCACCTCGTCGCAAAGGCGGTTCAGGTGTTCGAGTCGCGCACGTATCGCTCCAGACTCAGCCGAGCGGTCGATGAAGACATAGTCCCTGTGGCCCAGCGGTGCGTGCTTGGCTATTTGGCCGAAGCACTCAGTGAAGTGACGGTCATTAGCCGGTGCCGTGGGCCGATTCTCCGGTATCAGGAAGCATCTGCCGATCGGCCAACCCGCGATCGCCCGTTCAAGGTACTCCGGCAAATACGACAGCGTGCCCGTGGGACCCGCTGTCAGCCTCATCTCCGAGACCGCGATGACTTCTGCCAAATGGATCCCCGAGGTGTAAGAACTGGACAACAGGGGGGCACTAGGCCCACAACGCCGACCAAACTAGCAAGCGCCATTGATTCGCTGGTTCGACGCCGCGTATGACGACGACGAGGTGGGTACGTGGTCCAAGAGGGCGAAGTGCCCGGATCACGAGCGTGGCGTCACCGCCGGGGGAAACGGCGGCAGCAAGAGGAAACGCCCGCTCAACGCAGCGAACGCGACGAAGGAGCGATAGCCGCATGAAGACGATTCAGTCCAGCATCGAGGTTCGCCAGCCGGTGACCACCGTCTACAACCAGTGGACGCAGTTCGAGGAGTTCCCGCAGTTCATGGAGGGCGTGAACAAGGTCCGTCAGCTCGACGACCAGCGCCTGCACTGGGAGACCGAGATCGGCCTGGCCGAGCGCGAGTTCGAGGCCGAGATCACCGAACAGGAGCCGGACAAGGTCATCGCGTGGCGCGCGATCGGCGACACCAAGCACGCCGGCCGTGTGACGTTCGAGCCGGCAGGGACCGAGGCCACCCGCGTCAACGTCGAGATGGCGTACGACCCTGAGGGCTTCGTCGAGAAGGCCGGCGACGCCCTCGGTCTCATCGACAAGCGTGTCGACGGCGACCTGAAGCGGTTCAAGGAGATGATCGAGTCTCGCGGCACCGAGTCCGGCGCCTGGCGCGGCGAGATCAACGAGAGCGGTCCGACCACCGACCTGCGGTAGCCCCCCCGCACGTCTCACCCACGGAATCTCCAGATTCCCGGCCCAGGCGAGGAATCTGGAGATTCCTTCGTGTGTGGGGTCGTGGGCCTTCAGGGCCCGTGCAGCCGGCTACCCGTCGGCAGAGAACTCGGTCCACCCGTCGGGCAGGACGGTGACGTCGTGGAAGCCGCGGCTGCTGCGGCGGACCCTGAAGCGGCCATGCACAGCGACCGCCTGGTCGTCGAACAGCGGCTCGGTCACGTCGGGCAGAGGGACGGATCGGCCGCCGCACCGCGGAGGCTCGAGGGTCGCTGGGCCTTCGCAGTAGAACGCCCCGCCCGGCGCCACGACGACGGTGCCGTCGACCACCTGCGTTCCGGGCGTGACCGCATCGTGGAACACGGCTGCGGGGGTCCCAACCGGGCGTCGCATCGACACTCCCGAGGGGTCCGTCCAGCATGCCGTCCACTCGTTCGCGTGGCGCTCCGGAAGGTCGCTTGAGCGGCTCGTGGACGCGACCCGTGGGCCGACCCGAACCGAGTCGCCGCTGCGACTCAGCACCGGAAAGCGCGCCAGTCCCGTGGGCGCCGGCCCGAACGCGTAGCCGCCCTCGATGTCGAACCGGGAGGCGTCGTAGAACGCGATGAACTGACCCTGCGACTCGCACCAGCCGACGCGCTCGGTCATGCCCATCCACAACCGTGGGTTGAGCGCCTCCACGACAGTGGTGCGGCCGTCGCGCTGCGTGGCCACCCATACCGGCGTTGCCCCGATCCATTGCGGGATGACGCTGCCGGGTGGACCCGCCCGGACAGCCGTGCCGGCGTTGAGCGACGGCGCCACCACCGCGGTGACAGCGAACACCGCTGCCGAGAGGATCAGGGCGGCGAGGAGCCGGCGTCCCTCACTGATGCGTTGCACCGATTATCCGGCGTTGCGCATCAGTGAGGCTTGGCCCAACGGTCAGACCGCGACCCCTACGGCCGGGAGCGGAAGTACCACCGCTCCGCGCCCTCGCGGCCGCCCAATGCGGTGACCTCCGTATCGAGACGGTAGCCGTCGACCGTGCTGGCCACGGTGTCGACGTGACGCAGGACGTCGGCGCCCCGGTCGGCGTCGAGCTCTCCGCCCACGTCGAACGACACCCACGACGCCGCGTCGCCGGCCGTCCACAGCACCTGGCCGTCGACCATCCGCACCGGCGTGAACGTCACGTTCCGGCCGAGGTCTCCCTCGCGGGTCTGGTCCTCGATGACCTCGGC
>DATLGM010000285.1:0-4476 GCA_035540515.1 Egibacteraceae bacterium | reverse complement strand
GATCCACACCGTCTCGCCGGGTCGGACCTCGCCGATGTCGAACAGGCCGACCCACGCCGTCAGGCCGGGCATGCCGAGGACGCCGAGGTAGGCCGGCAGGGGAGCGGCGTCGGCGTCGACCACCTCGACCTGGCGGGCGGGCAGGACGGCGGCGGTGCGCCAGCCGGCCTGGTGGCGGACGAAGCTGCCCTGGGCGACCTTCGGGCTGCGGCTCGCGACCACCCGGCCGACCGCGCCGCCGTACATCGGCTGGCCGATCTCGTAGGGCGCGGCGTAGCTGCGCGCCTCGTTCATCCGCCCGCGCATGTACGGGTCGACGCTCAGGTAGTGGTTCTCCACCACGACCTCGCCGTCAGCCGGCTCGGGGAGCGCGGACTCGACGAGCTCGACGTCGGCGGGGACCGGCCAGCCCTGCGGTCGGCGGACGAGGTGCCACTGGCGGCTGCGCATCGTGCGGACGCTAGCGGGCCGGTGCGTGGTGCTCGTCGTCGGTCGGCGCGGGCATCGCGGTGCACCCGATGGGGTCAAGAGCCCGTCGGCTGGTCATCGTTGTCGCAGCCGAAGCACGACGACGGGGTGGCGCCGTGGCGCCACCCCGTCGTGCGCGACGCGCGCCTACGGCGTGTGCGGCGTCTTCTGGTTCGTCTCCTGGGTCTGCGGGTTGCCCTGCGACCACTTGCGGGCTGTGAACGTCTGCACCCGCGGGTCGTTGGGGTTGTCGCCTTCCTTGAACGTCGGATTGCCGTTGGCGTCGACCAGCTGCCCACCCTTGGTGAGCAGCTTGTAGACGTCGAACCCGCGACCGCCCGGGTTGTGCGGCCGGCCGAGTCCGCCGTTGGCGAAGATGCGGTCGTTGAACCAGTAGGACGACCACACGTCGTCGCGGCCGCGGCCGTCCACGCCCTGCTCGTCGAAGAACGCGACCTCACGAGCGACGGTCGGCGGCACCGGCACGCCCTCCTCGCCGGAGGTCCCGGGCGCCGGCCGGTCGAGGAAGATCGGCGGGTTGTTCTGGACGCCGGTGAAGTCGAAGACGGACGTCCCGCCCTCGTAGGCGGACGAGACCCCGAAGTAGCCCTGGTTCGTCGGGATCACGTTGCCGTTGTGCATCGTGCACGCCTCCTGCTGCGGCTGGGGTCGCGGGATGATGAACCGGCCGTACACCGGCGCCGGCGTGCCGGGCGGGACGTTCTTGTAGAACCACACGTTGCCGCGGGTGTCCTGCGGCCCGTCGCAGCCGTGCGCTCCGCCACCACCCCACTCGTCGGTGAACAGCAGGATCTCGCCGTCCCAGGTGAACGACGCGGTGTGGAACAGGCCCTTGAAGGTGCCCGGGATCCCGGAGGTGATGAACGGGTTGCGGATGTGCGTGTGCGGACCCAGCGTGGACGGGTTCTCCGGCTGGGTGACGTCCCAGATCTGCCCCTCCTCGAGGCATGCCGCGCCGGCGACACGGCGGGGATTGCTGCGCACCTGGGTCGACTGCCGCCCGGTCGGGGACTGCTTCTGGTCCTCGTAGTAGACGGTGATGTCGTGGCAGCCGATCGCGCCGGTGCCGCCGCTGCCGACGCTGCCGAGGAACGGCAGCGTGTCGGCGTGCAGGAACTGCTCCTTCAGCACCCGGGCGTTCTCCGGGGCCGCGTCAGGGATCTCGACGATCGAGATGCGGGCGTGCGGGATGGTGCAGCGCGGGCCGCCGAAGTCCGGCGCGCCCGTCGGCGTCGGGCTCGCGCCGGTCGGGTACGAGGACACGTAGATGATGGCGCGCTGATCGTCCTGGTCCCGCATCGTGGTGTGCGTGTGCGATCCGCAGGCCGTCGGCACGCTCGCGATCTGCACCGGGGTCTCCGGTCGCGAGACGTCGAAGATGCGCAGGCCCTCGAAGCCGGGCTGCGCCAGGGTGCGCACGGCCGTCGGGCACTCCGGTTCGGGGATCTCCGGCGTCGGCTCACAGGCCGGAACCCCCGTCGAGACGGGTGTGTCCCGGCTGGTCGCGCACTCCGGCGTGGTCTGCGGCCGGTCGATGGACATGATGAGCAGCAACCGGTCCTGCGCCCGGTAGAACGACACGTCGTTCTGCGGGCCGCGGCACTGGACGTCGCTGACCAGGATCGGGTTGTCCGGGTTCTTGATGTCGAACAGGCGGAATCCGTCGTAGTTGCCGGCCGCAGCCAGCTCCTGGTGCGGCCCGCGGACGCCGCCTTCCTTCCAGAAGGCGAGGTCGGAGTTGGTCTTGCCAGGATTCATGCGGTTGGCGGTGTGGAACATGTTGGGGCTCGCCAGGTCGGCGTTGCCGTGCGAGGAGTGGCTCGGGTCGTATGCCGGGCCGCCCTCGAAGTCGCCGTAGTCCTTGGTGTGGTCGACGCCCTCCCCCTCGGGGTGGGCGATTGCTGCGGTGGGTAGTGCCAGCAGGGCGGCAGCGGCAAGCGCTACGGCTGCCAGCCCACGACGTCGCTTCATCTGCACTCCTTTGTGCGGATACGCCGGAATGGCGCCGAGGAACCTACGCCCGCCGCGGGGGCCGGTCCAGGGGGCAGATGCGGTGCGATCAGGCCGTTCGGGATGGACGGGCACGAACCGCCGCTGCCGCGGCCCCGCAGGCGCACGCCCGCCCCTCGGGCGACCGGAAGACGAGCTCCGCGTCGGTGGGTTGGCGGGTGCGGACGAGCGTCACGTCCGGTCTCGGCCGGGCTCCGAGCCCCGGTCCCGGCGGACGCGCGGGCTCATCGGCCGGCGGGCTCCAGCCTGGCCTCTGGAGGCGGGTAGCACAGCCCCTCGTGGCCGTCGTCCCAGCGGACCCGGTACGGAGGGCGGCCTTCGGCGTCGGACACCTCCAGCACCTGGCCGGTGCGGAACGCCTCGCCGACGTGGCGGCCTGGAATGGTGATGGTGTCCCCGACGTGTGCCTGCACGGGTACCTCCTCGCGACTGCCGACACCCGCATCCTGACCCGTCCGGCGCTGTCCGCCAAGACCGCGCAGGAGCTGGGCCCTCCTCGCCCGGAACTGTCGGTGCCTGGTGACACCGTCGTGGCGTGCCAGCCTCACGTGCTCCCGCCGTTCCGGGACAAGCCGGGCAGAGGTCAGCACGGGCGCCGCGGCGACACGCCCGGCCACCGGCACCGACACGCCGTCCGACCTGCGACTTCGCCCCAGGCGGCGCGTTTCCCTTGCCTGACCCCTTGTGCAGCCCTACTGTCCCCGACACAACATCTAGTACTTACAACGATGTAGTTCTCCACAGGTTGTGGGCACGGGAGTCCACAGCTGTGGAGAGAACCACCGGCGGACGAGGGAGGGAGAGGCCGACCGTGCGCTGCCCGTTCTGCCGCTTCCCCGACTCGCGCGTCGTCGACAGCCGCGAGACGAGCGACGGTGACGCCATCCGGCGACGCCGGTCGTGCCCGGAGTGCGGACGCCGCTTCACCACGGTCGAGGAGATGTCGCTCGCCGTGGTGAAGCGGTGCGGCGTCACCGAGCCGTTCTCGCGCGCCAAGGTCGTCAGCGGCGTCCGCAAGGCCTGCCAGGGCCGCCCGGTCGACGAGGACGCCCTCGCGCTGCTCGCCCAGCAGGTCGAGGAGCAGCTGCGCGCGGCCGGCAGCCCCGAGATCCCCGCCCACGAGGTCGGCCTGGCGATCCTCGAGCCGCTGCGCGCGCTCGACGTCGTCGCCTACCTGCGCTTCGCCAGCGTCTACCGGTCCTTCGAGTCCCTCGCGGACTTCGAGGCCGAGATCAGCGCGCTTCGTGCCGTGAAGGCGGGCGCGCAGCAGAACGACCACGACACCGGCCCGCCGATGCCGTCGCAGCTCGTCCCGGCCTCCTGAGCCGGCGCACCACAACACACATCACCCCCTCGCAGACGAATGCCGCGGAGCCCGCGGTTGTTGCACCTACCAGAACCTCTCGAAGGAGAAGACGCATGACGGAGACGGTCAACGGCGCCCCGAAGCAGCAGCAGCGCAAGGCGCAGCGGCTGCGCATCGAGCGCGTCTACACGACCCCCGGCGTCCACCCCTACGACGAGGTGACCTGGCAGCCGCGCGACGTCGTCATGACCAACTGGCGCGACGGCTCGGTGAACTTCGAGCAGCGCGGCGTCGAGTTCCCCGACTTCTGGTCGGTCAACGCCGCCAACATCGTCACGACCAAGTACTTCCGCGGCGCGGTCGGCACCCCGCAGCGCGAGCAGAGCCTCAAGCAGCTCATCGACCGGGTGGTGAAGAAGTACACCGCCGCCGGCGCCGAGCACGGCTACTTCGCGACCCCCGAGGACGCCGAGGTCTTCGAGCACGAGCTGACCTGGATGCTGCTGCACCAGGTTTTCTCATTCAATTCTCCGGTCTGGTTCAATGTCGGAACAAATGCGCCCCAGCAAGTCTCGGCGTGTTTCATTCTTGCTGTTGATGATTCAATGGACAGCATTCTTAATTGGTACAAGGAAGAGGGGAAGATCTTCCAGGGCGGCTCCGGTGCCGGC
>DATLGM010000284.1:0-7392 GCA_035540515.1 Egibacteraceae bacterium | reverse complement strand
GCGGAACGCCTCGACCGTCCCGTCGATGCCTTTCAGCGGTCCCACGGCCCGAGCCGCCAGGGTCAGGCCCGCGTCGCGCCACACGCTGGTGTCCGGTTCGGCGTCGCCGAGGTGCACCAGCACCTCGCCGGCCTCGGCGGCCGAGCACAGTCGTGAGGCGACGTTGACGGTGCGCCCGAAGTAGTCCGCGTACGCGGGATAGACCGGCCCGTGGCTGCAGCCCACCCGCACCGGCGGCAGCGTGTCGTCGCGTTCGACCGCGTCGACGATGCGCAACGCCACCTGCCCGCACGCCACGGGGTCTGCGGTCGTGAACATGACCGCATCGCCGATGCCCTTGACGATCCGGCCATTGCCGTCGGTGACGGCGGACTCCGCGATCTTGAGCAGGGTGGTGGCAACGTGCCGCACCTCGGCCGGTGCCCGCCGTTCGGCGTCCGCGGTGAAGTCGACCAGGTCGGCGAACGCCACGGACAGGACGCGGTGCCCGCTTTCGGTCCCCAGCAGCTGCTCCATGCGGGCGCCGACCTCGGCGCGGATGGCGGCCTCGATGTGGCGCTGCAGTGCCACCTCGACCAGGGGCGCGGCGGTGGGCAGCAGCAGGTCGCGCACCGCCGCGAGCGTCACGACGACGTCCGCTTCGCTGGCGCCGGCTTCCAGCAGCGGGTCGGCCATGCGCCTGCGGACCACCTCGGTGAGCATCGTCGCCAGCTCAGACATCGCGCGCCCGACCACCGTGGCGGTCTCGGCGATGTCGTCGTCGGTGAACACGGTGCTCAGCGCGTCGAGGGTGCGCAGCACCTGCACGTCGCGGCGACTGAAGATCTCCGACCCGAGCTGCGCGGGGGGCAGCCCCAGACCGCGCCAGACGACCTCGAGCAGCTCAGGCTCGACGCCTGCAGCCCGTGCGGCCTTGTCACCGGCCATCGTGCCGCGCGGTGCCAGCACGCTGTCCAGGGTCACCCACAGCAGGTTGCCGTCCCGTCCCGCCTGTGCCAGGCGGGAGGGGTTGGCCCCGGCAGCCAGGGCCATGTCGACCAGGGTTGCCCGGTCGACGGTCTCCCGACCCCACCGGTCGCTGTCCACGTCGGGGCCGAGCAGGCCCTGACGCTGCCAGGAGCGCAGCTCCTCGACCGAGCGGTCCAGCCGGTCGGCGACGTCATCGACGGAGAACGGCCCGGAGCGCGACCGCAGCGGCCGGCGTGGCCGAGCCAGCACCTGCAGTCCCCGCGACAGCGCGGCACTGCCCACCGACGTGTGGCCGGACAGCCGCGCGACCGGCGCGCTCTTGGATGCCGCCCACCGAACGACAGAACGCGGTAGCGCATCGGCTACCGCGTCCGTCAGCTGCTTCGCGCGGCTCGGTCGGTCAGACCCCACCGCAAGCCACCGCTTCCCTCAGGCGTACAGCTCTTCGATCTTCTCCTGGTACCGGTCGTGGACGACGTTGCGCTTGACCTTCAGCGTGGGGGTCAGCTCGCCGCCCTCGATGGTGAAGTCGGTCGGCAGGATCTCGTACTTGCGGATCGACTCGGCGCGGGAGACCGCCTTGTTGGCGTGCTCGACGGCCTTGTTGATCTCCGCGACCAGGTCCGGGTCGTCGATCAGGTCGGCGACCTTGTGGCCTGCCTTGCCGTTGTTCTCGGCCCAGGTCGGGAACTGCTCCTCGTCGATGGTGATCAACGCCCCGATGAACGGCCGGTTGTCACCGACGACGATCGCCTGGCTGATCAGCACGTGCGAGCGCAGCCGGTCCTCGAGCACCGCAGGCGCGACGTTCTTGCCGGCCGCCGTGACGATCAGCTCCTTCTTGCGGCCGGTGATCTTCAGGTAGCCCTCGGAGTCGAGCTCGCCGATGTCGCCGGTGTGGAACCAGCCGTCGTCGTCGATCGCTTCCTTCGTCGCCTGCTCGTTCTTGTAGTAGCCGGGGAAGATCTGACCGCCCTTGGCCAGGATCTCGCCGTCGTCCGCGATCCGGATGGTCGTGCCCGGCAGCGGCTTGCCGACGGAGCCGATCCGCCACGCCCCCGGGTGGTTGGTGGTCAGGATGGGGCTGGTCTCGGTCAGGCCGTAGCCCTCGTAGACCTTCAGCCCGACGCCGTTGAAGAAGTGCGTCAGCCGGGCGCCCAGCGGACCGCCGCCTGACGACGCGGCGACCAGCTGGCCGCCGAACAGGTCACGGATCTTGCCGTAGACCAGCTTGTCGAACAGCGCGTGACGGATCTTCAGGCCCAGACCCACGCTGCCCTTCTCGTTGGCCTCGGACCAGGCGATCGCGGTGTCGGCGGCCTTGTCGAAGATGCTGCCCTTGCCTGCCGCGTGCGCCTTCTGCTGGGCGCCGTTGAACACCTTCTCGAAGATCCGCGGCACCGCCGCGATGTAGGTCGGCTTGAACATCGGCATCTCCTCGACCACGTTCTGCGGGCCGGTGGAGAAGCCGATCTGCACACCCTGCTCGATCGAGGCGAGCACGAGGATCTTGGCGAACGAGTGGGCCAGCGGCAGGAACAGCAGCTGCTTGTCGTCACCGCCCATGACGTTCTGCAGCACGTCCTTGGCCTGGAAGATGTCCCAGCGCAGGTTGCGGTGGGTCAGGACACAGCCCTTGGGCCGGCCGGTCGTGCCCGACGTGTAGATGATGGTGGCGGTGTCGTCGAGCGAGATCCCGTCGATCCGCTTGGCGACCTCGTCGACCGCCACGTCCGCGCCGGCCTGCTCGAGGTCGTCCAGACCCTTGTCGACGACGAAGATGTGCTTGCAGTTCGGCAGCGCGTCGGCGACCTCGTCGTAGACCGCCTTGAGGTCGTCATCGGCGAAGAAGGCCGCGACCGCGCCGCTGTCGGAGATGATCCACTCGACCTGCTCGGCCGAGGAGGTGTCGTAGATCGGCACCGTCACCGCGCCGCACGACAGGATCGCGTAGTCGAGGTAGATCCACTCGATCCGTGTGGGCGACATGATCGCGACCCGGTCCCCTGCCTGGACGCCCAGACCGATCAACCCCCGCGCGTAGCGCTCGACCGTGTCGGCGAACTCCTTCGCACTGACATCGACGAAGCGATCGCCTTGTCGGTAGGCAAGCAGCGGCTTGTTGGGCGTCTTGCGAGCGTGCTCGAGCAGCGGTTGCACCAGGTGCGCGTTCTCGGGAAGCGTCTTCTCACCCGGGGCTGTGTACTCACGCATCAAGTCCTCCTGAAACGCTGGGGGAACATCAGCCTAACCGTGTGGACAAGTCCGTGTGACACGGAAAACCGTCCAATCGCATGCCAGCCCGCCGCCCCGGCGCAGGTCAGGGCAGCGGCCGGCGCCAGGCGTCGGCCAGCGCCTCGGCGATGGCGCGGTGGCCCGCCGGGGTCGGGTGGATCCCGTCGGCGGCGATCAGCTCCGCGCCGCCCTCGCGAAACGCCCGGGTGACGCGGCCGACCTCGAAACCTGCCCGTGCGCCGGTGGCGCGGATCGTGCGGTTGACGGCCTGCAGCGCACGCCGACCGCCCCGCGGGACCGGCGGTGCAGCCGGCGCGACGAACGGCTCGTACAGATCGAAGGTGAGCATGCGGGTGTCCGGCCCGGAGCGCAGCGCGATCAGCTCCGCGACGATCGCCTCCCAGTTCGACTCGAAGTCGTGGACCGCTCGGTGCAGGCACATCCCGGGTGCGCATCGGTCCGCGCGCTCGTTGGCCGCCGCGATCAGCAGGTCGTTGCCGCCGATGTCCCACGTCACGACATTGGCCTGTGCCACGGCGTCTCGGAAGGTGTCGTCGGTCGTCAGCGCCGCGAGCAGCTGGCCGCTGGTCCACCCCGCGCGGCCGAGGTTGGTCGTATCGACCTGCTGTCCGGTCACACGGCCCAGGTGGCGGGCGAACACGTCGACATAGGTGGTCTCCTCGCCGACGCCGGTCGCGAGCGAATCGCCCAGGGCGACGTACCGCAGCGGGCCGGCCTGCTGGTGCGGCGTGGGGTCGACGGCCGCCGGCGAGACGTCGGCCGGCGTGCACGCCGCGGCAGCGACGGCGATCGCCGCCACGGCGACGACCAGCCACCGCGCCGGCGCGGTCACGACGAGTCGGCCACCAGCCGCAACCAGCGGTGCCCGTAGCCGGGCAGCTCGAAGCGCAGGGTGTCCCCATCGTGGTCGTGTTCCGCGGGCTGCTCGGCGAGCAGGTCGACGACCGACCGCACGCGTCCCACGGGCACCCGGACCTGGCGCGGCTGCGCGGACAGGTTGTGCAGCGCGAGCACTGCACGACCCTCCCAGTCGCAGCGGTGCGCCATCACCGCGTCGTCGTCGGTATCGAGGATCTGCAGCACACCCCAGCCCAGCTCGGGGGTCTCGCGACGCCGGCGGATCAACCGCTCGAACCAGTGCAGCAGCGAGCCCGGATCGCGCTGTTGATCGGCGACGTTGACCTCGCGTGGCCCGAACGAGCCTTCGGTGACGGGGCGCCGCAGCCGCTGGGGCTCGGCGTCGGAGAACCCGCCGTTGGGACCGTCGTCCCACTGCATGGGCGTGCGGACGCTCTCGCGGCCATCGATCGACAAGTTCTCGCCCATGCCGATCTCCTCGCCGTAGAACAGCACCGGTGTGCCGGGCAGCGAGAACACCAGGCTGTACACCATGCGCAGCCGGTCCTCGTCACCGTCGAGCATCGGCGGCAGCCGCCGACGCAGGCCGCGGCCGAACAGCTGCATGTCCTCGTCGGGGCCGAAGGCGGCGAAGACCTCCTGGCGCTCGTCGTCGGTCAGCTGGTCCAGCGTCAGCTCGTCGTGGTTGCGGGCGAAGATGGCCCACTGTGACTCGTCGGTGCCGTCCGCTCCTCGCTGCACCGCCTCACGCAGGGCCGTCGCGTCCTCCCGCGCCAGGGCGAGGTACATCGCCTGCATGACCGGGAAGTCGAACAGCAGCTGGATCTGGTCGCCCCGGTCCCCGAAGTAGTGACGCAGGCGGGGGGTCGGAAGGTTCACCTCCCCGAGCAGCGCGGCGTCGCCCTTTCGCCGGGTGATGAACGCGCGCAGGTCCTTGAGCAGCCCGTGTGGGTCGAGCGGGATGTCGTCGCCGAAGTCGCGCGACTCGAACAGGTACGGCACCGCGTCGACTCTGAACCCGTCCACCCCCAGCTCCAGCCAGAAGCCGGCCACTTTGGCGATCTCCTCGCGCACCGCCGGGTTGGCGATGTTCACGTCGGGCTGATGGGAGTAGAAGTGATGCAGGTAGTACTGACCCGCCTGGTCGTCGTAGTTCCAGATGCTGTCCTCGGCGTCGGGGAACACGATGTCGGCGCCGGGTTCGTCGGGCGGTTGGTCGCGCCAGACGTAGAAGTCCCGGTACGGCGAGGTGGGGTCGGAGCGGGCGGACTGGAACCACGGGTGCTGGTCGGACGTGTGGTTGACCACCAGGTCGACGATGACCCGCAGCCCACGGTCCTTGGCGGTGCGCATGAACACCACGAAGTCGCCGAGGCTGCCCAGGGCCGTGTCGACGTTGTAGTAGTGGACGATGTCGTACCCGTCGTCCCGATTGGGCGAGGGGTAAAACGGCATGAGCCACAGGCACGTCACGCCCAGACCGGCGAGGTAGTCCAGCCGCTCGGTCAGGCCGGTGAAATCGCCGCAGCCGTCACCGTTGCTGTCGCGGAACGTCTCGACGTCCAGGCAGTACACGATCGCGTTCTTCCACCACAGGTCGGCGGTCCGCGCGGTGCTCATGCCAGCTCCGGCAGGACCTTCTCGGCGAACGCGTCGATGAAGGGCTGCTGCTGCTGACCGACGTGGTGCAGGTACAGCTCGTCGACGCCGAGGTCGGCGATGGCCCGCAGCTGCTCGACGTGCCACCCGAGGTCGGCCGACACCAGGACCGGCCCGCGCACGTCGTCGGGCCGCACCGTCTCCGCAGCGGCATCGAACTGCGACACCAGCTCGAGGTTCCAGGCCAGCTCGGAGGAGAAGACGTTGCTGCGCCACTGGTCGTGGGCGATCGCAAGCGCGGTGTCATCGTCCGCGGCCCACGACAGGTGCACCTGCACGCAGACGCGTTTGCCGTCGCCGCCGTGGTCGCGGAACGCGCCGATCACTCGGCGCAGGGCCTCCAGCGGCTGGTTGATCGTGATCAAGCCGTCCGCCCAGCCTCCGACGACGGCGGCGGTCGCCTCACTGACCGCGGCGCCGATCAGCGCCGGCGGCCGCTCGGGGAGGCTCCACAGCCGCGCCCGGTCGACCCGCACGAGACCGTCGTGGGTGACCTCCTCGCCGGCGAGAAGCGCACGGATCACCGCGACGGCTTCGAGCAGTCGTGCGTCCCGCGTCGGCTTGTCCGGCCACCGGTCGCCGGTGATGTGCTCGTTGATCGCCTCGCCCGACCCCAGCGCCGCCCAGAACCGCCCCGGATACATCTGCGCCAACGTGGCGATGGCCTGGGCCACCACCGCCGGGTGATACCGCTGCACCGGCGCCGTGACGACACCCATCGGCAGGTCGGTGGCCTGCAGTGCCGCACCCAACCAGCTCCACGCGAAGCCGCTGTGTCCCTGACGGTGGCTCCACGGCGCGATGTGGTCCGAGCACATCGCTGCGCCGAAACCCGCATCGGCGGCCTGGCATACCGACCTCAGCAGCGCGGCGGGCGACAGCTGCTCGTGCGACGCGTGGAAGCCGACGGTCACCATGCCCTCACCCTGCCCCGCCGGCCGGTCGTTACGCCTGGCCCGCCGACCGGGTTTCGAACGCCTGGCGTGGGCGCACGCTCCGGCAGGACCGCCGCGACGATCGGGGCACCACTGTGAGGTTCAACCGCGGAGCTCGCCTGAACACGGGCTCGATCAGGGACCGCCGCGGCGCGGGCGGGATGGCCGTCGGCGGCGGGCTCGGAGGGCTGGTGCTGCTCGTCGTGGCACTGCTCACCGGCGTGGACCCGGGAGCCCTGCTGGACCAGGCCGCACCGTCGCAGCCCGGCGGCGGTGGGGGACAGCTCGAGCAATGCCGCACCGGCGCCGACATCGAAACCAACCCCGAGTGCCGGTTCGTGGCGATCGAGAACTCCGTCCAGGGCTTCTGGTCCGACGAGTTCGAACGGCGCGGCGCGGACTACCGTCCCGCCACGTTCACGACCTTCTCCGGCGGTGTGCGCACCGGATGCGGGGCGGCCAGCAGCCAGGTCGGGCCCTTTTACTGCCCGGCCGACCGCGGCGTGTATCTCGACCTGACGTTCTTCGACACCATGCGCACGCAACTGGGGGCGAAGGGAGGGGACTTCGCCGAGGCCTACGTCGTCGCTCACGAGTACGGCCATCACGTCCAGAACCTGACCGGGCAGATGCAGCGCGTGCGCACCCGGGAGGGCGCCGACAGCGACGCGGTGCGCCTGGAGCTGCAGGCCGACTGCTACGCGGGGGTCTGGGC
>DATLGM010000283.1:0-10085 GCA_035540515.1 Egibacteraceae bacterium | reverse complement strand
GGATGAAGTCGGGGCGCCATCCGGCCACCGACAGCGCCGGCGCCACCACCGCTTGCAGCAGCAGCGCCACGAGGAGCACGATTCCGAGCGCGGCGGCTCGGGCGATCACGGCTCGTCGTCCAGGTCAGGCCGCGGCAGGTCCGGCGACGGCAGCCGCTCCTCCTCGGGCAGCTCGGTGGGCTGCGTCGGGTAGTCCAGCACGACCTGCACGGTCGTCAGGCGAGTGAAGTCGACGTAGGGCCGTACCGCGAGGAAGCGGGACGCGTCGCGCGGCGCCTCGATCACCCCGACCGGGATGCCGTCAGGGATCGCCGTGCCGGTGAACAGCTGGGTCACGACCTGCGCCCCGGCTTCGATCTCGGCCTCGGTGTCCAGCAGCTCCAGCTGGAACGGGTTGGCCCCGCGCCCCGTCAAAAAGCCCTGCTCCCCAGTCTCGGCGAGCCGGACGCCGTAGCGGGCGTTGGGGCTGGTCAGCAGCTCGACCCGGGCGTTGCCGGCGGTGACCTCGGTCAGCTTGCCGACGAGCCCGAACTCGTTGATGACCGCCATCCCGGGCAGCAGGCCGTTGTTCGCGCCGACGTCGAGCAGCACCGACCGCTCCACGGACGTGGGTGGCTGGGCGATCACGCGCCCGACGGTGGTGGTGAACCCGAGGCGCTGGCGCATGTCGAACTGCGCGCGCAGCTCGGCGTTCTCCCGCTCCACGTCGGCCATGTGGACCTGCTGGCGGCGCAGCTCCTGCAGGTCGGACTCCAGCGCGGCGTTGCGCTCGCGCAGCGAGCCCAGCTCGCCGACCGCGGAGAAAAAGCCCCCGACCGGCCGGACGACCGTGGCGAAACCCTCGGCGACCGGCCCGAAGACCGCCAGCGCGCCGCGCTGGATGGCCGCGACCGCCCCGCCATCGCCCTGTCGGTAGTCGACGGTGATCAGGATCAGCGAGACCAGCACCAGGACAGCCAACAGCGTTCGGCTGCGTCGACGGGGTTCAGGCATCGTCTTCATCGTCCGTCACCGCGCGATGCGGCATCGGGCGCTCCGTCAGTGACGGGAGCTCGAGATCAGCACCTTCTTGAGGGCCTCGAACTCCTCCAGGCACTTGCCCGAGCCGATCGCGACCGAGTGCAGCGGGTTCTCGGCTTGGTGGATGGGCATGCCGGTCTCGTGCTTGAGCCGCTCGTCCAGGCCCTGCAGCATCGCCCCGCCACCCGTCAGGACGATCCCCTTGTCCATGATGTCGGCGGCAAGCTCCGGCGGTGTCCGGTCCAGCGTGTTCTTGACCGCGTCGATGATGGAGTTCACCGGCTCCTCGATGGCCCGGCGCACCTCCTCGGCGCTGACGATCACCGTCTTGGGCAGCCCGCTGACCAGGTCGCGACCGCGGATCTCGGCGTGGCTTTCGTCAGGCAACGGGAAGGCGCTGCCGATGGCCATCTTGATCTCCTCGGCGGTCCGCTCGCCGAGCATCAACGAGTACTCCTTCTTGACGTAGTTGATGATCGACTCATCGAGTTCGTCGCCACCGATGCGGATCGAGGCGCTCGTCACGATGCCGCCAAGGGAGATGACGGCGACCTCCGTGGTGCCACCGCCGATGTCGACGACCATGTTCCCGGCGGGCTCGTGCACCGGCAGGCCCGCACCGATCGCCGCGGCCATGGGCTCTTCGATGATGTAGGCCGGGGGGCGGGCGCCGGCCTGGACGGACGCCTCCTGCACGGCGCGCTGCTCGACGCCGGTGATGCCCGAGGGCACGCAGACGACCAGCCGCGGCTTGTTCATGAAGGTGAAGTAGCGCCGGCGGTGCACCTTCTGGATGAAGTACCGCAGCATCTTCTCCGTCACGTCGAAGTCGGCGATCACGCCGTCCTTCAACGGCCGGATCGCGACGATGTGGCCTGGGGTCCGACCGATCATCCGCTTCGCCTCGCTGCCGACGGCGAGCACGGCGCCGTTGTTGGTGTTGATGGCGACCACGGAGGGCTCGTTGAGCACGATGCCCCGACCCCGGACGTACACGAGGGTGTTGGCGGTCCCCAGGTCGACCGCGATGTCACGGCCGAAGATCTGGAGAGCGCCGCTGAGGCTGCGGGCTCGGAGTTGTCCGTTGGAGGGCACGCGGTCTCCCTACGAAGGCGCGGCGAAGCGATGACGATGTGCAGTTTGCGCGAGGCGGCGGCAGCACCGAAGAGCACGCCAGCGTGCGCACGTGTGCACAGTCTAACGTCGGCGGTCCCCCGCTTCCGTACTGACGGACAATCCCCCTTCTGCGGGGGTCACAGCACGCCGAGTCGCGCCAGGCTCTGCCACTCGGGGTTCCCGATGACCAGGTGGTCGAGGACGTCGACGCCCAGCGTGGTGCCGGCCTGGGCCAGCCGGCGCGTCACCTGGCGGTCGTCGGCCGAGGGCGTGGGGTCGCCCGACGGATGGTTGTGGGCCAGGAAGACCGCCGAGGCGCCGGCCAGCAGCGCCTCGCGAAAGATCTCCCGCGGAGCCATGAAGGTGTGGTCCACCGTGCCGATGGACACGGTCGACACGGCGATCAGGCGGTGCTTGACGTCGAGGCAGACCAGCAGGCAGTGCTCGCGGTCGCGGCCGACCAGCAGGGGCGCGACGATGGCGTGTGCGTCCTCCGGCGAGGTGACCTGCGGACGCTCGGCAGGCGGGCCGGGTAAGAACCCTGCGGCCGGTGCGCACGTCGGGCAGGTCAGGGCTGGAGCCAGTGCCGTCATGGCGCGCAGCATGCGCCGCCGCCGGCGCCGGCGCCGGCAATCCCTGCTGCGCCTGTGGAATTCCCCTACGCGTCGGGGAAGAAGATGCCGATCTCGCGCTCGCCGTTCTCCGGGGAGTCCGACCCGTGGACGATGTTCTCCCCGATGACGGTCGCGAAGTCGCCCCGGATGCTGCCCGGTGTCGCCTCGACCGGGTTGGTCGCACCCATCAACCCGCGCATCGCCTTCACCGCGTCGGGGCCCTCGACGACCATCGCGACCAGCGGACCGCCGGTGATGAACTGCACCAGCTCGCCGAAGAACGGTCGCTCGCGGTGCTCGTCGTAGTGCTGCTCGGCGACGTCGGCGCCGATGGTCCGCAGCTCCATGCGGGAGATCGACAGGCCCTTGCGTTCGATCCGGGAGATGACCTCGCCGATCAGGCCGCGGCGGACGCCGTCGGGCTTGACGAGGATGAGAGTGCGCTCAGTGGTCATGGGCGCACCTTAGCCGTCAGCCCGGCGGCAGGCCCAATGCGTCGCGGGCAGCGCCGACGGTGTACAGCGACCCGGTCACGACCACCGCGTCGTTGTCCGCCGCAAGGCCCCGGGCCGCCTCGAGGGCGTCGTCGACCGGGTCGTGTGCCTCGGCGCTGAGGCCGGCGGCCTGGACGGCCTTGAGCAGGGTGTCGGTAGACGCTGCCCGCTCCGACTGCGGACGGGTGACGACGACGTGGTCGGCGACCGGTTTGAGCTCGGCGACCATGGCCTCGACGTCCTTGTCGTCGAGGACACCGAGCACGACCACCCGGTTGCGGAACGCGAACTCGTTTGCCAGCGCCACGGCCAGCGAGCGCATCCCGGCGGGATTGTGCGCTCCGTCCAGGATCACCGGAGCCGCGCCGTCGTCGCGGACGACCTCCAGACGGCCGGGGGACGTCACCGCGGCGAAGCCCTCACGGATCACATCGGGATCGATGCCGCCGGCGAAGCCCAGGAACGCCTCGACGGCCACCAGCGCGTAGGCGGCGTTGGCCGCCTGATGCAGCCCGTGCAGCGGCAGGTAGACGTCGGCGACGTCGCCGGTGACGCCCCGCAGGTGCAGCTGCTGACCACCGACGGCAGTGCGGCGATCGATCAGCCCGAAGTCCTTGCCCGCCACGACCAGCCGGCTGGCGCAATCGGCAGCCTGTCGCGCCACGACCTCCATGGCCTCGTCAGGCTGTGCGGCGGAGACGACCACCGCACCCGGTTTGATGATCCCTGACTTCTCCTCGGCGACCGAGCGGACATGCGCCCCGAGCTCGGGGTGGTCCAGGCTGATGTCGGTCAACACGGCCACCTGCGCGTCGACGACGTTGGTGGCGTCCCACCGGCCGCCCATGCCGACCTCGAACACGCCCACGTCCACCGGGGCGTCCGCGAAGTGGACGAACGCCAGTGCGGTCAGCACCTCGAAGAAGGTGACGGGGTCGGGGTGGTCGGCGTCGACGCGGTCGATGAACGGGTCGAGGTAGGCCAGGCCGGCCGCGACGTCGATGCGCTCTGCCGGTCGCCCGGCGACGCGGACGCGCTCGCGGACGTCCTGAAGGTGCGGGGACGTGTACGTCCCGGTGTTCAGGCCCAGCGCACCCAGCAGGGCGGTGATCATCGCGGCGGTGGTCGTCTTCCCGTTCGTCCCGGTGATGTGGATGCCGGGATACGCCTGCTGGGGGTGTCCGAGCAGGTCGCACAGCGCCCGAATGCGCTCGAGGTCGGGAACCATCCGGTTGGGCTGCCGGTCGAACAGCCGGGCGATGGTGGCGTCGTAGTCGGGCTGGGACGTCATCCCGACAGTCTATGGACGGCCCGGGCGGCCGATGGACGGGGGCAGCCACCCACGACGGCGCTGGCGCTCGAACAGCTACGGCACGTCCCGGGGTGGCCTTACAGGTCGAATCGCACCGGGCTCATCGGCCACCCGTTGGACACCAGGAACAGCACCACCGCCGCCAGGACGACGGCGACCACCGCGAAGCCGAGCGCGACGCCCGGGCGGTCGGCTGCTCCACGCGCGCGGGGGGTGGTTCGTTGGACCCGGCCCGCGACGACGTCGGCGCGCTCGGCCACGTCGCGGGCGGCGGCATCCAGCCGCGGTCGCCACTGGTCGATCGTGTCGTCGGCCGTGCGGCGGTGCCCGTTGATGACGGGTCGGCGCAGGTCGCGGTACGTGCCGGCGAGCAGGTCGAAGAACCGCTCGACGCTGTCGACCAGCGCCCCGCGCATGTCTGGCGGAAGCGGTGGGCCTTCCTCGCCGGCATCGGCGATGCACTGCGCGACGGCGTCCCGGACGTCGGCCGGTGCCACCGTGTCCCCGACGAGGAAGCGCTCGACGATCGACGCCGCCGGTGCCGTCGGCGGACCGACCCCCAGGTGGGCCAGCGACGAGAAGACCGGCCCAGCCAGCCATGGCAGCTCCCGCTGGCCGTGCCGGCGCCACGTGGCCAGGCTGTCGCAGACCGCTTCGAGGTCGTCGCCGCCGAAGCGGTCCGCCGCCTCGGCCAGGCCCTGCGCCGCCGCGACCTCCAGCCGCCGGCGCAGCACCTCCTCGACGGTCAGGCCAGCTCGTCGAGCTGTGCCTGCAGCTTCTCGATTGCGTCGCGCCAGTCCGCCACCTTCTCCCGTTCCGCCTGCACGACGTCCGTGGGGGCCTTCGCAACGAAGCCCTCGTTGGACAGCTTCGCCTCGGCACGCTTGACCTCGGCGGCAGCCTTGGCCAGCTCGCGTTCCAACCGGCCCCGCTCTTCGTCGAGGTCCACCAGGCCTGCCAGCGGCACGAACAGCTCGGCTGAGGCGGTCACCACCTTGCCGACCGGATGGGCGTCGACGTCGTCGGCACGGTCGATGAAGCGCCACGACCCCACGCCGGTCAGACGCGAGATCGCGTCGACCCCAGCCTCCAGCACGTCGCGGCGACCGTCCAGCGGGACGGCCAGCACGTCGACGCGTGCCGCCGGTTGGAGCCCGTGGTCGGCCCGGAACCGTCGCAGCGCCGTGACCGCCTGGATGAGCGCCTCCAGTTGCGCCTCGGCCGCGGTGTCTCGTCGCTGGGGCGCCGCCTGGGGCCACTGCGCCCGGACCAACGTCACCTCTCCCCCGCCGTGCAGGGTGCGCCACAGCTCCTCGGTGACGAACGGCATGATCGGGTGCAGCAGGCGCAGCCCAACGTCGAGGACCGTCACCAGCACCGATGTCATCGCGGTGTCGTCACGCTGCTTGACCAGCTCGAGGTACCAGTCGCAGAACTCGTCCCACATGAAGTGGTACAGCGTCTGGGCGGCCCTGGCCATGTCGTAGCAGGCGTACGCCTCATCGGCCGCCGCGCGCGCGGCCTCCAGCCGCGACAGGATCCACCGGTCCTCCGGTTGGAGCTCCAATCCGTCGACGTCGACCGACAGGTCGCTGTCGACCGGCAGCTGGGACAACACGAACCGCCCTGCGTTCCACAGCTTGTTGGCGAAGTGGCGCGCCCCCTTGACCCACTCCTCGGCCAGCGGGACGTCGTTGCCCGGTGCCGCCGCCCGCAGCAGGGCGTAGCGAAGGGCGTCGGCGCCGTACTCGTCAATCAGGTCGAGCGGGTCGATCACGTTGCCGAACGACTTCGACATCTTCTTGCCGTTCCGGTCCCGCACCAGCCCGTGGTTGAGCACGGTGTGAAAGGGCACCTCGTCGAGCAGGTGCAGACCCGCCATCATCATCCGGCTGACCCAGAAGGTGTTGATGTCGTAGCCGGTGACCAGTACCGACGTCGGGTACCACGTCTGCAGGTCCGGGGTCTGCTCCGGCCACCCCAGCGTGGTGAACGGCCACAGCGCGGAGGAAAACCACGTGTCGAGCACGTCCGGGTCCTGGCGCAGGCCGCGGGCCTCGACCTCCTCGGGCGTTGGGTCCTCCCGAAGGACCAGGATCTCGCCGTCCTCCGTGTACCAGGCGGGGATTCGGTGCCCCCACCACAGCTGGCGGGAGATGCACCAGTCGTGCAGGTTGTCCAGCCAGTCCAGGAAGCCCTTGGCGTTGCGGGCCGGCACGAAGTTGGTGCGCCCATCGCGGACCGCCTGGGCGGCGCGCTCGGCGAGCGGTCTGACCGCCACGAACCACTGGTCGGACAGGCGCGGCTCGACGACGGTGTGGCATCGGGAGCAGTGGCCGACGGAGTGGGTGCGCTCCTCGACGCGCACCAGCAGCCCACGCTGGTCGAGGTCGGCCTTGACGCGCTCGCGCGCCTCGAAACGGTCGAGGCCGGCGTACGGACCGCCGTTGATGTTGATGCGCGCCTCGTCGGTCATCACATCGATGGTCTCGAGGTCGTGACGCCGGCCGATCTCGTAGTCGTTGGGGTCATGGGCCGGCGTGACCTTCACGGCACCCGTGCCAAAGGCAGGGTCGACGTGGTCGTCGGCGATGACGGGGATCTCCCGGTCGAGCAGCGGGAGGACCACCGTCGAGCCAACCAGGTGGCGGTAGCGTTCGTCGTCCGGGTGGACAGCCACGGCGGTGTCGCCCAGCATCGTCTCGGCGCGCGTCGTCGCGACCACCACACCGTCACCGCCATCGGCGGCGGGGTAGCGGATGAACACCAGCTCACCGCGCTCCTCGGTGTGGTCGACCTCAATGTCGGAGATCGCCGACATGTCGCGAGGGCACCAGTTGATCAAGCGGTAGCCGCGGTAGATCAGGCCCTGCTCGTACAGCGTGCAGAAGGTCAGCCGCACCGCCTCGACGTAGTGGTCGTCGAGGGTGAACACCGAACGGCGCCAGTCACATGACGCGCCCAGGCGGCGCATCTGGCGCAAGATCGTCTCACCGGACGCCTCGCGCCACTGCCACACCCGCTCGACGAAGGCCTCACGGCCAAGGTCGTGGCGCGACAGGCCTTCCTTGGCCAGCTCGCGCTCCACGACGTTCTGGGTGGCGATGCCGGCGTGGTCCGTGCCGGGTTGCCACAGCGCGTTGTAGCCCATCATCCGGGCCCGGCGGATGACGGCGTCCTGAATGCTGTGGTCGAGCGCGTGGCCGAGGTGCAGTGACCCGGTGACGTTTGGCAGCGGGAGCATGACGGCGAACGGCTCGCCCTCGTTGGTGGTGTCGGCGTCGAACAGCTGTCGATGCTCCCACCACGCGTACAGCCGTGCCTCGACCTCGGAAGGGTCGTACGCCTTGCTCAGCTCAGCCCTCATGCGCCACAGGGTACGCAACCGGTGCCAGCGGCCGGACGGCCCGGTGGTGGCGGCGGGCTGGTCGCCGTGGGCGTGGCGACGCGCGCAGCGCTACCCAGGTTGTGCCATGGACAGCACCTGCTCGCGGGACATCTCCATGTCGTGCACCTCGCTGGCATGCGCCTGGGTCATCGACACCAGCTCATCTTCGTCCGAGGCGCGCACCACCGCGCCGCAGGGGCACTCGACGACCTTCTCCATGACGTCCTCCGATCGGTCACACTGACGATCGTCATCAGGCTGCGATGCCGCCGTTGGCGGGTGGTTGGGGAAAGTTTGGAGCCCACGAGGGTCCGCGTCTACGTCACGGGGCGGCTCACCGTCGAGCACGGCGACGCCCACCTGACCGCGTCGTCGCTGCCGGGGCGCCAGGGACGGCTCGCGCTGGTGTACCTGGTGCTGGCGCGGACCCGGCCCGTGCCCCGCGACGAGCTCGCCGGCGCCGTGTGGTCCGACGCGCCGCCGCGGTCCGTCGACGGGGCGCTGTCGGCGGTGGTGAGCAAGCTGCGCGCTGGCCTGTCCGGTCTCGAACTCGACGGCGGTCAGGTCTTGGCCACGGCCGCCGGCTGCTATGAGCTCCGGCTGCCCGCCGGCGCGGCCGTGGACGTCGAGACCGCCGCCAACAGCCTGGATCGCGCCGAGGGGGCGCTGCGGGCAGGGGATCTGCGCGGCGCCTGGAGCGATGCGACAGTCGCAACGGCGATCCTGCGCCGGCCGCTGCTGCCTGGCGACGACGCACCGTGGTTGACGGCCCGCCGCGCCGACCTGCGCGACCGACTGCTGCGCGCGTACGACTGCCTGGTCGAGGTGTGGCTGCGGCGGGGCGACACGACGCTGGCGATCGCGCTGGCCAGGGACGCGCTGGCGATCGCGCCGTTCCGCGAGTCAGGCCACCGCCGGCTGATGCGCGCGCTGGCGGCCGCCGGGGATCGCGCCGAGGCGCTGCGGGTCTACGAGCAGTGCCGCGTGCTGCTGCGCGACGAGCTGGGCGTTGACCCCTCGGCCGAGACTCAGGCCGTGTACAGCGAGCTGCTCACCGCGTCCTGACCGCGCTACGCAGAGCGCTTGCGCCGCTGCTCCATCTCGGCGACGGGCACCAGGGTGGGGTTCACGCTGTTTCGGACGACCTCGCCGGTGATGTGGCACTCGCCGATGTCGGCCAGCGACGGCAGCTCGTACATCGTGTTCAGCAGGACCTCTTCGAGGATGGCCCGCAGGCCGCGTGCGCCGGTCCCCCGCAGGATCGCCAGATCCGCGATGGCCTCGAGCGCGTCGTCGGTGAAGTCCAGCGCCACGTTGTCGTACTCGAAGAACTTCTTGTACTGCTTGACCAGCGCGTTCTTGGGCTCGGTGAGGATCTGGATCAACGCCGGCCGGTCCAGCTGCTCGACCGAGCACTGCACGGGCAGGCGCCCGACGAACTCGGGGATCAGGCCGTACTTGAGCAGGTCCTCGGGCAGCGCCTGTGCGTACAGCTCCGACAGATCCTTTTGCTGGCGAGTGCGCACGTCGGCGCCGAAGCCGACACCCTTGCGACCGATGCGCTGCTCGACGATCTGCTCCAGGCCGGCGAAGGCGCCACCGCAGATGAACAGCACGTTGGTCGTGTCGATCTGGATGAACTCCTGGTGGGGGTGCTTGCGGCCCCCCTGCGGCGGCACCGACGCGACGGTGCCCTCGAGGATCTTCAGCAGCGCCTGCTGCACGCCCTCGCCGGAGACGTCGCGCGTGATCGACGGGTTCTCGCTCTTGCGGGCGATCTTGTCGACCTCGTCGATGTAGATGATCCCCGTCTCGGCCTTCTTGACGTCGAAGTCCGCGGCCTGGATCAGCTTCAGCAGGATGTTCTCGACGTCTTCGCCGACGTAACCCGCCTCGGTCAGCGCCGTGGCGTCGGCGATGGCGAACGGAACGTTGAGCAGCCGCGCGAGCGTCTGGGCCAGCAGCGTCTTGCCGGATCCGGTGGGACCGAGCAGCAAGATGTTGGACTTGGCGAGCTCGACGCCGTCCTTGTCCCCGGTGCCGGCCTGCACCCGCTTGTAGTGGTTGTAGACCGCCACCGACAAGATCTTCTTGGCGTGGATCTGCCCGACGATGTAGTCGTCGAGGAAGTCCTTGATGTC
>DATLGM010000282.1:0-9498 GCA_035540515.1 Egibacteraceae bacterium | reverse complement strand
GGCGGGGGAGGGCCTTCTCCGGCGGCACCCCGACATCGACCGTCGCCACGACCGGTGTCGTCGCAGGGGCGACGGGCCGCGATGCCGCCTCGGCCGCCCCCGGCGTCTGCCACACGCCGCTGCTGCCCATGATGAGCGCGGCACCGCCGATCACCGCTCCCGCGCGGGCCACCGGCTCGAGCCACGACGTCAGCCGGGCCATCGACGGCACCGTGGCGAGGACGGCGAGCGGCCCCATCGCCAGCCGCAGCCGTCCCAGCGAGACATTGAGGAAGGCGCGCACGATGGCCGGGTCGAACTGGGTGCCGGCGCAGCGGGCGAGCTCCTCGCGGGCCGCCGCCGGGCTCAGCGCCCGCTTGTAGGTGCGCGAGGTGGTCATGACCTCGTAGCAGTCCGCAACGGCGACGATGCGGGCCGCCCGGGAGATCTCGTGGCCCTTGAGCCCGCGGGGATAACCGGTGCCGTCGAACCACTCGTGGTGCTGTGCGATCGCTGCGCCCCATTCGCCCAGCCACGGCAGCAGGGGGGCGCACAGCTCGGCGCCGGCCTCAGGGTGGCGGCGCAGCGCTTGCCATTCCCCGTCATCGGGGTCAGCGGGCTTGTTGAGCACCTCGGCCGGCACGATGAGCTTGCCGACGTCGTGCAGCAGCGCGGCCCACCGCAGCCGGTCGCGGTCGGCCTGGGGGAGGTCCAGCTCGTCGGCGAGCAGCTCGGCGTAGACGTGGACGCGCTCGGAGTGGCCGCGGGACCGGCGGTCATGGTGGCCCAGCGCGGTGATCAGCGTCAGCACGGTCTCCGCGGCCCACACGGGCTCGGCGGTCAGTCCCCGCTCGCGCGCCTGCGCCAGCTGCTCGGACAGCTTGCGGACGCTGGCCGCGTTGCGGGCGACACGGAACCGCGAGGGTGCCCGGTCCGGGAACAGCATCGACAGCTTCAGCAACGTCGCCAGCGGCAGCAGGCGCCGCGCGAGCCGGTCGACCAGCGTCAGCACGGCCAGCGCAATGGCGGTGAGCACGACCCACCAGGCGACCAGCTCGACCGTGCCGCGAGGGCGCGGACCAACGGCGGACACCGCCGCGGCCGCCGCCACCGAGGCCACCACCGGGACGGCAAAGATGAAGGCCTGCACCAGCAGGCTGTGGACCGGCCGTCCACGCCACCGCTGCGACGCGGGTACGTCGTCAGTCATCTCCGAAGCCTTCCTCCACGCAGCATGACGAGCCTCGGCAAGGTCTCGGCCGGAGTAGGGTTCCCTGCGGCAGACCTTATAACCGTGCGTAGGCGCGGGATTACGACCGATCGGACGGGTGGGACATGGCCGAAGCGACCGTGCGGGTATGGCTGTCGACCGACCGGAACACGCAGCACCACGCCGCTGCCCCGGCCGACGACACCGCTCAGGAGTGGGACGGGGTGACCGCCTGTGGTCACAGCGGGCCGCTGCGGTGGGTGCACGGCGAGACGGTGGACCGCGCGAAGACGTGCGCCGCGTGTGTGGCGGCCGTGGGGAGGACCCCGCCGCTGGAGGGGGACCACCCCGGGCCGGTGTGAGGCGGGGCGCTCTGCGCTCGCGCCCACGATCGGGCGCTTGCTCCAGTTTATGAGTTGCATGCTCGGGTAACCCGGTGGTGACGGACGAGACGCACCGAAAGGAACCGGCACCACCATGGGCAAGCCAACCGCCACACTGATCCGCGAGCTGAACCTGCTCCTGCGGCTGACCAACACCGAGACCCTCATCGCCCAGACGCGCCAGGCGCAGGCACGGGACGAGTCGACGCGCCGCGAGCTGGCCGACAACGCCAAGGAGTCTCGCCAGCGCGCACAGCAGATCCGCACCGCCATCCGCAACCTCGGCGGTGTTCCCGACGTCCTGGGCGTTGCCGCCGGCCGGGTCGGGGCGCTGGCCAAGACGCAGCTTGAGCAGGGACAGACCCTGACCGATGCCCTCCTGGGCGACTTGCAGCTCGAGCACCAGCTCCGCGACCGCGCGCAGCTCGTGCGGATGCTCGCCGAGCACACGGGCAAGCGAGACGTGGCACGCCTGGCCCAGCGGCTGGAGCGCGCGCACACCGAGACCGTCGAGTGGATCCGGACGCGGCTGGCCGAGGCCGCCGTCGGCGGGCCGGTTGCGATCCAGCCGACGCCCGTCCAGGCCGGTGTCGGCGCCGCGCGCCGCCTTGCCGCCTATCCCGTGCGGCAGGCCGTGCACGGTCTCAACCGCTCGCTGAGCGTGCTGTCGACGTGGGGCAACCGCGCCGAGGAGACCATCGAGACCAACGTCGAGAAGGCCGTCCAGCTCAAGGACGCCGCCGAGGAGATCTTCACCGCCGGCCGTGACGCGGCGTTGGAGCGGACCGAGGATGTCGCACGCAGCGAGGGCGCGAACCGCACCGCAAAGGCCGCCCGTTCGACCCGCAAGTCGGTCGGCGCGCTGCACGACGACGAGCTGCCCATCACCGGGTACAGCGACCTCTCCGCCGACCAGGCGGTCGCCCGCATCCGCAACCTCGACAGCGCCGACGACGTCCGCACGATCCTGGCCTACGAGAACGCCAACAAGGCGCGCAAGAGCGTCGTGAAGGCGGCGAACCAGCAGCTGACCGACATCGCCGACGCTGCCCGTGACGGCCGCAGCATCGCCGACGCCCGTCGCGAGGAGATCATCGACCTGACCGTCGACGAGCTGCGCGACAAGGCCGGACAGGCCGACATCCCGGGCCGCTCTTCGATGTCGAAGGACGAGCTGGTTGACGCGTTGACCAAGTAGCACCACAGAACCGAACCGGCGCCCCCGGCCTGCTGGCGGGGGCGTCGGCGTACCCAGGTGTCCCGACGGGTACGGCGGACACGACACCACCAAAAGGACTCGGTATGAAGATCAGATATGGACTTGTGGCCGCGGTGCTCGCCGCAGGCGGCGCCGTGGCGTGTGACCCGGGCGAGGCCCCCGACGCGGTGCAGGAGAGCCCGACCGCCGCACCGGGCATGCAGCAGGACGAGGTTGCCCCGACCGTCGGGCCGGGAGCGACCGAACCACCGGAGATCGGCGGGTAGCCATGTCCGCCGGGCGGGCGGCGGTCGCAATGGCGGCGGTGATGGTTGCGACCGCCTGCGCCCCGGACACCGTGCCGGCCCCGCCGGTGGACGTCAGTCCGACCCCGCCGGCGCTGCGCGACGAGCAGACCCCGCCCGGCGACGCCGGTGCGCCGGCCCCCCAGGCAGATTCTGGTGAACAGCAAGCCCCGGCCACCGCGGCGCCGTCACCGGACGAACGCCCAGCACTCCCTGACGCCGTCGACGTCGCTCGGGCGGACAGCTGGCAGGAGCTCGCCGCGATGGTCGTCGACGCCGAACGGGCCGTCCGCGAGCCGGCCGTCCGCGGCCGCCGCCTGGCGCGCGCGGCACACGCCCAGCAGCGGGCCTATCGCGTCCTGGCCAACCGGCCGCGGTGGCGGCGCCAGGTGATCCGCGCCGCCCCGGCCGATCTGCGGGAGGCCGTGCGTCGCAACGCGGGCGCCGCCACGGAGCTGGCGGCGCTGGTGACACCGCAGGAGCGACTGCCGGCGTGGGAGATCGTGCAACCGGCTCCGGCCCGACAGCTGCTGCGCCACTACCGGTCCGCGGCCGCCGAGTTCGGCATCCAATGGCCGTATCTCGCCGCCATCAACCTGGTCGAGACACGCATGGGGCGCATCCGCGGCACGAGTCCCGCCGGTGCCCAGGGCCCCATGCAGTTCATGCCGGCGACCTGGGACGCCTACGGCGAGGGCGACGTCCACGACGACGGCGACGCGATCCGCGCCGCAGCGCGCTACCTGGCCGCCCACGGAGCCCCGGAAGACATGCGCCGCGCCGTGTGGCACTACAACCACTCCGACGCCTACGTCGAGGCCATCGCCGCCTATGCCGACGTGATGCGGTCCGACGAGCGTGCGTTCCGCGGCTACTACCACTGGCAGGTCTACTACGTCACCACCGACGGCGACGTGCACCTGCCGGTCGGGTACCGCGGGGGCTGAGGCGTTTGCGGCGCGGCGCCGACGGGCAGGCGATAGGCGACAAGGAGTCGTGATGACCAAGCCACAACAGCCCGAGCTACGCCGCTCCGGTCTGGGATCCACCGACATGGACAGCGCCAAGTTCAACGCCGACGACGAGATCGACACCGGCGGCAACGTCGGTCCCGTGCCCGAGGAGAACCAGCCGGGGCACCGTCCGGCCAAGGATCAGGACAAGCCGGAGCCGCCCGGCTAGACGTCGACGTCGCCGCGGCCGGCGAACAGCTCGCGCAGCGGCGGCAGGACGCCCCTGGCGATCTCGCGGAGGATCTCGCGGGCGGTGCTGCGCTGCTGCTCGGCACCCTCGACCGGTACGTCGATGCGGTACACGCCGGCGCCCTCGTCGACTCGTCGGGCGCCCAGGGCGTCAAACACCTCGAGCATGGCGGTGTTCTCGGCGAGCACGTAGTTGCGCAGCGTCGTGATGCCGTTGGCGGCGGCGGTGGCCGCCAGCCGCTTGAGGAGCACAGTGCCAAGGCCACGCCCCTGATAGCGGTCGAGCACCGTCACGGCGGCCTCGGCGACCGCCGGCTCATCGACCAGGCGGACGTACCGCGCGACGCCCATGCCCGGCTCGTCGGGCGCATCGGGGTTCAGCGCGACCCAGGCCATGTGGTCGCGGTAGTCGACGTGGGTCAGGTAGGTCAGCTGGTCGGCGGTCAGGTGGTCGATCGGCGCGTGGAACCGCAGGTAGCGCGACCGCGGTGACAGCAGTCGCAGCCCCTCTTGCAGGCGCCACCGGTCGTCGGGGGTGATGGGCCGAATCACCGCCCGGGTGCCGTCGCGCAAGGTGACGTCGTGCTCGTCCAGGTCGACGGTCACGTGATGACCTCCCGGGGTGTCAGTCCGCCGGCGCGCAACGCCTCGGCGGCAGCGTGGCGCGGGGTGTCCACGACGAGGATGCCGGCGTCGACCACCCCGTCGCGGCGCAGCTCCCACGTCCGGTAGCCGACCACGGGGGTGCCCGTCTTCAGCGCGAACGCGATCTCCGACAGCGTCCCGTAGCCGCCACCGATCGCGATCACCGCCGCGGCCGCTCGCACGACGAGCGTGTTGCGGGCCTCACCGAGGCCGCTGGGGACGGCGATGTCGATGTCGGGGTTGGCGTGGCTGGGGTCGGTGCCCGGCAGGATTCCCACGGTCATGCCGCCGGCGCGCCGTGCCCCCGCTGCCGCGGCGGCCATGACGCCGTCGAGGCCGCCGCACACGACGCCTGCCCCCGCCTCGGCCACGCGGGATCCGACCTCCTGTGCGGCCTCGAGGAGGGCGGGGTCGACGTCCGGTCCGCCGGGACCGATGACCGCAAGCAGGGTTTGTGCCATCCGCGCACAGCGTAGGCCGCTTCTATGCTCCGCCCATGGACTTGTCGGCCCAGGAAGTCCGGGTGCTGGGGGCACTGGTGGAAAAGCAGCTGGCCACCCCCCAGGCCTACCCGCTGACCGAGAGCGCGCTGGTCGCGGCGTGCAACCAGAGCACCAACCGAGACCCGGTGGTGTCCTACGAGCGCGCGACCGTCCGCCGCTGCCTGCTGAGCCTGCGCCAGCGGGGGCTGGCGCGCATGGTCCATCGGCCCGGCGATCGCGTGGAGAAGCACCGACACCTGGTCGACGAGGCGCTGGGGCTCGATGGCGGCCAGCTGGCCGTGCTCTGCGTGCTCATGCTGCGCGGACCGCAGACGGCCGGTGAGCTGCGGACCCGCACCGAGCGGTTGCACGGCTTCGCGACGCCCGACGAGGTCGACGAGGCATTGCAGCGCCTGGTCGAGCGGGATCCCGAGCCGCTGGCCCGGCGCGTGGAGCGCCAGCCGGGGCAGCACCAGGCGCGCTTCACCCACCTGTTGTCCGCCGACACGCCGGACAGCGACGCGGTGGCGCCACCGGCGCCGGTGACCATCGACGCGCCGGTGATCGCGGGGCCGACGCCCGCCGACGAGGGGCCGCTGCGGGTGCTGCAGTCAAGGGTCCTACTGCGCCCGGGTGACTTCGACCGGTCGACGGACTTCTACGAGCACCGCTGGGGCCTGGTGCGGTACCGCGAGTGGGGTCACCCCGGCTCGCGCGGTGTCGTGTACTTCCTGGGCGGCGGCTACCTCGAGCTGACCGAGGGCGGCGTCGGTCCGGCCCCTTCCGGCATCCGACTGTGGCTGCAGGTGCCCGACGCCCAGGCCGCCTACCAGCGGCTACGCGCGGTCGGTGTCGATGTCGACGAGCCACCTCGGACACAGCCGTGGGGACTGATCGAGATGTCCGTGGCCGACCCCGACGGGCTGGAGCTGGTCGTCGTCGAGGTGCCCGACAGCCACCCACTGCGCCGCGACACGCGCTCGTAACCGGGACGCACGCCCCGCATGCGCCGGGCCGAATGACCCTGGCCGGGACAGGGACGGGAAGGCATGCTGGGCCGTGACACGGGACGGTGGTGACGCATCCTGCGGGAGGATGCCGTCGCGCCTCGCGCCGTGAGGCTGCGACGGCCCCGTCTTGAGGTCGTGGCCCAGTCACGAAAGGACGTCGACACCATGACGGGACCCATCGACACCGACCGCGAACCGATGCAGACGCCGGCAGGTGCGTCCGCACCGCGGGCAGAGCCGCTGCTGCGGCGGCCGACCGACGACCGCGTCGTCTTCGGCGTCGCCGGAGGGTTGGGCCGGTACCTCGGCATCGACCCGGTGCTGATCCGCATCGGGTTCGTGCTGCTCGCCATCTTCGGCGGTTCTGGTGTCCTGCTGTACCTGATCGGACTGATCGCCATTCCCGAGCAGAAGCCGGGAGAAGCCGTCGCACCGGGCGATCGCCGCGGCGGCTCCGGTCAGGGGCTCGCCGTCGCGTTGGGCGCCGGCCTGGTGATCTTCGGCACGCTGAGCCTGCTCGGACGCCTGCTGCCGGCGCTGGACCACCTGGTCGGCCCCGCCCTGCTGATCGCGGCGGGCGTCTTCGTCATCATGCTGGGAGGCCGTCGATGAGCACCCCGACCGTCACGCGCCAGACATCCCCGCCGCCTGCGCCTGCACCGCACCCGTCACGGCCCGATCCGGCCGGTCGCATGGTGCTCGGTGGCCTGCTGATCCTGCTCGGCGTCGCCTGGCTGCTGGAGGCGACCGGCGCCTTCGCTCTGCGCTGGCAGGCCCTGCTGTCCGGCGCGCTGATCGTCATCGGCGGCGTCATGATCGCCACCGCCCGGCGCGGGCATCACGGGGGGCTGGGCTTCCTGGGTGTCGTGCTCGCGCTGCTGCTGATTGTGTCGTCACTGATCCCGACCCGACTGCCGACACCGCTGGCCGGGGTGGGGGAGCGCACCTACCAGCCCACCACGGTTGCGGAGCTGGCGGCGTCGTACGAGCTGGCCGCCGGCCCCCTGGCCGTGGACCTGTCGGGCTTGCGCCTGGAGCCGGGCCAGCAAGCCGAGGTCACCGCAGGCGTCGGGGCGGGCGAGCTGACGGTGACGCTGCCGCCCGACGCCACGGTCGAGGTCAAGGCCAGCACGGCGGCCGGTGAGGTCAACATCGCCGGACGGACGCGCAACGGCGTCGGCGTCCGCGTCGACGAGATCGTCCATGGTGGCGAGATGGGCGGTCGACTGGTGCTCGACCTGTCCGTTGGCTTTGGCAGCATCGAGGTGCGGCGATGAAGATCGATCGATCAGCGGTGATGTTCGGCGTGGTGTTCGTGGCGCTGGGGGTGGCGTACCTGCTCGACGACCTCGGCATGTGGACCGTGCAGGTGACCTACCTGTGGCCCGTGCTGCTGATCGTCGCCGGGTTGGCGTTGGCTGCCACCGCCATCGGCGGGGACCGGCGATGACCGAGCTCCGATTGCCTGTGGTGGCCGGTGGGCTGATGGTGCTCGCGGGAACGTTGGCGCTGCTGCACGCGGTGGGCGTGCTGCCCGGGGGCGTGCCGATCGGTCCGCTCGTCGTCCTGGGCGCGGGCGCGTGGCTGCTGTCCGCCGGCCTGCGCAGCGAACGCTCGGCGCCATCGGCCGCCGCGGCCGACCCCGTCGCTGTGGCGGTGCCACTGGATGGCGCCACCGCGGCTCGTCTGGTCCTCAGCCACGGCGCCGGCACCATCCGAATGGCCGGGGGCGCGACAGCGGGCCACCTGGTGGAGGGCACCTCGTCGAGCATCGTGCAGACCACGAAGACCCACCGCGACGGTCGTCTGGAGGCGACGCTGCAGCCGACCGGCACGTGGGAGCAGTGGCCGGGACGTCGGGCGGCCGTCGTGTGGGACCTGGGGCTCGCCCGAGACGTGCCGATCGACCTGGAGGTCCGCACCGGGGCCTCACAGGTGCGGCTGGACCTCGCCGACGCGCTCGTGCGGTCGCTGAAGGTGCAGACCGGCGCGAGCGACGTCGAGGTGGTCCTGCCGGCCCACGGTCGCTGCAATGTCTCGGTGTCCGCAGGTGCTGCGGACGTGCGCATCCGCGTGCCCGAGGGGGTCGCCGCCTCCGTGCGCAACCGCAGCGCCTTGGCGGGCTTCACCATCGACGAGCACCGCTTCCCCAAGGTCGACGGCCGCTACGAGTCACCTGGCTTCGACCGGGCTGACGACCGCGCCGACATCGACATCGACGGCGGCGTCGCGTCGTTCAGTGTTCGCTAGAAAGGACGACACCATGGATGAGGTGCGGAAGCTGACACGCAGCGAGGACGAACGGCTGATCGCCGGCGTGTGCGGCGGCCTGGCCCAGTACTTCGGGGTCGACGCGACCCTGATGCGGGTGCTGTTCGTCGTTGCCGCGGTGTTCGGCGGCGCGGGGCTGTGGGCCTACCTCGCGATCTGGCTGATCGTGCCGCGGACCTCAAAGGTCGGCGCGAGCGCGCGAGATGTCGTCAAGGACAACGTCGCCGAGGGCCAGCAGCTGGCACAGGACGGGGTCCGCGCCGCGCGCGAGGCGCTCCAGGGCCGCCGCGGCAGCACCTGACCGGCGGCGCATGGACGTCGTCGCCACGACCGACGCACTGGTCCAGCGACTGCGCGAGCAGGGCACCGCCGAGCGGGCCGTGCATGAGAAGGCGTATCTGCGCAGCGACCTGATGTTCCTGGGTGCCAGCGTTCCGGCGATCCGTCGCGCCGCACAGGAGCTCATCGACGCGCACCGACCGCTGTCACACGACGAGCTGGTCGCGGTCGTCGAGCACCTGTGGCGACGTGAGGTGCACGAGTGCCGGATGGCCGCCGTCGAGCTGCTCGCCGCACGCCTGGACCTTGTGGGCCCCGACGACGTGACGCTGCTCGAACGGCTGCTGCGTGAGTCCAGGACGTGGGCGCTGGTCGACGGGCTGTCGGTGTCCGTGGTCGGGACGCTCGTGCGGCGCGGTGGCGTCGACGGCACGGTCCTCGACCGGTGGGCCGGCGACGACGACTTCTGGATCCGCCGGGCGGCACTGCTTGCCTTGCTGCCGGGGATCCGGGCCGGCGCCGGGGACCTCGAGC
>DATLGM010000281.1:0-8982 GCA_035540515.1 Egibacteraceae bacterium | reverse complement strand
GTGGTCCACGACGTCGTCGGCAGCGGTCCGCAGGTTGCGCTGCAACACGGCGGCGGCGCCGGCGGAGGTGGTGACGTCCACGCCGGCGGTGTCCAGCGACAGCGACATGTCGAGCAACGCGGGGCTCGGGATCACGCACGCCGGCGGATCGCCGTCGGGAGGCCTGACCAACCCCACGTCGATCAACGCG
Organism: Egibacteraceae bacterium; assembly: GCA_035540515.1. Lineage (GTDB taxonomy): Bacteria > Actinomycetota > Nitriliruptoria > Euzebyales > Egibacteraceae > WHTG01. Next base: position 8,792 of record DATLGM010000281.1, on the reverse strand, counting down.
GCGAGGTCGGCGCTGGGCTGGCCGGCGAGCCGGCGCTCCAAGTCATCGACCGAGACCACCGCCGGCGCGTCCTCGGACCACGGCCGGCGCAGCTGCTCGGAGATGCCCAGCCAATCCTCCAGCGAAAGGTCGCCGCGCTCGACCTCCGCGAGGGCGTCACGGATCGCTTTCAGCGACAGCCCCCGTTCCTGCAACCGGGCGATGAGGGCCAGCCGAGTCAGGTGCTCCTCGCCGTACACGGCGGTGCGGCCGTGGCGCACCGGCGGCGGGAGGACGCGCTCGGACTGGTAGTGGCGAATCGTCCGGGACGGCAGTCCCGTCGCGGCAGCCAGCTCGTCGATGGTGTAGGCCATCAGCCGCGCTGCGCGTCGACCTTGTCCGTGCCGCCGTCGCCGGCTGCGCGCCGCAGCTGCTGGCGGCGGTCTTCAGCGCCCAGTGCGATCGGCGCCCCGATCGCCTCGTCGGGGATGCCGAAGGCGTCCACGAACAGCCGCGCGTGGGGGCGCAGCTCGCGGCACAGGTCGTTGACGGCCGCGGTGATCGCCTTGGACCGCCGCGCCGTGAAGCGGCCGTGCTCGAGGAACCAGGCGCGGTCGCGCTCCAGGGTCGACAGGGCGTGCAGCTCGCACAGTCGCTCGAGCACGGCGGCGACCTGCGGGTCCTCGCACGATTCAATCGCCAGCAGGAACTGCTCGAGGACGATCCGGTCGATGTGCACCCTGGCGGCGAGCAGCACGTGGTCCTGCGCCTCGTTGAAGATGGTGAACAGGTCACGCCCGGCATCTGCGCCCCGCTTCAAGCGCATGGCGACGCCTTCGAGCACGTGACGTTCGCGCCATTGGAACAGCTCGAGCTGCCAGCCGCGATCGCGAACGTCGCTGTCCTCGTCGCGGCCGGGGACCGCGTCGACCAGCGACTGGAGAAGCGACCTGGCGGCGGTGCGCTCGGCGACGACGCTGAGCACCTTGTCGGTCACGAACTTCACCGTGCCAAGCGTGTCGAGGTTGCCGAACTCGTCGCGGTAGTCGGTCAGCAGACCTTTGGCGACGAGCTGCAGGAGGACCGTGTTGTCGCCCTCGAAGGTGGTGAAGACGTCGGTGTCGGCCTTGAGCTGCGGCAGCCGGTTCTCCGACAGGTATCCGGCACCGCCGCACGCCTCGCGGCAGGTCTGGATCGTCGAGGTCGCGTGCCAGGTGGTGGCCGCCTTGATACCGGCCGCCAGCGACTCGAGCTGACGTTGCGCCCGCTCGTCCTTGGCCTCGGCACCGAACACATCGTGCAGGCGCCCCACCAGCTCACTCTGCGCAAAGTGGAGCGCGTACGTCGTGGCCAGCGCCGGCAGCAGCTTGCGCTGGTGCACCAGGTAGTCCAGCAGCGTGATCTCCTGGTCGGCACCCGGTGGCGCGAACTGGGTGCGGGTCTCGCCGTAGCGCACCGCGATGGTCAGCGCCACCTTGGTCGCGCTGACCGCGGCGCCGGACACGCTGATCCTTCCCGTGACGAGCGTGCCGAGCATGGTGAAGAACCGGCGGGTCTCGTTCTCGATTGGGCTGGAGTACACGCCCCGCTCGTCGACGTCGCCGAAGCGGTTGAGCAGGGCGTCGCGGGGCACGCGGACCTGGTCGAAGGTCAACCGCCCGTTGTCGACGCCGTTGAGCCCCGCCTTGTGGCCGCAGTCCTCGATCGTCACACCGGGCATCGCGTTGCCGGCGTCGTCGCGGATTGGCACGACAAAGGCGTGCACGCCGTGGGACTGTCCCTGCGTGACCAGCTGCGCGAACACCGTGCACACCCGTCCGTGCAGCGCGGCATTGCCGATGTAGTCCTTGCGCGCGTCCTCGTCCGGGGTGTGGATGACGAACTCGTCGCGGTCCGGGTCGTACGTCGCCGTGGTCCGCAGCGACTGAACGTCCGAACCGTGCCCCGTCTCGGTCATACCGAAGCAGCCGGGCAGTTCGTAGGAGATGATCTTCGGCAGATACTCGGCGTGGTGCCGCTCGGTCCCCAGGTGGAAGATCGCGCCGCCGCACAGTCCCCAGTGGACCCCGGCCTTGACCAGCAGGGACAGGTCGCTCAACCCGAGCATCTCGAACGAGGTCACGGCTCCGCCGGTGTCCTCCTCACCGCCGGCAGCCTTGGTGTACAGGCGTCCGGGATGACCTTCGCGGGCGATCATCTTGGCGTGCTCGTTGATCTGCTCGCGGTACTCGTCGACGGTCATCTCGTGCACCGCCGGCGTCGGGTTGGCGCGCAGCAGCCGGCGCGCGTCCTGCCGCGCCTGCGCCCAGCGTCCGTCGAGGACCCGCTGGAGACGGTCGGCGTCGATGGCCGGAAGCCCGCGGGCGGGGGATGCAGAGGTTGCCATGGTCGTCCTACTCGTCGGTGACACGGCCGTGCACGTGCGCGCTGCCGCTGCGGGCGCGCACGGCGAAGGCCCACTCGGCGTCCGTGCGGCGGGTGGCGAGCTCGACGGTCGCCGGCAACAGCAGCGGCTTGCGGAACTCCACCTCGGCGGTGCAGGCCTCCGGCAGCCGCTCGGCCAGCGCCGCCAGCGCACGCGCCTTGGTCCACATGCCGTGCGCGATGGGCCGGGGGAAGCCGAACAGCCGCGCCGTGACCCGGTTGAGGTGGATGGGGTTGATGTCGCCGGACACCCGGGCGTAGCGACGGCCCGTGTCCTTGGCCACCCGCCACGTCGCTGCGTGCCGGAGGCCGTCGCGGCCGAGGTCGGCGCCGGCGTCGGCCGCGTCGTCCCCCTTGCCGCGCTGAAGGTTCGTGCTGACCGACTCCCAGACCTGCTCGCCGGCGCACTCGGCCTGGGCGACGATGTCGAAGACCCGCCCCTTGGGGTGGGGCCGCGGCTCGGTCAGGTGCACGCGCACGGTCAGCGGCTCGGTGACGACGAGGGCCCGACGCTGGGTGATCCGGTTGCGGATGTGCACCAGGCCTGCCAGCGGCAGCGGGAACGACGGCTGCGCCATCAGCTCGACCGCCAGCGGGAAGGCGACGATGTGCGGGTAGGTCAGCGGGAGGTGATCGGTCAGCCCGTAGCCGCACACGCGGTTGTACTCGGCCAGATGCTGCCGGTCGACGATGACGTCGTTGCGGACCAGCGTGTGGTCCGGCCAGGTCGACCCCTTGATCAGCGTGCTGATCGCAGCCTTGGCGTACAGCCGCTTCAGGTCGGGGGCGTGGTCAAGCTCGACGGCCTCGGGCATGTCAGGCACCCAGGAGGCTCTGGCCGCAGACGCGAACGACCTGGCCGTTGACCGCCGCCGAGGCGGGGCTGGCCATCCACGCGATCGTCTCGGCGACGTCGACCGGCTGCCCGCCCTGATTCAGGCTGTTCATCCGCCGGCCTGCCTCGCGGACACCGAAGGGCATCTTTGCCGTCATCGCCGTCTCGATGAACCCGGGCGCGGCCGCGTTGATCGTGGCGTTGCGCTGCGCCAGCTCGGGGGCGAGTGCCTGCACCATCCCGATGACCCCCGACTTGGACGCCGCGTAGTTGGTCTGGCCGCGGTTGCCCGCGATGCCCGACAGTGACGAGACGCACACGATCCTGCCGTGCTCGTTGAGGATCGGGATGACCGCGTCGTTGATGCGCTCCTCAGCGGACAAGTTGATGTCGATGGCCATGTCCCAGCGTTGCTCGTCCATGCCGGCGAGCGTCTTGTCGCGGGTGACGCCGGCGTTGTGCACCACGACATCGACGCCGCCGTGGCGCGACGTCAGGTGCTCGGCGATGCGTGCCGGGGCGTCGTCGGCAGTGATGTCCAACTGCAGCGTCTCTCCGCCGATCCCGTTGGCCACTCGCTGCAGTGGCTCACCCTGTGCTGGGATGTCGAGGCAGACGACGTGCGCACCGTCGCGGGCGAGGGTCCGCGCGATCGCCGCGCCGATCCCCTGCGCTGCACCGGTGACGACCGCCACCTTGCCGGCCAGCGGGCGATCCCAGTCGTCGGGCAGCGCCGCATCCGCGTCGGGGCGCAGGGTCACGACCTGGCCGCTGACGTAGGCCGAGCGTCCGGAGACGAAGAACCGCAGCGTCGAGTCCATGCCCGACTCGGCGCCGTCGGCCACGTAGATGAGGTTGGCCGTGGCGCCGCGGCGCATCTCCTTGCCGGCCGACCGCGTGAAGCCCTCCAGGGCCCGCTGGGCGGTTCGCCGGCGCGCATCGCCGTGGTCGGGCGGTGTTCCCAGAACCAGCAGCCGCGCGCTGGGCAGCAGCGACCGGATGGCCGGAGTGAAGAACTGCTGCAGCTGCCGCAGCTGCGTCGAGTCGGCGACACCGCTGGCGTCGAAGATCAGCGCGGCGTAACGAGCGTCGCCCCCCGCAGGGGTCGTGTGCACCTCCACGCCCGCAGCCTCCAGCGCCTGCTGGACGTGTTTGGCCAGATGACCCCCCGGCGCCTCGCCCAGCAGCACCGGACCGTGGGCGACCGGGTCGCCGGGGGTGTGGCGCCGCAACCGCTCCGGCACGGGCAGGCCGACGGTGCCGGCGACTTGCCGGCCCACGCCGGTGTTCATCAGGGTCTGGTAGCGGTCGGCCATGATCAACGCTCCAGGATCGCGACGACGCCCTGGCCGCCGGCGGCGCAGATCGAGATCAGTGCCCGTCCGCTGCCCTTCTCGGCCAGCAGCTTGGCGACGGTGGCGACGATCCGGCCGCCGGTCGCCGCGAACGGGTGCCCGGTCGCCAGCGACGAGCCGGCGACGTTGAGCCGATCGCGCGGGACGGATCCGAGCGGCCCGTCCAGACCCAGGCGCTCCTTGCAGAACCCCGGGTCCTCCCAGGCCGCGAAGGTCGCCAGGACGGTCGAGGCGAACGCCTCGTGGAACTCGTAGAAGTCGAACTCGTCCAGCGACAGGCCGTTGCGCTCGAGCAGCCGTGGAATCGCGTAGGCGGGGGCCATGAGCAGCCCTTCCTCGCCGTGGACGTAGTCGACGGCGGCCACCTCCGCGTCGACGAGGTAGGCGAGCACCGGCAGGCTGCGAGCGTTCGCCCACTCCTCGCTGCCCAGCAGCACCGTGGCCGCGCCGTCGGACAGCGGCGTGGAGTTGCCCGGCGTCATGGTCCCGGACTCCTTGTCGCCGAAGACCACCGGGAGCTTGGCGAGCTTGTCCACGTCGGTGTCGGGCCGCAGGTTCTGGTCTCGGTCCAAGCCGAGGTAGGGCGTCAACAGGTCGTCGAAGAACCCGCGGTCGTACGCCGCCGCGAGGTTGTGGTGGCTCTCCATCGCCAGACGGTCCTGCGCCTCACGGCTGATCTCCCACTGCTCGGCGGTGACGGCCGCATGGCCGCCCATCGACAAGCCGGTGCGGGGCTCTGCATTGCGAGGGATCTCGGGGATCAGGTGCTTGGGGCGCAGCTTGCCGACGATCCGCGCCCGCTGCTGCGGTGTCTTGGCAGCGTTGAACTCCAGCAGCACCCGGCGCAAGTCGTCGTTGATCGCGATCGGCGCGTCGCTCGTCGTGTCCACGCCGCCCGAGATCCCCCACTCGACCTGGCCGAGCGCGATCTTGTTGGCGACGGCGATGGTGGTCTCCAGGCCGGTGCCGCACGCCTGCTGCAGGTCGTAGGCGGGAGTCCCCGGGTCCAGCTGGCTGCCGAGGACGGCCTCCCGGGTGAGGTTGAAGTCGCGGGCGTGCTTCAGCACGGCGCCGGCGACGACTTCGCCGGCGCGCTCACCCTGCAGGGCGAAGCGGGCGACGAGGCCGTCCAGCGCCGCGGTCAGCATGTCCTGGTTGCTGGCGTTGGCGTACGGCCCGTTTTGGCGGGCGAACGGGATGCGGTTGCCGCCGAGGATGGCGGCGCGACGCGCGGTCGGGGGCATGGGGGCTCCTGTGGTTGCAGCGGGCCTACCGTGTCAGTCCTGACTGTCACACTACCCGGTGTCGGATGGGTCTGCACATCAGGCGTCGAAGGGCGGGGTGCCCCGGTCCACTACGCGGACTCCTGCCGCGGACCGGCTTCGCCGTCCACCGAGGCCGCGACCGTGGCCTGCATGGACTGCTGGAACACCGCGAGCAGCGCCTGGGTGGCGATCGGTCGCAACCGCTCGAGGGCGCTGCGGACCTGCTCCCACTGGTCCGGAGGGCGGCCGGCGGCATCGAACGGGCCCCAGACGTGGTCGACGAACAGTCGGACGAACGCGCGGGCGACCGCGCTGGTGTGCTCGCGCAGCAGGTCGACGACATCGAGCGCTGCCTCCAGGGGTACGCCGATTGCTCGGAGATCGGCGCCCGCCTGCAGCAGTCGTGGGCTCGGGATCTCCCACGTCCCGCCCTCGGCGGGGCGGACGACGTCGAGCGCGACCGCACGTTCCAGCACCGCCTCGTCGAAAAGACCGACCGTGGCGTTGAGCTGCTCGGCGGTCCACTGCTCGGGCGCGTCGAAGCCCCAGGGGGCGAACAGCGCGCGCTCGAAGCGGACGACTTCGTCGGTGGTCTCCGCGGGTGCGCGCTGCAGAAGCCAGTCGATGGCGCCGAGGTTCAGGCCCTCGCGCTGCAGCTGCACGACCAGGCGCAGCCGAGCCACATGGCGCTCGTCGTAGGTGCCCTTTCGGCCCACCAGCACGGGTGGCGGCAACAACCCCCGGGTCTGGTGCTCGCGGATGTTGCGCACCGTCAGGCCACTGGCCGCGGCGAGCTCCTCGATCGTCATGCGCATGGCGATGCCGGTTTGCCCCGTCGATGCATGCGTTACGCCGATAACGGTAACGTGAAACGGTGGAACATAGAACAGCAGAGAGAGGACGTTGTCGTGGCACGTCGCCTGACCGCACTGACGCTTGCCGCCGCCACTGTGGTCGTGGGCTGGGCCGCCCCGGCGGCCGCCGACGGCCCGCCGGCCGGCGGCGTCCCCACCGAGGACCTCGTGCCCGCCGCGATCGTGGGCACGCTGCTGGTGGCGCTCGTCGCCTTCGTCGGTTGGGCCCACCGCACCGACCAGACGCGGCTGCTCACCCGCATCGCGGGGCTGTCCGAGCGCCTCGTCGGACTGCCGGGGTCCGCCGCCGTGCCCCTGCTGCTCGTCGGAGGGTCGCTGCTGATCGCCGTGTTCGGCTTCTACTGGGACGTGTCGACGCACATCGACAACGGCCGTGATCCGGGACCGTTTGCCAACCCGTCGCACTGGTTCATCATCTTCGGCCTGCTGGGGATCGCGCTGGCGGGGATGGTGTGCCTGTTCCTGGGCGTCGACGATGACCACCCGACCGGCATCCGGCTCCGTGACGGGTGGCGCGTCCCAATCGGCGGCGTGCTGCTCGCCGTGTGCGGGGTGGTCGCCTTGCTCGGCTTCCCGATGGACGACGTCTGGCATCGCATATTCGGTCAGGACGTGACGCTGTGGAGCCCGACGCACATCCAGATGGTCGGCGGCGCGTCGCTGGCGACGCTGTGCCTGTGGATCCTGGTCGGAGAGGCGCGCCGCACACCCGGAGCGGGTGCGACCGAGCGCTTCCCCCGACTGCTCAACGCCGCCATGGCCGGTGCCTTCCTGATCGGCGCGTCGACCTTGCAGGCCGAGTACGACTACGCGGTGCCGCAGTTTCGCCTGCTGTACCAGCCGGTGCTGATCATGGTCGCCGCCGGCCTGGCCCTCGTCGCCGCCCGGATCCGGCTCGGACCGTGGGGCGCCGTGCAGGCCGTCGCGGTGTTCCTGCTGGTGCGGGGCGGGCTGACGCTGCTGGTCACACCGGTGCTGGGCCGAACGATGCTGCACTTCCCGCTGTACCTGGGGGCGGCGCTGGCCGTCGAGGCAGCCGCCCGTCTGGTTCCCACCGAGCGGCAGCTGTCCTTCGGTGCGGTGGCCGGCGTGGGGATCGCCACGGTCGGGCTGGCCTCGGAGTGGGCGTGGACGGCCGTGTTCATGCCGATCCCGTGGCCGGTGACGATGCTGCCCGAGACGCTCGCCGTGGCGGTGCCCGCCGCGATCGGCGCGGCGGTCATCGGCGGCTTCATCGGCCGGGCGCTGGCACCGCCCGAGGCGGCGCGGCAGACCGTGCCGGCCTGGGTCGCCGTGGCCAGCGGCCTGGTCGTGGTGGCGGCCATGGTCTATCCGATCCCGATGACCGGGGCGCCCGGCACGGCCGCCGCCGTGACGCTGGAGGACGTCACCGGCGGCGCGGAGCGCACCGTGCACGCCACCATCGCGCTGCAGCCGCCGTCACTGGCCGACAACGCCGAGTACGTCAACGTCACCGCGTGGCAGGGCGCCGAGTGGCGCCATGGCGTGCACAGCTTCGCCGACCCCCTGGACCGGGTCGAACCGGGGGTGTACCGCACGACTCGGCCGATCCCGGTCCACGGCCAGTGGAAGGCGCTCATCCGCGTGCACGACGGCCGGCGCATGCTCGCCGCACCGATCTTCCTGCCCGAGGATCGCGCCATACCGGCGGAGGAGGTGCCGGCGACGGCGACGTTCACCCGCGAGTTCGTCGAGGGCCAGGAGCTGCTGCTGCGTGAGGCGCAGGAAGCGCCGGCCTGGATCACCACGGTGGCCTACGTGCTGACCCTCGGACTGATTGTGCTGTGGATCGCCGGCGTGGGCTGGGGCATCCGGCACCTGCGCCGGCGCGCGGCGGCCCAGCTGCAGCCGGCGTGACCCGCTCAGCGGCCGTTGGTGCTCCAGTGCCACGGTTCGCTGGGAAGGTTGTACAGACCGAACCGGTGGGCGTGGCGCTTGAGCCAGCGGAGCTCCTTGGTGCCGGCGATCGGCACCGCGCTGCCGTTGCGCGCCTTCTTGTAGAAGTCGATGGCCAGCCCCTTTTCGTGCATCGAGGTCC
>DATLGM010000280.1:0-16929 GCA_035540515.1 Egibacteraceae bacterium | reverse complement strand
GCTGGTCGAGGTCGCCGGCGGTCAGGCGTTGTGCGAGATCATCGAGCTGGCGTCGAACGGTGTCACCGTCACCCAGTGGCCGGGCCGCCAGCTCCTGCGCCAGGCCCGACAGGGCGGTGCGCTTGGCCGCGGCCGCCGGGTCGATCCGTCTGGCGAGGTCAGCGCGCTGCTCGGCGAGCCGCTGCAGGGCGTGCGCCCGGTCTGCCTGCTCCAGCTCCTGGGCCAGGCGCCGCAGCTGCTGTGCGACCTCGCCCTGCTCAGCGTCGGCGGCGTCGAGATCCTCGGCGGCCGTTCGCAGCTGGTCGGCCTGGGCCTGGATGGCGGCCCGCTCCGCGGCAAGGCGTGCGCGGACGTCATCCTGCGGGTTGGGCAGGGTGCCGAGCACGCCGGCGACGGCGACCAGACCGGCGCCGACGGCGAAGTGGCGGACCGGCACGCGCGGTCCCTGAGGAAACCGTCGGACCCCGGCGGCCGATTCCTCGGCCGTGCGCACCTGCGCCGCAGCAAGCGCCGCGGTGGAACCCGCCAGCTCCACGGCCGTGGCGTAGCGGTCGTCGGTTGCCAGCCACCGGTCGGCGGCCCACGCGGCCCACACCGGTGGGATCCGCAGCGTCGAGGCTGCGCCGACGGTGGTCGCCACGATGGCGACGGCGCCCGCCCACACCAGCGTGTCGGCGGCAGGCAGCAGCACCGCCCGCGCCGCGGCGTGCCACAGCACGAGGACCCCCCCGGCGATCACGACCGCCCGTGCGGCGATCCACAGCGCGCGGTTGACCCGCATCCGCCGGCGGGCGTTGACGACGAGGCGGTCGAGGTGCGGTGTCGTCACGGTGCCCGCTCCCAACGGCCGGGCTCCGCCGCAGCCGGTGCGGGTGCCCCCGGACGGGGCGGCGACCCCGCCGTCGCGCTGACGCGGGAACGCGGTTCCGTGACCCGCAGCCTGCGCGTCGCGACCAGCAGACCCAGCAGCCCCATCAGCAGGTACAGCAGCATCACGATGAGCCACACCGGCGGGCCGGCGTCGGGTCGGACGCCGGGGCGAAAGTTCTCGGCGTCCGGCGCGACCATCGGCGGCGGGAGGTCCGGCTCGGCGATCACGACGGGGGGCGGCTCCTCGCCGGGGACCAAAGGCGCGCTCTCGAACTCCTCGACCGGAACGGGCACCGCCTCGACGACCTCACCGGCGATGGCTCCGCCCATCATCGCCTCGTCGACCATCCGGGCCTCGGGCAACGCCTGGCCCAGCAACCCCAGGGGCGACGGCAACCCGCCGGCTTCGAAGAACATCGGCCGCGCCGCGTTCACCGCGTCGGCCAAGCCGAAGAACGGGTTGAGGTAGAGCGCGACCGGCGTCGGGACGTGCGCGTTGCGCGTCGCACGGAAGACCGCCTCGACGGCGGAGAGGAAGAAAGTCCCCAGGACCAGGGTGAGCACCAGGCCGTAGGTCAGCACGATCGACCCCGTCGTGCGCTTGGTCAGTGACGAGATCCCCAGGCCCATCGCTGCGATCGCGACGGCGATGACGATCAGGTACACCCCGCCCCGCAACAGGTCGACCAATCCAAAGCCACCAAGGAAGAACGCTGCGGCGCCAAGCGGCACGGCCGCGGTGACCAGCAGGGTCAGCCAGGCCACGGCGGCACCGAGCTTGCCGAGCACGATCTGCAGCGGTCCCAGCAGCGTGACCTGCAACAGCGTGAGGGTGCGCCGCTCGCGTTCACCGGAGATCTGCGCGGCGGCGTAGCCCGGACCGACGAAGAGCACGAGCAGCAGGACGAAGAAGAACAGCCCCTCGATCAGGAACCGTCCCAGGACAGGGCCGGCGCTGGCGGCGTCGACACCGAAGCCGAACTGCGCGTCGAGCATCGCCACGCCCACGCGGTACAGCAGGTACATGATCGCGCCAAGGACGGCCAGGTACAGGGTCAGCGTCACGGGCGCGCGGCGTGAGCGCCAGCGCTCGACCAGCTCGCGACGGAGCACGGGGTTGACCGCTCTCATGACCGCCCTCCGTCCGTGACCGACAGGAACAGCCGCTCCAGACCGCCGTCGCGCTCGGCGAATGAGACGACCCGCAGGCCGGCGCCGACGAGCAGTGCCAGCAGGTCCGCAGCCGCATCCTCGCCACCGGTCAGCTCGGCGAACAGCGTCGGCCCTTGGCCCACCGCCTGCAGCGCTCCCCCGTCCAGTGCCACCGCGACGGCCCGTTGCACGGCGTCGGGGCCGCCGAGAATCCGCGCCTGCACCGACGTGGTGCCGCGCGACGCCGCTTTGAGCTCGTCGGGCGTGCCCTGAGCCAGCACGCGTCCGTGCTGCACGATCGCCACGCGGTCGCACATCTCGCCGAGCTCGGCGAGGATGTGCGAGCTGATCAGGATCGTCTTCCCCTGGCGGGCGAGCTCCAGAAGGATCTCCCGCAAGTCGATGCGGGCGCGGGGATCGAGGCCGCTGGCGGGTTCGTCGAGCACTAGCAAGGACGGGTCGTGCACCAGCGTGCGCGCCAGGCCGAGGCGCTGCTGCATGCCACGTGACAGGCCTGCGACGTCTGTGTCCCGCTTGTCGGTCAGGTCCACCAGCTCGAGCAGATCGCCCACTCGACTGCGCCGCACGGTTGCCGCCAGCCCGTATGCGGCGGCGAAGAAGTCGAGGTACTCGGCGCAGGTCAGTCCCTCGTACAACCCGAAGAAGTCCGGCATCCACCCGACCAGCCGGCGGACCTCGCGAGGTTCGAGGTCAGGGTCGTGGCCGAAGACCTTGATGCGGCCGGCATCAGGTGTCAGCAGCGTGGTGATGGCCGACATGGTCGTGGTCTTGCCGGCGCCGTTGGGGCCGATCAACCCGACGACCGAGCCCGCCGGCACGTCGAGATCGAGGTGGTCCACCGCGAGCAGGCGGCCGTACCGCTTGACCAACCCGCGGACCACGACCGCCGCCACCGCGCCCGACGCCTCCGGCGCCTGCTCGGGTTCGACCGTGGTCATGAGCGGCTCCCCGCGATCGTGCGCGCCGAGTACTCGAACGGGAACATCTCCCCGGACGCGCGCGCCCAGACGTCGCCGAGCGGGCCGACCAGGTCCTCGCGGTTGCCCGCGAAAGCCTCCTCGGCGGGTGTCCACTGCTGCTGCGCACGGTCCCACACGGCCATCTCCGGGTTTCCGCCCGACTGGCCGTTGCGGTCCAGGTGGTTGCTCATCTGCGCCAGAGGGGCGTCCGGTGGCAGTCGGTAGCGCAGGAAGATCTCCCCGGGCCCCTCGATGGCCTCCGGGCCCGGCCGCCACCCGCCGTCGCCGGCGGCGAACACGTCGCGGTCGACGCTGAACGGCGACAGCGGACGGCTCCCCTCGACGCGGACTCCGACGGCGATCATCGTCCCCCGGTCCTCGAGCGCCCCGCCCTCGGTCTGCGCACCGATGGCCGGGGCGGCAGGATCGACGGCCGACACCCACGCCATGCCCGGCCGCCCGTCGGCGATCTCGGTGTTCAACACCGCTCGCATCGACTCCGGCGGCGACACCGCACCGTCCACCCCGAACAGCTCGTCGAACCCGTCGCGATGGGCACCGACCTGCGGCAGCTCGCCGTGGCCGAGCTCGACCTCGCGGGACTGCCCTGCCTCCAGGGTCCGCAGGTTCTTCGACGAGCTGGCGGCGCGGACGGTCACCGCATCCAGGCGCCGGCCAGAGGTGTTCGCCACCGTGACCCGGACCCCTCGAGCGGTTCCGACCGCCGTCACGTCCAGCGGCGGCGGCGCGGCGGTGGCCCGCCAGGCGGCGACACCACCCAGCTGCAACGCCGTGAGGTCCATGCTGACCGCGGTGTCCTCCCCGCGCGCGATGGTGCCGCCCTGCCCGCTGTCGACCAGGGTGCGCACCGTCCACTCGGGGCCCGGCAACGTGACGGTCCGCACCCCCGGCGTCGGCGTGCGGACGCCGGCGGCGAGCAGCTCCGCGCCGGCCCCGTCGGTCCAGTACGACAGGCGGACCGCGCCCCCCGAGGGCGGCCGGGCGGTCGTGGCGCCCAGAAACGCACCGGCGGTGAACACGACGGTCACCAGCGGGACCGTCGCCCAGGCGAGCTCCCGGCGGCCGAAGCGGCGCAGGACGAGGGCGTTGATGGGGCCGACCACCGCGACGTACGCGACGACGAACGCGCCCAGACCGGGGACGACCGGCCGCTGCCCGCCTTGCTCGCTGAACAGCCGCGCGAACTGGAACGCCGTGGCGGTCACCAGGTACTCGGGGGTGGACTCGTCGCTGCCACCACGGCCGGCGGGTTGAGCGACCAGCGACCAGAACTCACCCGAGCGCGAGCCCAAACCCGCCTCGCCCGGCTCGACGGGGGTCACCACGATCCGCGCCTCGCCCGCCGCGAACGACGCTGCGATCGGCGCGTCGGCTGCCGAGCCGGCGCGGCCCGCGGGTGTCAGGTCACCGGCGGTCATGGTCCATCGCGGCCGGGACCGACCTGGTGCTCGTCGATCACGCCGTCGACACGCCGCTGCCCCCCGACCTGGGGTTGCCATGGCGGGGCGAGCGGCCGCGATCCCGGCGGCGAGGTTGGTCCGGGCCCGCTCACCAAGCCCTGCGATCGCTTCGGCGTTCGTCACGACGGCGCTGATGGGCTGCAGGGCGAGATGCGACGTGTTCAGCCACATCGGATCGAGCCCGACCCATGCCCCCGACCGGCCGGTCGTCTCGGACCGCAGCGGCGGCAGCGCGGCCGGCTCCAATCCCATCACGCCGACGAGGTACTCGCCGGTGCCGGGACGGTTCGGGGGACGCACGCGCAGGGGTTCCCCGCCCGGCTCCTCGACGCGTACCTCGATCTCCTCGAAGCCCGGGGGCACGACGAACCGGTACTGCTTCCTGGAGCCGGCGGCGACCTCGATCGGCAGCGACTGGTTCGTTCGTCCCATGAAGCGCCCGACGCTCAACGTGCCCGCAACCGGACGCGCCGGTTCGAACGCGACGGTGACCGGCTACCACGATCCGGCCATGGTGCGGCCGTCGTAGCCGACCTGGACCGACAGGCCCAGCTCGTCGACGCGCTGCGTGTCGGGCTGGGCGGCGGCGGGCGGGCCAACGGTGAGCAGCAGCAGCATGGCGACGCCCAGCACCCGCGCCACCCATCCGGACACCGCCGCTCCTGCCTGTCGCCGACGATCGGTCCGACGTCGCCCAAGACCGAAAGGTTGCGTCACCACTGATTGCCCAACAGCTGCTCGCCGACGACGTTGCCGCGGCGGTCGACCAGCACCACGTTGGCCGGTGGCGGCTCACCCTCACCGAACCGTCCCGCGTGCCAGCTCCAGGTGACGTGCACGGTTGTTCGACCCTTCACGGGGTAGGCCAGGTGCCAGCCGCCGCGCGGCACCAACGCCCACGCGGTGTCGGGCGGCACCGCCATTCCGGCAGTCGCCCATCCCATCCCGTTCTCGTCGCAACACGACGACGACATGCCACCGGTGGCGTCCTCGTCGGCCGATGTCATCGACCCCCCGCCGGACCAGAACCGGCCGTCGTCCTGGGTCAGGCTGCACACCTGCCGCATGCGTCCGCGTGGCATGCCGGGCTCAGGGTCGTCGAGCCGGCCGACCAGTGCGATGTCGACCGTGCCCGGCGTAGCGAACGCATACTCCAGATCAGCGCCGTCCTCATCCCACTGCGTTCCGCCGCTGCACGCGTCGGCGAGCTCGGGGGGCAGCTCGTCGAGGACGTGGACGCCGACGACCGGTTCGTCGACGGCCGCGGCAACGCGAGGCGGGACCTTGCCGGTGGGGTAGCCGCCGGCCATGACCTCGGGCGGCTCGGCGGCGGTGGTGTGCACCGCGTCTCCGGCGCGAGCCGCGCCTGGGCCCACCCGACCGAGCAGGACGACAGCGACGACGGTCACCACAGCGACGACGCCCATCGTGACGATGACCGCGCCCGCCGATGCTCTGCGCGGGCTCGTCGACTGCTGCGTGCCCACATCCAACCCCGTCCGCCCGACGACGGTGCGGTCCGCCCTCGGACCAGGGGGAACGGTACTCGACCGCGTTACCTCCCGTCGTGCGGCGGCTGGCAGACTTCGGCCGGCCGGAAATCGCGAAAGGAACGACCAGCATGCTGCTGCAGCGCATCGACCACGTCGGCTATGCCGTGGAGGACCTCGAAGAGGCGATCCGCTACCACGAGCGGCTGTACGGAGCCGAGGTGGCGCACCGCGAGACGATGGAGCGCGACGGCGTCCGCGAGGCGTTGATCGCGATCGGCGACAGCTTCCTGCAGCTGCTCGAGCCGATCCGCGACGACTCGCCGGTCGCCAAGTTCCTGGAGCGCAACGGCGGCCCGGGGGTGCACCACGTGGGGTACGGGGTGGCCGACGTCGACGCAACGCTGGCTGACCTGAAGGACAAGGGCGTGCGAGTCGTCGACGAGGTGCCGCGCCACGGGTCCCGCGGCTGCATGGTCGCCTTCTTGCACCCCAAGGGGGCCATGGGCGTGCTGGTCGAGCTGGTGGAGGACCCCGCGCTGGTCGGCGCCGCGACGGAGACGGTCCACGACGTCTGACCAGGCGACCGGTCCGCTGGCGGGGCTGCGCGTCCTCGACCTTTCGACCGTGGTGGCCGGGCCCGTGGCGGCGCGCAACCTCGGCGACCTGGGGGCCGAGGTGGTCAAGGTCGAGCACCCGGTCCACGGCGACCCGGCACGCCGGATGGGCTGGCACGTCGACGGCCAGTCGCTGTGGTGGAAGACGCTGTCACGCAACAAGGTGCCGGTGACGTTGGACCTGTCCCGCCCCGAGGGCGCGGCCGTGTGCTTGCGGCTGGCGGCGGTGTCCGACGTCGTGGTCGAAAGCTTCCGGCCGGGCACCCTGGAGCGATGGGGTCTGGGCCCGGAGCAGCTGCTCGGGGCGCGGGGTGACCTCGTCGTCGTGCGGATCAGCGGCTTCGGGCAGACGGGGCCGTACGCGGGCCGGCCGGGGTTCGGCACGCTGGCCGAGGCGATGTCAGGCTACGCCGGCGTGCAGGGGGAAGGCGACGGCCCGCCGCTGTTGCCGTCGGTGCCGCTGGCCGACTGCACCGCCGCGACGCACGCGACCGCGGCGGCGCTGGCAGCCCTGCTCCACCGTGAGCGCACCGGCGAGGGCCAGGTCGTCGAGGTCAGCCTGTACGAGCCACTGCTGGCGATGCTGGACCCGCTGCCGGCGTTGGCAGACCTGATCGGACAAGAGCCGCCGCGGCTGGGCAACCGCCTGCCGTTCTCCGCGCCCCGCGGCGCATACCGCACGGCCGACGACCGCTGGCTGGCGCTGTCGGGCTCCTCGCCCGCAGTGGCCCGGCGGATCCTGCTCGCCGTCGGCGGTGAGACGCTGGCCGCCGACCCCCGGTTCGCCGACAACGCCGCCCGCCTCGAGCACGCCGAGGCGCTGGACGAGATCATCGCCAGCTGGGTCGCCGGACGCACGCTGGACGAGGCGCTGGCCGCCTTTGACGACGCAGACGCCGCGGCAGCGCCGGTGTACGGGATGGCCGACACCCTGACCGACCCCCACTTCGTCGCTCGCCAGTCGGTGGTGCGCGTGCCCGACGACGACCTCGGCTCGGTGGCCATGACGGGAGTGGTGCCGCGATTCTCGGCCACGCCCGGCGCGATCCGGTGGACCGGTCCGCCCGCGGGCGCCGGCAACGACCGGGTGTACGGCGACCTGCTCGGCATGTCCGCCGACGAGCGCCGCGCCCTGGCCGGCGCCGGCATCATCTGACCCCGTGCAGGGCTGGTCGGCACCGGTCGGGGGCCGGCGTCCGGGCTAGAATCGGCCAGGTGAGCCTGTTCGACCGCTTCCGCCGAAACAAGGCCAAGCCGGCCGGCGCCGGCGCGTCCGGCCAGACCGCGGCCCGGTTGAAGGAGTTCATGACGACCCGCGAGGGCGTGGAGGGGTTCGTCGAGCCGCCGACCTCGGTGTACGCCATGACGTTGTGCCTGGTCGCCGCCGACGGCGAGTACCTGCGCCAGCCGGTCAAGGACGAGAAGCACGCGCGCCGGCTGTGCGGCGAGTACGGCGTCCCGCTGTACGACGCGCGGATCGTCGGCTACCCCAAGCGGATGCGCGAGTACGAACGCGGCGTGCGCCAGCAGCGCATCAGCCTCGACGACCTGCCGCCGCTGGACGTCATCGAGGACCGCGAGGCGGACTGAACCCGCGCCGGCGCGGGTTTTCGGCGCCTGCCACCGCGCCCCACTCAAGAAACCCGCGCGGGCGCGGGTTTTGGAAACCGGGGCGCCGGCGGGGGGCGCCGGCGCCGGCTACAGCTCGGTGAGCGTCACCTTGTCGACGGTGATCTCGGGCTGGGGGTACTCGCCGCGCCGAGGCTGCTGGGCGATGGCGTCGACGGTCTCCATGCCCGAGGTCACCTCGCCGAACACCGCGTACGCCGGCGGCAGGCCGACGTCGTCGAGGCAGATGAAGAACTGGCTGCCGTTGGTGTTCGGGCCGGCGTTGGCCATGGCGAGGGTGCCGCGCTCGTAGCCGCGGTTGCGGGCGGCGGCCAGCTCGTCGTCGAACTGGTAGCCGGGCCCGCCGGTGCCGGTGCCGGTCGGGTCGCCCATCTGCACGACGAAGCCGGGGACGACGCGGTGGATGACCGTGCCGTCGTAGAACCCCTCCCGGGCCAGGAAGGCGAAGCTGTTGGCCGTCAGCGGCGACTCGCCGGCGAACAGCTCGACGGTGATGTCGCCCTGCGACGTCGAGATCGTGGCGCCATAGCGCTTGCCCTCCTCGAGGACCTGCTCGGGCTTGTCGTAGCGCTGCATGGTCGTGTCCTTACTCCGTCAGAATCTCGACGGACTCGATGTAGGTGATCTCCGTGGGGCGCTCGCCAGTCGGGTCGTTCTCGTCGACCGGGATGTCGCCGATGGTCTCCAGCGTTCGGATTCCCCGCTGGTTGGCCATGCCGAACACGGCGTAGTCGGGGTCGAGCTGGAACTGGTCGTTGTAGACGAAGAAGAACTGGCTGCCGGCGGTGCCCGGGCCGGCGTTGGCCATGGCGAGCGTGCCGGGCGGGTAGCCGTCCTCCTCGGCGACCTCGAGCTCGTCTTCGATGTTGTAGCCGATGTCGAAGCTGGCCTCGTTGGTCCCCGAGCCGGTCTGCAGCGCGCCGATCGACGTCGCGTTGCGGAAGATCTGCAACCCGTCGAAGAAGCCCTGCTGTGCCAGGAACACGAAGCTGTTGACCGTCTCCGGTGTCTGCTCCTCGTGCAGGTCCACGACCACAGGCCCGCAGCTGGTCACGATGCGCGCGCGGTAGTCCACGCCGTCCTCGAGCACCTGCTCGGGCTCCTCATAGGTGCCCTTGGGCTCGTCGGCCGCCGCGGGGCGCTCACCACCGCACGCGACGGGGCGGTCGTCGGGGGCGTCGGTGGGGCTCTCCGTCGCGTCGTCGGCGAGGTCTGCCGGCGTGTCGTCGAGGCTGACCGCGACGAGCACCCCGCCGATGCCCACGATGATCGCGATGACGATCACCGTGAACAGCGTCTGCTGGCGCTGCTTGCGGCGCGCCGCCTCCCGCTCGGCGGTGCGGTCCACCCGCAGCTGCTTCGCCTTCTTCCCACGCACTGGCCCGGCTCCTTGGTCTGACTGCGCTGACTGCTAGGGCGCCGAGGCGGTCAGCCCGCCGTCGACGTAGATCGTCTGGCCTGTGAGGTACGACGCGCGGTCCGAGGCCAGAAACGCCACCACCTCGGCGATCTCCTCCGCCTCGCCCCAGCGTCCCAGCGCGGCGCGCGCGATGAGCGCCTGCTCGGCTTCGGGGTTCTCCCAGGCGAAGCGGTTGAGCTCGGTCTTGATCCACCCCGGGGCGATGGCGTTGACGCGGACGCCGGCGTGGCCCCACTCGACGGCCGCGGTGCGGGTCATCGAGTCCAGCGCGGCCTTGGCGGCGCCGTACGGCGACAGGGCCGGCGACGAGGTCCACCCGGCCACCGACGAGATGTTGATCACACAGCCGGACTGCTGCTGCACGAAGACCTTGCCGGCCTCCTGCATCGCCCAGAACACGTGCGTGAGGTTCAACCGCAGCAGCTTGTCCCAACCGTCGGGGCGCAGGTCGAGGATGCTCGCCATGAACCCGCTGCCGCCGGCGTTGTTGACCAGCACGTGCAGCCCGCCGAGGTCGTTGACGGCCTTGTCGACCATGTTGCGGACCTGCGGCTCCTGCGTGACGTCGGTGGGGATGACCGTGGTGCGCGCCCCGTGTTCGGCGCAGCGCCCGGCGGTCGCCTGCAGGGCCTCGACGGTCCGTGCGGCCAGTGCGACGTCGAAGCCGTCACGCGCCAGTGCGACGGCGCTCTCCGCGCCGATGCCGCGGCTTGCGCCGGTGACGAGCGCGACGGGTCGGGGTGCCGCGTCCTCGCTCACCACTGGTCCGAGCCGGCCTCCCGGCGGACCTCCAGGCGCCAGCAGTGCCGGTGCCAGTGGCGTCGCAGGTCTGCGTCACCGGTCGGCCACACCACGACGTGGGCCTCGCCGGCGGGGACGGTGTTGCCGCATTCGGGGCACACGTAGTCCTTCGACGCCCGGCCCGGGTCGACGCGCTTGACCTCGTAGCCGTCCAGGCGCAGCTCGTCGTCGGTGTCACCGGATGGGGCGAGCAGGTCACCGAAGTTGCGCATCGCGGCCGGGTCCTGCCAGGGCCTGGTGGCCCGCTTCTTCCGCGCACCCTTGCTCATGTTCCGTCCTTCGCGGGCGTCGCCGCACGCATCGTCATTCCTCTATTCCTGCAAGAGTCAGAACCAGGGCCAGCCCCTCGTCCGTCCCCCGCCACAGCTCGTAGATCACGTCGTACCCGGCGGCGCCGAGGAGCCGGCGAACGGCCATGGCGAGCACGACCAGATCGTCGACCTGCCCGACGACGGGCAGCCAGTCCGGGATGAGGTCCACGGGGACGACCAGGTAGCCGGCGGCCAGGGCCGCGACCAGCTTGTCGCCTCGTGGCACCCGAGGATCGGCTGCCAGGTCCTTCAGCAACAAGACTACGTCGGCCACCAGCCGCAGCAGCGACGCGCCCGGCGTGCCCGCAGTCTCCGCCTCACGCATGGCCTGCACTCGCCGGACCGCATCGCCCAGCGACTGCCGGCGCCGCCCCCGCGGGGGCCCTGGTACCGCCACCGTCACCGTCGCTCCTACGAGTAGACGTGGAACCCGCGGCCGGCCTTTCGGCCGAGGTAGCCGGCGGACACCATGTGACCCAGCAGCGGCGCCGGCTCGAACCCAGGTTCGCGAAACTCCGCGTACAGCGCCTTGACGATCTCCAGGGTCACGTCCAGGCCCACGATGTCCATCAGCTCGAACGGGCCCATGGGGTGGCCGCACCCCAGCTTCATCGCCTGGTCGATGTCGTTGACCGACGCGTAGCCCTCCTCGAGCATCTTCACCGCGTCGTTGAGGTACGGGAACAGCAGCGCGTTGACGATGAAGCCGGCCCGGTCACCGCATAGCACGGGGTGCTTGCCGACCTTCGCGGCGAACGCCCGTGCCTGGTCGGTGGTCCGGTCCGCCGTCCGGACCGTGGGCACGACCTCGACCAGGCGCATGATCGCCGCCGGGTTGAAGAAGTGGATGCCGACCACCTGCTCGGGTCGACCGGTCGCCATCGCGCAGTCGATGACCGGCATGCTCGAGGTGGTCGTGCCCAGCACCGCCTCGGGCTTGGTGACGCTGTCGAGCTGACCGAACAGCTCCTGTTTGAGGGCCAGGTCCTCGGCGACCGCTTCGATCACGATGTCGCAGTCGCCGAAGTCGGCCAGCTCGGTCGTGGTGGTGATGCGCTCCAGCGCGGCGTCGCGGGCCTCGGCATCGAGCTTGCCGCGGTCCACGGCCTTGGTCAGGCTCTTGGCCACGCTGCTCTTGGCCTTCTCCGCCTTCTCTGCCGTGCGGCCGCGCACGACCACCTCGAACCCCGCCTTCGCGCTGACCTCGGCGATGCCGGTGGCCATCGTCCCGGTGCCCAGGACACCGACCTTGGTCCACTGGTCGATCACCGAGACGTCCACGGCGGTCGCGGAGCGCTCGTCTTCGGTGGCGGGCTCACCGGCCTCGACGTAGCTGTAGAAGCCGCGGCCGGCCTTGCGCCCCGCGAACTCGGCGGCGAGCAGCTGACGGACGATCGGCCGCGGAGCGTGCCGGGTGTCCCCGAACTGCTCGTACATCCGCATCATGATCGCGTAGGCGCTGTCCAGCCCGATCAGGTCCATCAGCGCCAGCGGGCCCATCGGGTGACCGGTGCCCAGCTTCATCGCGGCATCGATGTCCTCGCGGCTGGCGTAGCCGGACTCGTACATGCCGACGGCCTGGTTCAGGTACGGGAACAGCAGCAGGTTGGCCACGAAGCCCGCGCGGTCCTTGGCGACGACCGGGGTCTTGCCGATACGCTCGGCGAAGTCACGGGCGTCGGCGATCACCTGGGGGTCGGTCACCACGGTGGTGACCAGCTCGATCAGCTTCATCACCGGCGCCGGGTTGAAGAAGTGGAAGCCGAGGATGCGACTAGCCCGGTGTGTGGTCACCGCGATGTCGGTGACCGGCAGCGACGAGGTGTTGGTGGCCAGGATCGCGTCTGGCTTGGCGACCTCGTCGAGACGGCGGAACGTCTCCTGCTTGATGTCGAGCTTCTCCGGGACGGCCTCGACGATCAAGTCGGCGTCGCCCAGGACGTCGTAGGAGGTGTCGCCGTCGATGCGGTCGAGCACCGCGTCCCGGTCCTGCTCCGACAGCTTCCCGCGGTCCACGGCCCGGTCCAGCGACGAGCGGATCCGGGCGAGTCCCGCCTCGACCTGCTCGCCGGACATCTCCACGAAGGACACGGGGACGCCGGAGCGCGCCACGATCTCGCAGATGCCCGACCCCATCGTCCCGCAGCCGACGACGCCAACTTTGCCGATTTCCATGCAACGCTCCCGTTCGAGGGCCACGGAGTCTAGAGAATGCTCAGACGGCCCCGCCCTGCTGGACCAGGTAGCTGACCTGGACGAGGTTGAACACCGCGTGGGCGACGATCGGCACGACCAGCGTGCCCTTCCGCTCGTAGATCCAGGCGAAGAACATGCCCAGCGGCATGATGATCAAGATCACCAGCAGGGTCGCCTGCAGGCCACCGGTCTGGAAGTGGCTGAGCGCGAACAGCGCGCCGGACAGCCCCATGGCCGGCCACAACGGCATCGTCCGCCGCAGGGCGGTGAACAGCATCCCCCGGTAGAACAGCTCCTCGGCGATAGGCGCCACGACCACGGAGCCGAACACCAGCAATGGAACGCTCTGGCGCTGTCCTGCCATCTGGCGGAACTGCTCCTGGATCGGCGGCAGCTCCCCCTCGACCAGGCGTGCGAGCAGTGCCAGGGCGTTGCCGAGCAGGAAGGCGAAGACCACCAGCCCGATGACGCCGGCGAGCACGCCGTAGCCCACCGAGCCCCACGTCGGGGGCACCGAGCCGAACAGCCGGCGGACGTGTCCCCCGTAGCGGGAGCCGACGTAGGCCAGCGTCACGACGATGAGCAGCCCGGTGGCGACCGGCAGGGCCGCGGCGCTGGCCGCCGCCTCGGGCAGCAGGGCCTGCAGCGCAGGGATGACGACGAGGCCCACGACGCCGACCAGGACCAGGAACCACACCAGCAAGACCAGCAGCGAGTCCCCCACGCTCCATGGCACGTCGCCGACCGGAGGGACGCCGCGGGCGGGCGTGGAGTCGGCGGTCGGTTGGGCGGTCGCGTCGGCCGCCGGCGCGGGCCGGTCGTCGAAGGGGTCGGAGGGCTGGCTCGGGTCGGTCAACTGGCGACCGGCACCGCCCCGACGTCGGTGCGCCGCACGTCGGCGCCCAGCTGGCGCAGGCGGCCGTCGAAGTCGGTGTACCCGCGGTCGACGTGATGCGGCTCGGCCACCACCGTCGCTCCGTCGGCGATCAGTCCCGCCAGCACGAGCGCGGCGCCGGCGCGCAGGTCGGTGGCCCGCACCTCGGCGCCCGACAGCGAGCGGGAACCGCGGATCAGCGCGTGGTGGCCCTCGACCTCGATGTCCGCCCCCAGCCGCCGGAGCTCGTCGACGATCGAGAACCGCCCGTCGAAGACGTTCTCGGTCAGCATCGAGGTCCCGCTGGCCTGGGACAGCAGCACCAGGAACTGCGGCTGCAGGTCGGTGGGGAAACCGGGATAGGGCAGGGTCACGACGTCGACGGGCTGCAGCGGCTGGTTGCGGGAGACCAGTACCCCGTCCGGGCGCTGCTCGACGGTGACGCCCGCCGACCGCAGCTTGTCGATCACCAGGCTCAGGTGGGTGGGGTCGAACCCGGTAACTTCCAGCGGACCGCCGGTCAGGGCGCCGGCGACCATGTAGGTCCCGGCCTCGATGCGGTCCCCCACCACGGTGTGCTCGGCGGGATGCAGCTGCTCGACGCCCTCGACGACGATCTCGTCGGTCCCGCCACCGGTGATCTGCGCCCCCATCGACTGCAGGAACGTGATGAGGTCCTGGATCTCGGGCTCTCGGGCCGCGTTGGCGACCGTGGTGGTCCCCTCGGCCGTCACGGCTGCCATCAGCAGGTTCTCGGTTGCGCCGACGCTGGCGTACGGCAGCTCGATGTGGGCCCCGCGCAGGCGCTCGGTCCGCGCCTCGACGAAATCGGCGCCGTAGGAGATCTCCGCGCCCATCCGTGCCAGCCCGGACAGGTGCATGTCGATCGCCCGGTTGCCGAGGTTGCAGCCGCCCGGCGTCGCTACACGGACGTGTCCGCGGCGTGCCAGCAGCGGGCCCAGCACCACGATGCTGGCGCGCAGCTTGCTGACCAGATGCGGGGGCGTCGAGTCGCCGACGTCCTCGGGCACGTCCAGCGCCAGCGTCTCGCCGTCGCGCTCCACCTGCACGCCGAGGTGCTCGAGCACGGCTGCCATCACGTGCATGTCGGCGATGGCCGGCACGTTGTGGATCACCGACCGGCCGGGAGCGAGCAGGGCGGCGGCGACGAGCTTGAGGGCGGAGTTCTTCGCGCCGCTGATCGTCACGCTTCCCGACAGCGGCCGGCCGCCTCGCACGAGGAAGGCATCCATGTCCTTGGCGAGGATACTGCGGGCCCCCGCCGCCGCGTTCGACCGGCCACTGGTCACCCGTGCAGGATGCGGAGCGTCCACGGCCTTCTGCAGCCGCCGGCGGCGCGATAGGCGCAGGAAAACGGAGCGTGACAGCGAAGTAACGGGCAAGCGCGGTTTCACACCACAGGAGGCAGCCGACCGTGACGATGAATCGCCGACAGTTCCTCGCCGCCCTGGGTTCCGGCGCCGCAGCGCTGGCGCTGCGCGGCCAGCTGGCACCGGGACCCGCGTACGCGGCGCCGGCCGGCGCCGGTGCGGCGGCCGACCTGACCACGCTGGTGCAGACCCTGCGGGCCGGTCCGGCGGGCGACCTGGGCTACCGCCCGATCATCACCGGCCCCGGTGAGCGGCACGTCGTCCGCGACGAGCTGGTCAAGGCCGACGCCGGCCGCACACGCACCCGGCGGACGCTGCTGCACTTCGTGCACCTGACCGACCAGCACATCATCGACGTGCAGTCGCCCAGCCGTGTGGAGTTCCTCGACCGCTACTCCGACGAGCAGTGCGGCCACTACACGTTCTTCCAGTCCGCGTTCCGCCCGCAGGAGGCGGCCAACGCCCGCATCGCCGACGCGATGCTGCGGCGGCTGCGGCGCATCCGCGTCTCCCCCGTCACCGGCGCGCCGATCGCGGCCGCGGTGTGCACCGGCGACAACACCGACAACCAGCAGCTGAACGAGCTGGACGTGTTCCTGAAGGTCATGGACGGCGGCCGCGTGACCCCGAACTCGGGCAACCCGACGGTGTACGAGGGCGTGCAGAAGTCCGGGGACCGCGCGTACTGGCATCCCGACCCCGGCATCACCGCGGAGCCGGACCTGTACAAGACCCTGTTCGGCTTCCCCGACGCACCGGGGTGGCTCGAGCAGGCGCTGGCCCCGTTCGACGCTTTGGGTGCCGGCGTGCCGTGGTACTCGGCGTACGGCAACCACGACGGGCTGGCGCAGGGCAACGCCCCTGTCAACCCTGCCTTCGAGACGATCGGGACGCAGGGGGTCAAGGTCGTCGGGTCACCGGACACCGTCAGCTGCAGCAGTTTCGACGACCCGTCCAGGCTCGGTGAGCTGTTCACCCAGCCGGGCGCGCCCACCATCCCGGTCACCGCCGACCCGGCCCGCCGGTACGTCAGCCGGCGCGAGTGGATGGAGGGGCACCTGAAGTCGTCGGGGCGGCCGCGCGGCCACGGTTTCACGCAGGCCAACCTCGACGAGAACCGGGCCTACTACGCCGCCGACGTCGGACCCATCCGCTGGCTGGTCCTCGACACCGTCAACCCCGGTGGCTACGCGTCGGGCAACATCGGGCAGCGCCAGCTCGACTGGCTCGATGCGGAGCTGACCAAGGCCGACAAGCAGCGCAAGCTGACGATGCTGTTCTCGCACCACGGCCTGCGCTCGCTGGACAACCCGTTGCAGAACCCCGACCCGCTGGCGGGTGCCGACGGCAACGACAACCCCCGCTACAACGCCGACGCCGTCCTGGAGGTCATCGCCAAGCACGACTGCGTCATCGCCTGGGTCAACGGCCACACGCACGAGAACATCATCGAGACGCAGGCCGGCAAGTTCTGGGACATCGGGACCGCAGCGCACATCGACTTCCCGGCGCAGTCGCGGCTGATCGAGGTCGTCGACAACCGCGACGGGACGCTGTCGATCTTCACGACCATGGTCGACCACGAAGACGACCCGATCGCGTCGTTCGCCCGCGAGCTGATGGCCAACGACCCACAGAAGGGCTTTGGCTACGGCGAGGGCAAGGTCGAGGACCGCAACGCCGAGCTGCTGCTCCCCCACCCGTTCGCCGCAGGCGG
>DATLGM010000279.1:0-8346 GCA_035540515.1 Egibacteraceae bacterium | reverse complement strand
GGTGCGGACACACCCACCAGTTCTGGGTGACCGACGGCCCGGGCGGCCAGCTGCTGCGCCTGGGCTTGCAGCTGTGCCGGGGACAGGTTGCCCGGTGGAACGACGTCGAGTGCGGCGCGCAGCAGGTCATGGCGAGTGAACGTCGCCCGGCCGCTGCCAACCAGCCGCGCGACGAGCAGCTCCAGTGGGTCGGGTCGGTTTTCGGGGGAGTGGGGCATCCGTGCGAGCACCTGGCCGGGAACGCGGGCGAGCTGGCGGCCGTGGCGGCGGGCAGTCCGCTCCCACTGCGCCAGCGCGTCGGCAGGGTCCAAGTCGCGCTTGCGTCGGCGAGTCTTTGCCCACGCGGTCTGAGCCATCGCCGACAGCACCGCCGGCGGCGCCTCCACCCCGTACTTGTCCCGGTACGCGGCCGCCAGTTCCTCGACGGCGGCAGTGATCGCGCGGCGCCGAGAAGAGAAAGCCTCGATCAGCTCGTCGTCCACCCCGTCCAGCTCACGCAGCCCGTCGGGCCGGTCACGCCAGGCGACCCCCAGCCGCCGGGTCAGCTCCGCTTCGAGAGCCCGGTTGTACAGGGCACCCGCGCCGGTGCGGGCCAACAGCAGCACCCGACCGTCCAACGCCCGCCACTTGCCGTCGTCGAGCGCCCGGACGCGGTTGAGGACCAGGCAGTGGGAGTGCAGGTGCATGTCGCCGTCGCGGGAGGTCCACTCGTTCATCCGCGCGACCACCAGTCCGGTCGTGTCGAGCACCCGCACGCCGTTGCGCCCGGCACGGACGTAGCCCGCGTGCTGTTCCAGGTAGCCCAACCCGGCGTCGACGGCGGCGAGATGGGCGGCCCAGACCTGCTGCCGGATGTGGCGGTCGCCGGCGGCCCACAGAAGCGACACGCTCTTGGGTGGGGAGAACGTGCAGTCCCACGCCGCCACCGACGCGTGCGGCGCCCGACGGCGGATCTCGTGACGGGCCATCCACCGCTCGTACGGATCAGAGATCTCCGACGCCCCGCGCAACGCATCGACCTTGGCCGCGGCCGCCTCCTCGGGCAGCCGGAACCGCCGACCCAGATAGCCACCGTCACCGGGGTGGAGCGCCTTGGTGAACAGCGGCGCGAACTCCGCCCGCTCCACCTCGCCGGACAGCTCCAGCGCCTCCGCACCGCCGCCCCACCACGACGACGCAGGCGCCGACAACCGCACCGCGTTGTCACCGTCGTTGGCCGAGCTGTCCGGCAGGTAGTAGTCGGCCAGCCCACGGCGGGTCTGGTTGAGGTAGTAGTCCACCGCCCCGCGGCCGGCGAGGACCTTCTTGACGGTCAACACGGCCGGCGGTCCCGGTCCGCGTGGATCTCGTGATGCATTGGTGCGTCCCCATGCAGATGTCATGCAGGGAGTGCACCCAAGGGGACGCGGCTTGTGACACCGGGGACGGTGACGAGTCAGGTCTGTGCTAGGCCTACGTGGCTCGGGGTGTAACGCGATCCGACCGCCAGCCGAGCTGGACTCAGACCTTCAACGCGTTTCGCGGTGGTCGTCGAGATCGGCGACGGGAGCAGGTCGGATGAGCTCGCCCATCGCGCGTGCGATCGCCTCGTCGCGGTCTTGCGTCGCGTGTTGGTAGATCAGTGCGGCCCGTGGCGAGTTGTGGCCCATGCGGGCCATGAGCTCGGCGGTGCTCGCCCCGGTCGCGGCGGCCAGCGTGTTGCCGGTGTGCCTCAAGTCGTGGAAGCGCAGATCCGGCCGGCCGACGGCGAGGCGTGCCGGCCGCCAGATGTCGTTCCAGCGATGGCGATGGATCGGCCGACCGTGCTCGTTGGTGAACAGGAGCGCGTCGGGCGCATCGCCGACGTAGGCGTCCAGGTGCGCCTCGACGTCCGGCAGCAGGGGCGGGGGAATGGTGACGGTGCGCCGGCCGGCCTCGGACTTCGGCTTCACGACGACGAACGTGCCGTCGTCGAGGCGCTGCAGGTTCTTCGTGACCTTCACCTTGCCGTGCAGCAGGTCGAGGTCGGCGCGGGTGAGCGCGGTCAGCTCGCCGAGGCGCAGTGAGCACCACGCGGCGAGCAGCACCATGGCGCGGTAGCGGAGCGGGACGGCATCGGCGAGCGCGTCGACCTCGGCGACGGTGGCGGTCGGGCGCTCGTCGGGATGCTCGACGCCCGCCCCCTTCACCTGGCACGGGTTGACGGCGAGCACACCGTCCTCGACGGCGGTGTTGCACACGGCGCGCAGCAGCCGGTACGCCTTCGCCGCGGTCGACGGGGAGGCTTCGCGGTGCAACTTCGTGTGCCAGCGGCGCACCGTCGCCGTCGTCAGATGTCCGAGGTGGCTGTCGCCCAGGTGCGGGGCGATGTGCCGGTTGAGCAAGCTCTGGTAGGTGTCGCGGGTGCGGGGACCGAGGCCGGTGTGCTCGTCGATCCACCGCTGGCAGTAGTCACCGACCGGCACCTGGCCGCGCTGCGGTGTGACCCACTTGCCGCGGTTCTGATCAGCGACGGCGGCGGCGAGCGCGGCGTTGGCGTCCTCCTTGGTCGGGAACGTGCCGAGGGGGACGTGGCG
The DNA here is from genome assembly GCA_035540515.1 of Egibacteraceae bacterium. Lineage (GTDB taxonomy): Bacteria > Actinomycetota > Nitriliruptoria > Euzebyales > Egibacteraceae > WHTG01. The sequence continues at coordinate 5,791 of DATLGM010000279.1, read as the reverse complement.
GCCGGTGGCGCGGTCGTGCACTCGGACCTGCCAGTGGCCCGACTTGAGCTCCCGGATGCTGCCACCGTGATGGCGCCGAGCGCGCTTCTTCGCCATGCGCGTAGCGTGCCACAGGCGATTCCTTATGGCACGTATATGGCACGCGGGCTGTGGACGGTGCTGGCGAGGTTGTGCGAATAGGCCTCTGACCAGCGGTTTTGTATGGAGCGGGTGACGGGAATCGAACCCGCATAACCAGCTTGGAAGGCTGGGACTCTAGCCATTGAGCTACACCCGCAGGCGGCTGCCGAGTGTATCGACGCCTGGTCGGGACGGCGGGACTCGAACCCGCGACCTCCTGCTCCCAAAGCAGGCGCGCTAGCCAGGCTGCGCTACGTCCCGTACCCCTGCAGCGTACCCCTGCCGGACTGACCGGCCCGCCCCGTCCGGGCCGTCCGGCCTTGTCCGTGGTTCCCGCCGGCGCGAGGCTGAAAGGCAAGGACCACTGCGCGGTCTTCGCTGGCCGCGCCGACACACCAGAGGGCAAAACGTCATGGACACCACTACCGGTCGCCGTCGCTACGTGTACGCGTTCGCCGAAGGCAGCAAAGACCAGAAGGAGCTGCTGGGTGGCAAGGGCGCCAACCTATGCGAGATGACCCGGCTGGGACTGCCTGTTCCCCCCGGCTTCATTATCAGCACCGACGCGTGCCGGGACTACCTGGCCAACGGCGAGACCTTGCCCGAGGGCTTGTGGGGGACGGTCCTGGAGCACCTGCAGGATCTCGAGGGTCAGTCTGGTCGTAGCTTCGGCGGTGACCCCCCGTTGCTGATCTCGGTGCGCTCAGGTGCGGCGTTCTCCATGCCGGGGATGATGGACACCATCCTCAACGTCGGGCTCAACGACACGACCGTCGAGCACCTCGCCCGTGACAGCGGCGATGCGCGATTCGCCTGGGACGCGTACCGCCGGCTGCTGCAGCTGTTCGGCAAGGTCGTCATGGGCGTGCGCGGCGGCCACTTCGAAGACGCACTGTCCAAGGCGGTGGCCGACGCAGGGGCAGACGACGAGCTCGGCCTGACCGGTGACGGTCTGCGTGGCGTCGTCGCCGAGTTCAAGACGATCATCCGCCGCGAGACCGGTCAGGACTTCCCGCAGGAGCCGCGCCGGCAGCTGCGACAGGCCGTCGAGGCCGTCTTCCGGTCGTGGAACGGTCGACGGGCACGCGACTACCGCCGCCACGAAGGCATCCCGGACGACCTCGGCACGGCGGTGAACGTCCAGGCCATGGTGTTCGGCAACCTCGGTGACGACAGCGCCACCGGCGTCGCCTTCACCCGCAACCCCTCGACGGGCGAGCCCAAGCCCTACGGCGACTGGCTGGCCGGCGCCCAGGGCGAGGACGTCGTGGCGGGAATTCGCATCACCCGGAACCTCGACGATCTTGGCCAGGCGTTCGCCGACTGCCATGACGGCCTGATGGCGGTGATGCGGCGGCTCGAGCGTCACTACCGCGACATGTGCGACATCGAGTTCACCATCGAGCGCGGGAGGCTGTACCTCCTGCAGACGCGGGTGGGGAAGCGAACCGCCGCGGCCGCGGTGCGCATGGCCGTGGACATGGCCAACGAAGGTCTGATCGACGAGCGCGAGGCGGTGACCCGGGTGACCCCCGCACAGCTCGACATGCTGCTGCACCCGCAGTTCGAGCAGGACGCCGACTTCGACGTGTTGACGACCGGGCTCAACGCGTCGCCCGGCGCGGCGACCGGGCGGGTCCGACTGACCGCCGACGATGCCGAGGCCGCGGCCAACAAGGGTGAGCGCGTGATCCTCGTGCGCCCGGAGACCTCGCCCGACGACCTGCACGGGCTCATCGCCGCCGAAGGTGTCCTGACCTCCTCCGGGGGCCTGGTCAGCCACGCCGCCGTCGTCGCCCGTGGCATGGGCAAGCCGGCGGTGTGCGGTGCAGCCGAGGTCCAGATCGACCTGCAGCAGCGGGAGTTCCGCGTCGGGGACACGGTGGTGCGGGAGGGGGAGGTCATCTCCATCGACGGCACCACCGGCCAGGTCGTCATCGGCGAGGTGCCGCTGCGGACGCCGCAGCCGGGGGAGGAGTTCGAGACGCTGCTGTCGTGGGCGGACCGCTTCCGCTCCCTGAAGGTGCTGGCCAACGCCGACACCGGTGAGGACGCGACGGTGGCCCGCAACTACGGCGCTGAGGGCATTGGCCTGTGCCGCACCGAGCACATGTTCCTGGGCGACCGGTTGCCGGTCATCCAGCGGGCCATCCTGGCCCAGTCCGCGAACGAGGAGCAGGACGCGCTCACCGAGCTGGGGCAGGTCCAGGAGCACGACTTCCTGGATCTGCTCGAGGCGATGGACGGCCTCCCGGTGACGGTGCGGCTGCTCGACCCGCCGCTGCACGAGTTCCTGCCCGACCTCACCGAGCTGTCGATCGCCGAGGCCAAGGGCGAGCTCGACGAGCAGGGCTGCCGGCTGCTTGCGGCGGCCCGTCACTGGCACGAGGCGAACCCCATGCTCGGCACCCGCGGGTGTCGCCTGGGCATCCTCAAGCCGGATCTGTACCGCATGCAGGTGCGTGCGCTGATGAACGCGGCGGTGACCCGTCGGCGAGCCGGCGGCCGGCCGCGCATCGAGATCATGATCCCGCTCATCGTCACCGCGCCCGAGTTCGAGCTGCTCGAAGGGTGGATCCGCGATGTCGCCGACGAGGTCCTCGCCTCCGCCGACGTCCAGCTGCCGTACAAGGTCGGCACGATGATCGAGACGCCCCGCGCCGCGATCACGGCCGGCGCCATCGCCCGGCGAGCGGAGTTCTTCTCGTTCGGTACGAACGACCTGACCCAGATGGCGTTCGGGTTCTCACGCGACGACGTCGAAGGGCGCGTCATGCCGCGCTACCTGGCGAACAACCTCGTGCCGGTCGATCCGTTCCAGACCCTGGACGCCGACGGCGTGGGCCGACTGGTCGGCATGGCCATCGAGCAGGGACGGGCGGTCCGTGCGGACCTGCAGGTCGGCGTGTGCGGCGAGCACGGTGGCGACCCGGCATCCATCAGGCTGTGCCAGGAACTCGGGCTGGACTACGTGTCCTGCTCGCCGTACCGCATCCCGATCGCGCGGCTGGCCTCGGCGCACGCAGCCCTGCGCGCCAGCAGGCACGCCGCGAGCGCCTAGCCATGCGCATCGCGGTCTTCAGCACCAAGGGTCACGACCAGCGGTATCTGGACGCGGCCAACACCGTTCACGGCCACGACCTGACGTACCTGGAGGCGCGTCTGACACGCCGTACAGCGACCTTGGCGGACGGTTACGAGGCGATCTGCGCGTTCGTCAACGACGACCTGTCGGCACCAGTGCTCGAGACACTGGTCAAAGGCGGCACCACGCTGCTGGCGCTGCGCTCGGCGGGGTTCAACCACGTCGACCTGGCGGCGGCCGCGGACCTGGGTCTGACGGTCGTGCGGGTCCCCGCGTACTCGCCGTACGCGGTCGCCGAGCACGCCGTCGCGTTGATCCTGGCGCTGAACCGAAAGACCCACCGCGCCTACAACCGCGTCCGTGAGGGCAACTTCGCGCTGCAGGGACTGCTGGGCTACGACCTGCACGGGCGGACTGTCGGCGTCATCGGGACCGGCACCATCGGCACGGTCTTCACCCGGATCGTGGCGGGATTCGGCTGCCGGATCCTGGCGGCGGACCCGTATCCCAACGAGGAATGCGTGCAGCTGGGTGCCGACTACGTCTCGCTGGACCACTTGTTCCGCGACTCCGACATCATCGCGCTGCATTGCCCACTCACACCGCAGACCCACCACCTGATCAACGCCGAGACCATCGCGCTGATGCGCCGCGGCGTCATGCTGATCAACACCAGCCGCGGGGCCCTGATCGACACCGTCGCCACGATCGACGCGCTGAAGAGCGGCCACATCGGCCACCTGGGCCTGGACGTGTACGAGGAGGAGGCGGACCTGTTCTTCGAGGACCTGTCCGACCGCGTCATCACTGACGACGTGTTCTCGCGGCTGCTGACCTTCCCCAACGTCCTGGTCACCGGCCACCAGGCGTTCTTCACCGAAGAAGCGCTCGAGCACATCGCCGCGACGACGCTCGCGAACATCACCGCCGTTGCCGCCGGAGAGGCGGTGCCCAACGAGGTCAGCGTCGACCGTGCCGTCGCTGGACCCAGGAAGTAGGACTGCCGTGTCGACCGCCAACATCTTCTTCTCGCTGCTGGCACTGGCCACGAACGTGGCGCTCGTGGTGCTGATCGTGCTGGCGGTGACCGGCCGCTCGGGGGGCGGCTCCGACCTGCTGCGCCGCGTTCGCAGCCTCGCGCTGCCGCTGGCGGCGGCAGTCGCGACCGTGAGCACGTTGGGCAGCCTGTACTACTCCGAGGTGCTGGGGCTGCGTCCGTGCCCGCTGTGCTGGTATCAGCGCGGCGCCATGTACCCGCTCGCCGTGGTGCTCATCGTCGGGTTGGTGATGCGGCGCGTGGCGGTGTGGAGGATCGGGCTGCCCCTGTCGCTGGTGGGCGCGGTCATCGCGGGCTACCACTACCTGATCCAGCACGTACCCACGTTGGCGTCGACCACGGTGTGCTCGGCGGACTTCCCGTGCACCGCCGCCGAGGTGTGGCAGTTCGGCTTCATCTCGCTGGCGTACATGGCGCTCAGCGGCTTCCTGTTGATCGCTGCCCTGTTGTGGTTCGGCGTGCGACGCTCGGCCGGCGACACGCCACGGACGGTCGCATCAGGTCGCCGTGACGCAGCGGTCGGCGTGGTGGGGACGATGGCGGTGGCTGCGGTGGCGGCGGTCCTGGCCGTACCGGCGGCAGCGCCGCCCGACCCGGCCGGGGGCCCCGAGCTCGCTGCGCCGCAGGTGACCGGCGAGGTGCTCCCCGAAGCCGTCGACCCGGCCAACGACCCCGCCATCGGCCAGGAGCTCCCGGCCATCAGCGGCACGGACTACACCGGGACGCAGGTCGAGATCCTCGACGACGGCCGGCCCAAGATCGTCATGCTGCTCGCCCACTGGTGCCCGCACTGCCAGGAGGAGGTGCCCGAGGTCCAAGGCTGGCTGGACGCCGAAGGCGAACCGGCGGATGTCGACTTGTACAGCGTGTCGACGGCCGTGCAGGCAATGCAGCCCAACTTCCCGCCACAGGACTGGTTGCAGCGCGAGGGCTGGACCGTTCCGGTCATCGCCGACGACGAGGACGGCACCGTGGCACAGGCCGTGGGCGTTGGCGGCTACCCGTTCTTCGTGTTCGTCAACGCCGACGGCACCGTCGCGGCGCGACACGCCGGCCGCCTCGGCGTGGCGCAGCTGGAGCAGGCGGTGCAGCGTCTGGCGGAGACCGCCCAGGCGCCAGGTTCAGACGGCTGAGCGCAAGGAGGGCACTCATGGCAGAGGTCATCGTGGTCGGTGTGGACGGCTCGGCGTCTTCGCACGAGGCGCTGCGGTGGGCGGTTGCCGATGCCCGCCGGCGCGGGGTGGCGCTCCGCGTCGTCACCGCGTACCGGTTCCCGCTTGCGTTCGCCGGGTCGGGCGCGGACCCGTCCCTGGCCGCCCCCGACGACCAGCAACGTGCCGAGGCCAAGATCGACGAGGCACTCGCCGTCGCCGGCGACCTGGGCGACGTGGCGGTGGACCGGCGGGTGCTGGCCGGTCAGGCCCCCGGACACGGTCTGGTGGAGGCAGCAGCCGACGCGCTGCTACTGGTCGTTGGCCAGCGGGGCCTGGGCGGGGTGTCGGGGTTCACCCTGGGGTCCGTCAGCCACT
>DATLGM010000278.1:0-4320 GCA_035540515.1 Egibacteraceae bacterium | reverse complement strand
CGGCCTCGGCATGGCGCTGCTGCGCGCGCTGGGTCATCCCGCGGCGGGAGGCGGCACTGCCGGCGCCGCGGGCTGCGCGCGCGCCCTTGGCGCCACCGCCGAGCAGCACACCCAGCAGCGCGCCGGCACCGCTGACCACCTCCTGGTTGCGGCGCGTCTGCACATCGGCGGCCGCCGACTCCTGCCGCCGCTGGGCCGTCTCGGCCGACGCGCGCTTTCGGGCGATGCGCGCCTCGAGCGTCGTGGTCAGCTTGGCCGCCTCGGCGTCCGCGGCATCGTCGGCTGCCGCAGCGCACCGCGCGGCGAACGCCTCGGCGCTCTCACCCACCCGTCCGTACAGCTTCAGCTTGCGGTTGCGCGGCACCTCCAGCGCGCGGTCGACGCGGACGTGGTCGATCAGCGACTTCTCCAGCGTCTTGAACCAGCCTGCGTCGCCCAAGGGTGCCTCGGGCAGGACGTACATCGCCCCGTCGGGCGGGGCGGGCAGCAGGTCGCGGTCGTCGTAGTCCACGGCGATGGCGTCGTCAGCGGTGCAGTGCCGGATCAGCGGGTGGAACACCGCCTCCCACTCCTCGCTGTGGTCGATCTCCGCTTTCGCATCCCGGTAGTGGACGATGAGCCGGAACGCGGCGGCGGCTTGCAACGCAGCGCCCCCGGCGACGGCCCCCACCTGCGAGGCCCACGGGGCCGCCGGGTCGAGGTAGGCGACGCGGATGCCGTCGGCGACCTGCGGGGCCACGGGGGTGGCGTCTGCTGGAACCTCCGCCGGGGCGGTCGATGGGGCCGGCACCGCGATGGCCGGCGCAGCGGCGGGACCTGGCACGGTCGCCTCGGGATGGGTCAGCGCGCCGATCTCCGCCCGGGTCAGCGGTCCGCGCAGGTACGACATCGCCCAGCGGGAGGTGAAGCGCAGCGGGGCGGCGCCACCGGCGCGGTGGAGCAGGAACTGACGTTTGTCCAGTGCTGCGATCGCGCCGGACAGCTGCGCCAGGTCGACCGTGCCGGCGGCTGACGACATGCCGTCGAGCAGGCGTGTGCGGTCTCGTTCGGTCTGCAGTCGGCCGATCATCCAGGTGCCCGCATTGCCGATGGCGCGGTAGTCCAGGTCGACGGGGTTCTGCGTGGCGAGGACCATCCCCACGCCAAAGGCGCGCGCCTGCTTCATGATCGTCAGGATCGGCCGCTTGGCAGGGGGCACGGCAGTCGGTGGGGCGAACCCGGCGACCTCATCCATGTAGACCAGCGTGCGCAGCTGCGCCGTGCCGGGAAGGCTCCGCATCCAGGTGACCACCTTCGACAGCAGGACGGCCACCACGAACTGGCGCTCCTCGTCGGACAGGTGCGCGATGGAGATGACCGCGCAGCGGGGGCGACCGTCGGGGGTCCGCACCATCTGGCCGATGTCGATCCGGCCGCCTTCCAGCCATGACGCCGCCGACGGCGACGCAAGCAGACCGTTGAGTCGCATGGCCAGCTTCCGGCGTTCCGCAGGCGGATAGAAGGCGTCCACCTCGAACACCCCCAGCTTGCGGACCGGCGGTGTGAGGACCTGAGAGACCAGCTGGGCGGGCTCCAGCGACTGCCCCTGACGCCACGCCGTCTCGACGATCGTCGTGAGCAGGACATGCTCGGGGCTGGACAGCGGATCCGCCTGGACGCCGGCCATGGTCAGCAGGCCCTCGACAAAGCCGGCGATCTCGTCGCGCAGCGCCTCGGCTTCGGTGTCCCAGCTCAGCGCCGGCGGGGCCAGGGAGCCGAGCAGGCTCAGGGGGACCCCCGCCGTCGAGCCCGGCGTGTAGACGGTGACATCGGCGCTGTCGCGCAACGCGGCGATGTCGGCCTCCCCGAGCCCCCACGCCAACAGCCCCTCCCGCCACTGGGCGGCGGTTCGTTCTGCCAGAGCCGGGACGTCGACCCCTTCTCGCTCGGCGGCTGCCGGATCGATCCAGGGCACGAACTCCTCGGGTGACAGCGATGGGAAGCGCAGCGCGAGGTTGGCCAGATCACCCTTCGGGTCAATGACGACGGTGCCGATGCCAGCGCGAGCACACTCCTCGAGCAGCACTACCCCAAGCCCGGTCTTGCCCGAGCCGGTCATGCCCACGATGACGCCGTGGGTGGTCAGATCTGCCGGCGGGAGCCGCAGGTCGTCCGCGCGTTCGCCGGCATCGTCGAGCGCGGCCCCGATGTGCAGCGAGGTGGTCATGGCGTGCCCCCGGTCAGCGGTGGCGGGGAACGCTACCGTCCGGTGGACCACCCGGCGGATCCCGCAGGTGGATGCCGGAGGCGCACTGCTACCATCGCGATCTCCCCGCCCGCGTAGCTCAGGGGATAGAGCGTCTGCCTCCGGAGCAGAAGGTCGCAGGTTCGAATCCTGCCGCGGGCACCTTGTGACCTCAGGGTGCGACGACTGATGTCGGTTCGCCGCCGCGTTTGACAGGTTCGAACAGGCGGATCGCGGGAAGCCTGTCAGGCGGTCCAAACGGCGGGCCGATCTCGCCGTGAGGGGGGAACTTCATGAGCCGTGCGCACCGGGGCACCTTCGTCGTGGCCCTCGTTTTGCTGGCAATGACCGTCCTGTCCGGCGCGGCTGCGGCGCATGAGGAACGGGAGTCTTTCTTCCCGGACTATGACGGGGCGGTACCCGCACACCGCACCTTCGGGGAGGCCAACGACGTCAGGGTCGTGTGCAAACCGGACAGCGCCGATCGGATCGGGCGCATCCGGGACGCGAAGCTCCGAGCGTTCAACCGCAAGCTGCTCGACCTGTGCGAGTACGAGCACATCCAGGCCGCCGTCGACGACATCCGTGCCAACGGTCCCGCCGCGGGGCGCGTGAACCTGTATGTCCTGCCCGGCCGATACCTGGAGGAGCCCAGCCGCGACCCCGAATGCGCGAAGGGCTACGACGGCGGGGTGGTGACCTACAAACGCGGCTTCGAATGCCCCAATCTGGTCAATCTGGTCGGCATTTTCGGCGACGACCCCGACGACGACGATCGGCGCTGCGACAACCCGTTGTGCTTCCTTCAGCTGGAGGGCACGGGCGAGACTGCGGAGGCGGTGCTGCTGCGCGGCGGATTCAGGGACTCCGACGGCTACTGGATCGACAACCACAACGGCATCAAGGCCGACCGCGCCGACGGCTTCTATGTCAAGAACCTCACCGTCGAGCTGGTCCGCGAGAACGCGATCTACGTGCACGAGACCAACGGCTACACGATCGACGGCACCGTCACGCGCTACAACGACCTGTACGGCATCCTGACCTTCACGTCCGACCACGGACTGATGCAGGACTGTCTCGCTCATCACCACGGCGACGGCGGTATCTACCCCGGCTCCCCCGCCGACATCTATGCCGACGAGGACTTCACCGGCCCGCTCCCACGACCGGTGGTCGAGATCACACGGTGCGAGGCCCACCACAACGCGCTGGGACACTCCGCGTCCGGCGGCAACGGGATCAAGATCCACGACAACGACTTCCACCACAACCAAGCCGGCGTCGTGGTGGACAGCTTCGTACCCGACCATCCCGGCATGCCGGTGGACCACAACTGGTTCACCAACAACCGGATCTGGGCCAACAACGAGAACTTCTACGAGGAGTTCCTCTACTCCGGTGTGTGTGACAAACCGCCGGCCGAGCGCGGCTACGAGAAGGGCACCGTGTGCCCCGCCTTTCCGATTCCCGTCGGTACCGGCATCCTGATCGCGGGTGGCAACCACAACCTGGTGACCAACAACCAGATCTGGGACAACTGGCGCAACGGCATCATGCAGTTCTGGGTACCGGGAATGTTCCGAGGCGACCCAGGCCCGGAGAACCAGTACGACACGTCTCACCACAACCACTACCGGCGTAACCGGTTCGGGCTCGCGCCGGGTGGGTTGACGCAGCCCAACGGTGTGGACATGTGGTGGGACGACCAGGGCAACGGCAACTGCTGGCAGGGCAACACCTCGTCCGCGGGCACCATGACGTCGAACACGGTGCTCCCCGGCGGTCTGCCCGACTGTGAGAGCGGCGGATCGGTGTGGACCGTGGGCAATCCGGTGAAAAGCGCTGGTCTGGCCACCTGCGCCACCTTCGACCGCGAGGACAACCCTCAGCCCCCGGGGTGCGACTGGTTCACCACCCCCGATGAGCCCGAAGGCCGTGAAGGCGGCGGGGACGGCGGCGGGGGGAACGGCGGCAACGGCGGAGGTGGTGACCCGGGCGGCGGATCCGGCGATGACGATCCAGACGTGGCCGTTGGCGACACCGGGGGTGGTGCGCCTGTCCTGCCGGCAACAGGGGGCTCCGCGGTGCTCACG
>DATLGM010000277.1:0-7581 GCA_035540515.1 Egibacteraceae bacterium | reverse complement strand
GCCTCGCACTCGCCCATGTTGGTGCAGGACCCGAAGTAGTCCTCCATGGTCTCGACCATGCGCTCGGCACGGGTGTAGCGCTCCGGCTGGCCCTGCGGCAGCAGGTTGAGGTGGGCGAGCTTGGCCGAGGTGAACAGCTGGGCGGCGCCGTTGGGGCAGGCCGCGACGCACGCGCCGCAGGCGATGCACGAGGCGGCGTCCATGGCGAGATCGACGTCCGGCTTGGGGATCGGGATGAGGTTGGCGTCCGGGGCGCTGCCGGTGGCCTGCGAGACGTAGCCGCCGGCGCGGATGATCTCGTCGAAGGCTCCGCGGTTGACGGCCAGGTCCTTGACGATCGGGAAGCCGGCCGCGCGGAACGGCTCAATCCAGATCTCGTCGCCGTCGCGGTACTGGCGCATGTGCAGCTGGCAGGTGGCTGTCCCCCGCTGCGGCCCGTGCGCCTGCCCGTCGATCATGAAGCCGCAGGACCCGCAGATGCCCTCGCGGCAGTCGTGGTCGAAGGTGATCGGCTCGCGGCCTTCCTCGATGAGCTGCTCGTTGACGACGTCGAGCATCTCCAGAAACGACATGTCGCCGGTGACGCCGGTCGCCTTGTACGTCTCGAACGAGCCTTCGGCGTCCGGGCCCGCCTGTCGCCAGACGTGCAGGGTCAGATCCATCGCGGGATGTCCTTGTCGGTCTACTTGTAGCTGCGCTGGGACAGCTTGACGTACTCGAACTCGAGGTCCTCACGGTGCAGCCGCGGACGGTTGCCGACGCCCTGGAACTCCCACGCGGCGACGTAGGCGTAGTCCTCGTCGTCGCGCAGGGCCTCGCCGTCTTCGGTCTGGTGCTCCTCGCGGAAGTGCCCGCCGCACGACTCCTCGCGGTGCAGCGCGTCGTGGCACATCAGCTCGGCCAGCTCGAAGAAGTCCGATACCCGTCCGGCCTTCTCCAGCGACTGGTTGTAGGTCTCGTTCTCGCCGAGGACGCGGACGTTGCTGTGGAACTCCTCACGCAATGCGGGGATCTCCGACAGCGCCTTCTCCAGGCCGGTGCGGTTGCGTGCCATGCCGCAGTAGTCCCACAGGATCCTGCCGAGCTCGCGGTGGTACCAGTCCACCGTGCGAGTCCCACCGACGCCCAGCAGGTGCTTGACCTGGTCGGTGACCTGCGTCTCGGCGGCGGCGAACTCGGGGTGGTCGATGGGGACGGGCTGGGTGCCCAGCAGCGGGGCCAGGTAGTCACCGATCGTGTACGGCAGGACGAAGTACCCGTCGGCCAGGCCCTGCATGAGGGCGCTCGCACCCAGCCGGTTCGCACCGTGGTCGGAGAAGTTCGCCTCGCCGATGGCATACAACCCGGGGATGGTGGTCATCAGGTTGTAGTCGACCCACAGCCCGCCCATCGTGTAGTGCGGCGCCGGGTAGATGCGCATCGGGACGCGGTACGGATCCTCGCCGGTGATCCGCTCGTACATGTCGAACAGGTTGCCGTAGCGCTCCCGGATGGTGCTCTCGCCGAGCCGGCCGATCGCGGCGGCGAAGTCCAGGTACACGCCGTTCTCGCGCGGGCCGACGCCCTTGTTCTGGTCCACCATCGTCTTGGCGTTGCGCGAGGCGACGTCGCGGGGCACCAGGTTCCCGAAGGCCGGGTACTTGCGCTCCAGGAAGTAGTCGCGCTCCTCCTCGGGGATCTGGTCCGGCGACCGGGAGTCGCCCGGCTCCTTGGGCACCCAGATCCGGCCGTCGTTGCGCAGCGACTCGCTCATCAGCGTCAGCTTCGACTGGTGCTCGTCGCTGGGCGGGATGCACGTGGGGTGGATCTGGGTGAAGCACGGGTTGCCGAACAGCGCCCCCTTGCGGTGCGCACGCCAGATCGCTGTGGCGTTGCTCGCCTTGGCGTTGGTCGACAGGTAGAAGGCGTTGCTGTACCCGCCGGTCGCCAGCACCACAGCGTGCGCCGAGTGGCGGCTGATCTCGCCGGTGATCAGGTCACGGACCACGACGCCGACCGCGCGGCCGTCGACGATGACGACCTCCAGCATCTCGGTGCGCCGGTACAGCTTCACGGAGCCGGCCTCGACCTGGCGCATCATCTGCTGGTAGGCGCCCAACAGCAGCTGCTGGCCCGTCTGGCCCCGGGCGTAGAACGTGCGCGACACCTGCGCTCCACCGAAGGAGCGGTTGTCCAGCAAGCCGCCGTATTCGCGGGCGAACGGCACGCCCTGCGCGACGCACTGGTCGATGATGTTCACGCTTTCCTGGGCCAGCCGGTAGACGTTGGCCTCGCGGCTGCGGTAGTCCCCGCCCTTGACGGTGTCGTAGAACAACCGGTGGACGCTGTCGCCGTCGCCGCGGTAGTTCTTCGCCGCGTTGATCCCGCCCTGCGCGGCGATGCTGTGGGCGCGACGGGGCGAGTCGTGGAAGGTGAAGACCTTCACGTTGTAGCCCAGCTCGCCCAGGGTCGCGGCCGCCGACGCCCCCGCCAGCCCGGTCCCGATGATGATGATCTCGAACTTGCGCTTGTTGTTCGGGTTCACCAGCTTCATGGAGAACCGGTGGTTGTCCCACCGCTCCTCGATCGGGCCGCTGGGGATCTTCGAGTCGAGTAGCACTTGGCAGGCTCCTAGCTGACGATGCCCGTCATGACCGCGATCGGGAACGACACGTTGCCGACGACGATGATCGCGGCGAAGGCGGTGGCGAAGTAGCGCCGCCACGCGTTGAAGCGCCGGCGGTTCCACCCCAGGCTCTGGAACATGCTCCAGGCGCCGTGATACAGGTGCACCCCGAGCGCGATGTTGGCGACGATGTAGAAGATCGCCACGAGCGGGCGCTGGAAGCTGGCGACGGTGTTCTCGTACGGCATGCCGTGCTGGAAGTCCGGGTTGGCCGTGCCGATGGTCAGGTCCGCCAGGTGGAACAGGATGAAGAAGAACACGATCCACCCGGTCCAGCGCATCGTGCGTGCGGCGAAGTCCGCGGCGATGTAGTCCCGCTTGGACGCGTACTTCGTCGGGCGCGACCGGCGGTTCATCCGAGTCAGCGCCACCGCGGCGTGGATGTGCAGGATCACGGCGGCGAGCAGGCCCAGCCGCATGATCCACAGCGCGCCGGAGTGCGGGAAGATCGGGTACGCGAGCTGCCGCAGGAACTCCCCGTAGTGGTTCATCTCCTCGGCGCCCAGGTAGATCTTGAGGTTGCCGACCATGTGCGCGAACACATACGCCATCAGGATGATCCCGGTGATGGCCATCACGTACTTCTTGCCGACCGCAGAGCGGTAGAAGTCCACCGCGAACGCGACGCGCCGGGAGCGCCCAACGGCAGTGTCCCGCCGCTCGGCGTCTTCACGCTGCGGTGCCGTCACCGGCCGATCAATCGCCATGGATGAGCTCCCCAACGAGTGCCGCCGCGCAAGGTGTTCGCGGCCGTGCGGCACGGGACCACGCCAACACCCGAAGCCTAGCAGCGGGGCCGAAAACCGCCGTTTTTGGGGAAGTCCGCCCGAACAGCCGTCGGGTGTCGTTTCGACCGAGGGCGAAATGAGAACGACAACCGGTTGAGACCGCGACGTCGCGACGAGGGGAGTCAGGCTGTGAGCGAGCTGCGCGAGGACATGTCGGCGTTCGAGTCCGTCAACTACTTCTTCCATCGCGCGGCCCGCGACGTCGAGCTAGACCAGCAGACCTGCCAGGTGCTGTCGGGGACCTACCGGGAGATCCAGGTCCAGATCCCGCTGCGCCGCGACGACGGCAGCGTGACCACGCTGTACGGCTACCGGGTCCAGCACAACGGGGCGCGCGGCCCGTACAAGGGCGGAGTCCGCTACCACCCCGCTGCGGACCTCGACGAGGTGCGGGCGCTGGCGTCGCTGATGACGTGGAAGACCGCGGTCGTGGACCTGCCGTTCGGCGGTGCCAAGGGCGGCATCCAGGTCGACCCCACGGAATTGAGCAGCTCGGAGAAGGAGCGCATGACCCGGCGATTCATGTCGCAGGTGTCGTACATCGTGGGCGTGCAGCGCGACATCATGGCCCCGGACATGAACACCAACGCCCAGACGATGGCGTGGATGATGGACGAGTACGGCCAGCGCAAGGGGCACACCGCCGGCATCGTCACCGGCAAGCCGGTGGAGCTGGGCGGGTCGCTGGGCCGTGACGCCGCGACCGGGCGAGGCTGTGTCATCGTGCTCAACGAGGCGGTGCGGGACGCCGGCACCACCCCGTACGACCTGACCGTGGCGATCCAGGGCTTCGGCAACGTCGGCTCGTGGGCGGCGCGGCTGGCGGCCGAGGAGGGCTACCGGGTCGTCGCGGTGTCCGACGTCCAGGGCGCGATCTACAACCAGAAGGGCCTGGACATCGAGGCGCTGCTCGGCCACAGCCGGGAGACGGGCTCGATCGTGGACTTCCCCGACGCCGAGCCGATGGACGGTGACGACATCTTGACGATGGACGTCGACGTGCTGATCCCGGCGGCGCTCGGTGAGGTCATCACCAAGAGCAACGCCGACCAGATCCAGGCCAAGCTGATCGTGGAGGGCGCCAACCACCCGGTGACGCCGGTCGCCGACGAGATCCTGCGCGACCGCGGCGTCACGATCGTCCCGGACATCCTGGCCAACGCCGGCGGCGTCACCGTGTCGTACTTCGAGTGGACGCAGAACATTCAGCAGTTCCGCTGGGAGGAGGAACGCGTCAACGACGAGCTGACGAAGGTCATGACGCAGGCGTACCAGCAGGTGCGCGACTACGCGGAGTCCCGCGAGGTCGACCTGCGGCAGGCGGCGTTCGCCCTCGGCGTGCAGCGCGTCGCCAACGCCGCCCACCTCCGCGGCTACGTCTAACGCTCACCGTTGGTCACGGCAGCGAGTCTTCGACCTCGCTGACGAGCCAGCGTTCGGTGGTACCGCACTCCAGTTTCGCCGGAGCGCCGTACCCCCCGCCCAGGGCAACGGGCTCCCCAATGCGCACAGCGACCGCGCCGTTCGGCCGCACCACGCGGGCGGGCCGCTCCATGGCGTAGAAGCCGCGGGGCCAGATGACGAGCGCCCCGGACTCAAGAGTCAGACAACCGGTTCTCACGTCACCAAGCACGCGACCCTCGTACAGCGCGGTCTGGCCCACCCCCTCGGGTTCTCCGGTCGTGGGCAGGTGCAGGGCGTCGACTGGACGCCCCCAAGCCATGTACGCGAGACCGGCCGTCAGCAGGGCTGCGGTGATCAGGGCGCGTCGCGTCATGCCCGGTCAGACGCCCGCTTCCGTCGGGGCGTTCCCGGGGGGAACCTTGAATACGGCGGTGCGCCAGTAGCGCAGCTCGTCGATCGACTCGCGGATGTCCGCCAGCGCGCGGTGGCCGCCGGTCTTGCGAGGCGCCTTCTCCAGGGCCTGGGGATACCAGCGGCGCGCCAGCTCCTTGATGGTCGACACGTCAACGTTGCGGTAGTGGACGTAGTTCTCGAGGTCGGGCATGTAACGGCGCAGGAAGGCCCGGTCGGCGTGGACGCTGTTGCCGGCCAGCGGCGCGGTACGGGGTTTGACGTGCTCGGCGAGGAACGTCAGGACCTGCTGCTCAGCGTCGGCCACGGTCAGCTCTGCGCTGCCGATCGCCTCGGTCAACCCTGAGCTTCGGTGCATCTCGACGACGACCGGGTCCATGGCCTCGAGCACGTCGCCGGGCGCCGCGAGCACCAGATCCGGTCCCTCGACGAGGTGCTCGAGCGCCCCGTCGGTGACGATGACAGCGATCTCGACGATGAGGTCGTTGTCCGGATCCAGCCCGGTCATCTCAAGATCGACCCACACCAGCGGCTGGGTCAGGGGTTGCTCGGTCACGCGGTCTCTCCGATCTCGGACAGCTCCAGCCACCTGGTCTCGGCGGCGTCGATCTCCTGAAGCACCTTGGCCAGCTCGTCGCCGGTCTCCTCGGCGGCGCGGTAGTCGTCACCCGCCGCCTGCAGGGCGCGGGTGAGCTCCTGGGACCGCTGGTGCAGCTGCGGCAGCCGACGCTCGATGGTGGTCAGCTCCCGGCGCTCGCCGTAGGTCAGCTTGCGGACCCTCGTCGCCGGCCGCTGATCGCGAGGCGTGTCGGGCGCCGGCGTGGGTCGCTGCCGCTGCTGGCGTTGGTGCTCGCGCCAGTCGCTCCAGCCCCCGGGGTGATGGCGGATGGTCCCGTCGGGCTGGACGCTGAACAGATCGGTGCACACCCGGTCCAGGAAGTACCGGTCGTGACTCGCCACCACCAGCACACCCGGCCAGGCATCCAGGTACTCCTCCAGCACGGCGAGGGTGTCCAGGTCCAGGTCGTTGGTCGGCTCGTCCAGCAGCAGCACATTCGGCGCCTCGGCCAGCACCAGGAGCAGCTCCAGTCGCCGGCGCTCGCCTCCGGACAACTCCTCGACGAAGGCCCGCTGTGCCTGTGGCGCGAACAGGAACTGCTCGAGCAAAGCGCCGGCCCCCATCGTGCGACCCTCCAGCGTGCGGGTTTCCAGCACCACGTCCTTGACCGCATCGAGGACGCGCTGGCGCGGAGGGAGCGCGCGCGGCTGCTGCCCGTAGCGGCCGATGTGCACCGTCTCGCCGATGACGACCTTGCCCTCGTCCGGTTCCAGCTCGCCGGCGACGAGGCGCAGCAGCGTCGTCTTGCCGCTGCCGTTGGGGCCGACGACGCCGATGCGGTCGCCGGGTTTGAGCTTGTGGTCGATGCCGCGCAGCACCACATGGTCGCCGTAGCGCTTGCCGGCGTTGTGCAGGTTGACGATCTTTGACCCCAGCCGGCGCGATGGCAGCTCGATGCTCAGCTCTGCCGCGGGTTGCGCCGGTGCGGCGTCGAGCAGCTCGTGCGCTCGTTCGACGCGGTACTTCGCCTTCGAAGTGCGGGCCTTGGGTCCGCGCCGCAGCCATTCCAGCTCGACCCTGGCCCGGTTGGCGCGGCGCTGCTCGGCGGCGGCCTCCAGCTGGAGTCGCTGCGCGCGCGCCTGCAGGTAGGCCGCGTACGAACCATGGCCGGTGTGCAACCGTCCACCCTCCACCTCGACGATGCGCGTGGCGAGGCGGTCGAGCAGGTACCGGTCGTGGGTGACCAGCAGCAGCGCCCCCGAGCGGCTACGCAGCTCGCCTTCGAGCCACTCGACGACGTCGACGTCGAGATGGTTGGTCGGCTCGTCGAGGATGAGCAGGTCGGTGTCGTCGGTCAGGGCGCCGGCGAGCGCCACCCGTTTGCGCTGCCCCCCGGACATCTCGGCCACGCGCCGGGCGACGTCGTCGATGCCCATGCGGTCGAGCACGGAGCGGGCGCGCTGCTCGCGCTGCACCGCGGCGCGATCCATCAACGGGTCGAAGTCCGCCGGCGCGCTCAGCGCCGCTTCGAGTGCGGTGTGACGAGGATCGGGCTCGGGCTCTTGCGGCACGTACCGCACGCGCAGGCCGTCGCTCGTCACGACCCGGCCCCCGTCAGCCTCCAAGACGCCGGCGACGATCCGCAGCAGCGTCGACTTCCCGCTGCCGTTACGGCCGATCACGCCAACCCGGTCGCGCTGGTCGACCCCGAGCGTCACCTCGTCGAGCACCTGCTTCTCGGCGTGGCGCTTGGA
>DATLGM010000276.1:0-3729 GCA_035540515.1 Egibacteraceae bacterium | reverse complement strand
CCCCCGAGCCCGAATGCCAGACCCAAATGCCAGACAGGGCCTGCGGCGGCGCCAGTTGTCGCCTCGATCGCGGCGTAGACCGCGGCGCCTGCGAGCGACGTAACCCATGTGGCCCGCAGGGTGGCTGCGGCAACGTCACTGACCAAATAGCCGCTGCCTACCAACACCGGCGCGAGCAACGATCCCCCGCCGAGGCCGTAGACGCCCCCGATCAAGCCGGCGCCGGCGGCCATCGCCGTCACGGCCGGCGGGGACAATCGCCGGTTGCTCACACCGCGGTTGGTGATCAGCCACGCGCCGAGGGGAGCGAGGACGGCGGCGACGACGAGACGGAACGCGGTGTCACCCGGTAGGACGAGCACGCGAACGATGGCGCCAACCACCACACCGGGCACCGTTCCGAGCAGCAGGCGACGGGTCAGCGGTGAAGGCGCGGTTCCGAGCCGCCGGTAGCGCTCGAGCGCCCCAGGAACGGCGACGACGTTGAACAGCAGGTTGGTGGGCGTGACCGCTGGGCTGGGGACGCCCAGGACGCTGAGTTGCACGGGGAGCAGGAACATTGCTCCCGATACGCCGATGGGACTGGTCACCACGGAGATGACACAGCCGACGGCGAAGCCCAGGGCCAACTCGACAAGGAGCATTTCCCATTAAGACTAGTAGATAACTAGAAATGGTTGCCCGGCCGGGTGGGGAATCGAGCTGCCGCCGCCGGTGGGTATCGAAGGTCAGCGCCGGAGGTCGCGGGCCTGGGTGACCGCGCGGGGCTGCTCGACGCTGAACGCCGTGGGCAGTGCCGCGCACACGGGATACTGCGGGCTCGCCTCCGCGTCGAGGTAGAACCACCGTTCGCACCGGTCACTGCACCACGCCCACACGGCGACGCCGACCTCTCTTCCACCGCTTCGCCCGCCCAGTACGGGTTGCTCAGCGGGATCAACGCGAGGCGCGACGTCCGGATACGGGCCATTCGACAAGATGACCCAAAAGGACTAGGTGACCTGGTCAGCCGGCGTGCAGGTACAGGTCGGACGGGCGCACGACCCCGTTGCCCTCACGGGCGACGGCAAGGATCTCGCCCGGCTCGGCGTACGGCGACCGTCGCAACGTCGCCACGACCTGTGCGACCTCGGCTGGCGCGTCCACGCCGGTCGACCAGCGGGCGGCGGCCGCCGCGGCCGCGGTCGACCCGCGCAGCGCCAGCGCCGGCACCGTCTCGTCGTCGCCGCTGGACCACCACGGGCCGCATGAGGTGTTCTCCTTCGCGCCCAGCCAGTCGCGGACCACGGCAGCGAAGGTCTGCTGCTGGCTGGCGGCGACGAGCTCACGGTTCGCTGCCAGCACCCCGTTGCCCCGGCCCAGCTCGAACGCCTCGCGATGGGGCACCACGACCGACAGCCACAGCCGCAGCAGGGGGTCACGCACCTGGTAGCGCACCCGCTTGGTGCGGCGTGGATCCTCGCCGACGGGGGTCAGCCGGTCGACGAACCCCAGCGCCTCCAGTGACGCCAGCGCCTCGCTGGCGGTCGCCGGCGCCAGCGCCGCACGCTCGCGGACCGCGGTGAACGTCTGCGCGCCCAGGGCGACGAGCTCCAGGACCCGCGCGGGCGCCGAGCCGGGGGAGAGCTCCTGCAGGACGACGGTGCCCTCGTCGCCCAGCGGAGCGCCGGGCCCGTCCAGCAGCTCGGTGAGGTTGGCGATGGCGTCGTGGCGCGGATCCCACAGCTGCAGGTACCGCGGCATGCCGCCGACCGTGACATAGGCCTCCATCCAGGAATCCGCGTCGTCGCCTCCCGTCAGCAGGCCCGCTTCCCGCCAGTCGAACGGTGCCAGGCGCAGGTGTGCGTCGGCGCGGCCGAACAGGGGTGCGTCTGCGGCGACGAGCTCCTCCATCAGCCCGACGTGGGAACCGGCGAGCACCAGTGACAGCTGAGACTCGCCGCGGTGGTCCCACCGCGCCTGCAGCGTCGACGGCAGGGACGGATCGGATTCGCACAGGTAGGGGAACTCGTCGAAGACCACCAGCAGCGGCTGCCGGCGTGTGCGCGCCAGCAGGTAGCCCAGGGTCGCGTCCCATGACTGCAGATGCCCCAAGTCCAGCAGGTCGCCGGGCTCGGGGGGCAGTGCGGCGCGGAGCCGCTCCTCGAAGCGACGCAGCGCCTCACCGACCGGCGCGCGGGTGCCGGGGAGGAAGACCGAGGGCCGGTCGGCGGCGAACCGGTCCAGCAGCGCCGTCTTCCCCACGCGCCGTCGGCCGGAGACCACCACCATTCCAGGCCGGTCCCCGGCCGCCCGCTCCAGCGCCCGCAGCTCCCGTTCCCGGTTCACGAACTTCGCCATGACTGAAGTTCACCACAACCGAACGCAGCAGCGGCGCAACCGCTGCGACTAGCCAGCCGCAAGGGCCTTGGTCGCCAGCCGGTCGAGCTTGCCGTTGGCCAGCCGTGGCAGCGCCGTCACCACGACGAGGTCCCGCGGCGCTGCGTGGCGTCCCATGGCGGCGCCGACGAAGTCGCGCAGCTCCGGCAGGGACGGGGGCGTCGTGCCGTGGGGGACGACGACCGCGATGACGACCTCGCCCCACTCGGGGTCGGGCCTGCCGACCACTGCCGCCTCGGCGACGGCCGGGTGCCGTTCGAGCAGGTCGGCCACCGCGTCGGCGGCGACGTTCTCGCCACCGGTGATGATCACGTCGTCGGCCCGCCCCTCGACGACCAACCGGCCGCCCGTGAGGCGTCCGAGGTCGGCGGTGCGCAACCAACCGCCCGCCAGCACGTCGCGCCGATCGCCGAAGCGGTAGCCGTCGAACAGCACCGGCCCGCGGACGTGGATGCGGCCGGCGTCGTCGAGGCGCACCTCGACGCCGCCCAGCGGCACACCGTCGTACACGCAGCCACCGCTGGTCTCGGTCATGCCGTAGGTCTGCACGACGGTGAGTCCGGCTGCGCGGGCTTCGGCCAGCAGCCACCGCGGCGCCGGCGCCCCGCCGAGCAGCACGGTGCGCAGGTGCGACAGGTCGACCCTGGCAGCAAGGAGACGGCGGAGCATCGTGGGCACGAGGGCGATGAGTGACGCGTCACGCCGGGCCGCGATCTCCACAGGGTCGAACCGGGGCAGCACGACCGGCGCGGCGCCCATCAGGCGTGACCGGACCACGACCTGCAGGCCGGCGATGTGGTGCAACGGCAGGCAGCACAGCCAGCGGTCGCTGTCGGCGACCTCGATGCGGCGCAGGGACGCGCGCGCCGAGGCCTCGACCGCCGACCGGGACAGCACGACGCTGCGCGGCGCGCCCGTCGACCCCGAGGTGGCGACCACCAGCGCCGTTCCGTCCGCGACGCCGACCCCGTCGGTGCGCGCGACCACCCCGGTCTCCGTCCAGACTCCCGTGGGACGGGCCGCGGCCATCAGGCGGGACGCGGCCGCACCCTCGTCGGGCAGCGGCAGCACTGCGGCCCCGTCGTCCCACAGGCGGTGCAGCACCTCGACGGTGGACGCCAGCGGCGCCATCCGCACGGCGATCAGCGGCGTCGCGTCGGGCATCGGCTGCTACCGTAACGCCGCCCCGGTCGGGGCTCGACGGTGGACGGCAAGGCTTCAGTGCGACGAGCAGCGGTATGGGTCGAAGCGGCACGTCCGCGCACCCTCCCGGCTGCCGTCGCGCCGGTGATCGTCGGTACGGCCGCAGCGGACGGGCTGGTCGTGTGGCGGCTGGGCGCCGCGTTGGTC
>DATLGM010000275.1:0-13345 GCA_035540515.1 Egibacteraceae bacterium | reverse complement strand
GGCGCCGGCGGGGTGCTCCCACCCGCCTTGCCCTTGCCCTTGCCGGCGCCCTTGCCCTTGCCGGCCTGCGCGATCCCTGCCGTCTCGCTGTCGCTGGGCACGCTCAGCGTCGTGAACTCCAGGTCGGTGCCCTGGTTCTTGCCGGTGCCGAACCGGTCGGCGTACTCCAGGTTGGCCACCGGGGTGACGTTCTCACCGGTGCCTTCGGTGGCGGTCTGGGCACCTGCGGCGGCAGGCGCGAGCGCGGCGACGACGGCGAGCGTCAGGACGACGCGGAACAACAGGCGGGACATGAGCACCTCGAAGAGAGTCGGCGGCAGCTGGCGTCGGTGGCGGCGTGCACCGGCGCGTCACCGACTCCTAACGAGTGACTAGTCCCGAGGTGACGGGCGGTCAGCCGCGCCGGTCGGTAAACGACCGAAGGGCGTCGCGCACCCGGTCGACAAGGGCGACCGGCGGCGACGCGGCCAGCTTCGCCAGGGGGTTGGTCGGTGCCGCAGGATGCGGCCGCGTGGGAACCAGCGCGCGGGCCCCCTCCAGGCTCTCCCCGAGGTCGGCGAGCTCTTCGGCCGACAGCCGCTCGCGGATCTTGGGGAACATCTGGCCTTCCTCTTCCTCGACGTGGTGACGGACCTCGGCCACGAGCTCGCCCATCCGCTGGTCGAACCCGTCCTGGTCGGCGGTCATGCGGTCCAGCTCGTTGAGGGTCCGCTTGATCTCGAGGTGCTCGTGCACCGCCTCGTCCGCCAGCTCGTCGCCGTCGGCAAGCGCCATCCGGACGCGTGGGTAGAACAGCAGCTCTTCGATCTCGCCGTGAACCGCGAGCTCATGCACGACCTCGTGCACGATGCGCGTCCGCTCGTGGTTGTCGCCGGCAGCTTCGTACTGCGCGAAGAGCGCCTCCACCCGCTGGTGGTCGCGGGTGGTCGCCGCCTCACCAGGCGGCGGCGGCCGCCCGCTGCCGCCGCAGGTGCGCTCAGGACCAGCGATCCGAGGTTCGCAACCGCGGACGCGTAGGCACGGTCCTCGATCAGCCGCCACGTCTCGTAGATCAACGTGGAGAACGTCGTGTACGCCCCGCAGAATCCGGCGCCGGCGACCAGGCGCACGTCGGGATGGACGCCGGCGTGGGCAACGGCTCCTGCCACGACGCCGATGACCACCGCCCCGCTGAGGTTCACCACGAGCGTGCCCCACGGGAATCGACCGCGGCGCCGGGCGGTGACCGCGTGGTCGACCAGAAACCGGCAGACCGCTCCCGCCGCACCGGCGATCGCCACCGCGACCCAGATCACCGATGCCCCCGCGCCGCCCGCGACCCCGCGGCCACACCCAACCCGCCTGCCAGCAGCCCCAACACGGCGGTGGCGACCAGATAGGCCGCAGCGGTCGCCACCGCCCCGGCGGCGACCAGCAGCTGCAGCTCGAGTCCGACCGTGGCGTAGGTGGTGTAGGCACCCAGCGCCCCGGTTCCCAGCAGCGGGCGTTCCCACCAGCGGGCGGTGCGCCGCTCCACGATGAACGCGAGGAGGGCGCCGAGAAGGAAGGCCCCGGTGACGTTCTCGGCCAAGGTGCTCCACGGCAGCGCCCGGGCGCGGTCGGGAACGCGGCGCTCTGCGCCGTGCGGGCCACCGCACCCACAGCACCGCCGACCGCGACCATGACCACTGTCCCGCGCACTGATGCCGGAGACTAGCGATGTGCAACCCTTGCGCCATGGCCGTCCCACCCCCGTCCGACCGCACTCGGGTTCGCCGGCTTCCCGAGCGTGGGCACTACGACCGCGCCACCGTCAACGCGATCCTCGACGAGGGCTTCGTGTGCCACCTCGGCTACGTCGTCGACGGGCAGCCGTACGTGATACCGACGCTGTACGGACGCGACGGTGATCGGCTGGTCGTCCACGGGTCGGCCGCGAGTCGGGCGTTGAAGACCGCCGCGACGCTGCCGGTGTGCGTGACGGTGACGCACGTCGACGGTTTGGTGCTGGCCCGCTCGCTGTTCCATCACTCGGCCAACTACCGTTCGGTTGTCGTGCTCGGCCACGCGCGGGCACTGGAGTCCGACGACGAGAAGCTGGCCGGCCTGCGGGTGGTCACCGAGCACTGCGTTCCGGGACGGTGGGACGAAGCCCGGATGCCGAACGTCCAGGAGCTGCGGGCGACCGGGGTGCTGGAGCTGGACCTGACCGAGGCCTCAGCGAAGGTGCGCTCGGGTCCACCCGGCGACGACGAGGACGACCTCGAGTTGGACGTCTGGGCCGGCGTGGTGCCGCTGCGGGTGGCCGCGGGGCCGCCGGCGCCTGACCCGGACCTGCGCGCGGGCATCCCAGTGGACGGGTCGGTCGCTCGGTGGACGCCCGGCGTGGAACGCCTCCGGCACGACCGTTGACCGTGCGCGCGTGAACACGCGCGTGTCTGGGAAGGCCGACGTCACGAGCGAAGGAGGCGTCCCATGGCGCAATGCGAGGTCTGCGGCAACGACTACGACAAGTCCTTCGAGGTGATCGCCGCGGGTGAGCGGCACACCTTCGACAGCTTCGAGTGTGCGATCCACCGGATGGCACCGATCTGCGAGCACTGCCAGTGCAAGGTCATCGGTCACGGCGTCGAGGTGCAGGGGCAGTTCTTCTGCTGCGCCCACTGTGCGACCCACGCGACGGGCAGCAGCGAGGTGCGTGATCGCGTCGACTAAATGCGCGCCCTGATCGCGGAGCAGGGTGCGAGCAGGGGTGCGGTCGCGGCGGTCCGCGCGTTGGGGCGCGACGGGTGGCACGTCGGGGTCGCAGCGCCCGGCGCCGGGGGGCTGGCCGCGGCGTCGCGGTGGTGCGCCGCCCGCCACGACGTCCCGGCGGCGCACCGTGACGCCGACCGGTTCGTCGCCGGCATCGCGGCCGCGGTCGTCGAGGGCGGCTATGAGGTGGTGTTCGGCGCCGGCGAGGCGGAAGTCATGGCGCTGTCCTTGCATCGGGATCGGCTGTCGGCTGCGGTGCCGTACGCCGAGCACGATGTTGTGCAGCGAGCGCTGGACAAGTCCACCCTCGAGGAATTCGCCCGCGACGTCGGGATCCTGCTTCCCCGCACCGTGGGGCCGGCGGACGTTGCTGTTGAGCAGCCGGTGGTCGTCAAGGCCCGCCGGCATGCCGCCGTCGACCGGCCCGGAGCGCCGCCGCGGATAGACACCAACGTGGTGTTCGGGCCTGACGCTGCACGCCGTCGCCTGCAGCAGCTGGCCGATCTCGGCGCCGATCCCTTCCTGCAGGAGTACCTCGACGGGCACCTGCTCGCCTACGCCGTGGTGACCGACCGGCAGGGGGACGTGGTCGCTGACAGCATGCAGGTCGCCTCGCGGATATGGCCGCCCTACGCGGGGGCCAGCTGCCGCGCACAGACCATTGCCGTTGACCCCGACGTTGCTGCCCGATGCCGCGACCTGCTCGCTGCGCTGGGGTGGTTCGGCTTGGCGGAGCTGCAGTTCGTCGTCCCGGCCGGCGGCGGGCCCCGCCTGATCGACTTCAACGGGCGCTTCTACGGCTCGATGGCCCTGGCGGCCGCCGCGGGCGCCAACCTTCCCGCCGTGTGGGCGCGACTGGCGACCGATCGCCGCGTTGGGCGGACCACCGCCCGCAGCGGCGTCCGGTATCAATGGCTGGAAGGCGACGTGCGCCGCGCGTGGGTCGAGCGGCAACCCTCGGTCGTCGCTGACGTCGCCGCCACGGTTCTGTCAGGCCTGCGAGCCCATCACAGCCTGCTGGGAGCCGACTGGCGACCCGCGGCCGTCCGCGTAGGACAGGTGATGCGGGCCGGCGGATCGGGGGTCTAGGCGGCGGCTTCGACGGCCATCCGCACCGTGAACGACGAGGCGTCCACGGAAAGGCTGATCTGCGGGCACAGCCGGTGCGAGATCCACAGCCCCAGCCCGCCCACGCGCTCCCCGGGCTCGCCTTGCGGCAGCAGGCCGACGAACGGGTCGGCGGGTCCGCTGCCGCTGTCTCGGACCGCGACCACCACCTTGCCGGCCACCGACCAGGCCGACACCTGCACCGGCTCGGTCCCATGGCGAATCGCATTGCCCAGGACTTCGCTGAGACCGACCAGCAGGTCATCGATCTGGGCTGGGCGAACACCCGACGCGGCGGCGAGCCGGGCCACAGCGTGGCGGGCGGCGCCCGGCGTCGGGTTGTGCAGCTGCAGCGCGGGCGAGGTGTGCTCCAACGGGTCTCGCACCGGGGTGCGCGCGGCTGCCGCGACTTCCGGAGTCGTGAACGCCGGGTTGGGTTGCGAGCCGTCGGCGTCGACGATCACGTGGTGGCTGCGCAACAGGTCGTCCTTCAGCGACGCGTCCAGACCCCGGGTGTCCGTGGCGCACAGCGCTTTGACCCGCCGCTGGTCCAGCACGCGGTTGGCCGCGGCCTCGTAGCGCACCCACGCGTCCCGTCCGAGCCCCGTCATCGGCGGCAGCTCGCCGAGCAGGTACACGGGGCGCGTCGGGTGGCTGTGCCGCTCGATGAGGTCGATGGCGTTGCGCAGCGCCCCGGGCGGGTCCTGGTACTGGTCGCCTTGAGCGGCGAAGACGACGCCTGCGTCCGGCCCGAGGTCGTCGCGGAGCAGCTCGGCGTACCGGTCGGCGACCCGGACCACCACGGGGGCGTCTTGCTCGAGAGCGTCGCGGCAGAACGGGGTGAACGTCGCCGCGAACTCGTCGTCGGACCCGAAGAACCCCAGACCGTGCTCGAACCCTCCGGCCTGGATCGGGGTCACTGCCACTGGGGCCGCACCGCCCGGAGGCCGAGCAGGTCGGCGAGCCGGTGGACCACCGGCGCGTCGGAGACCAGCGTGACCTTGATGTCATGACGCCGCGCCTGGCGCTCGAGCGACAGCATGGCCCGGTGGTCGAGGAACTCCAGCCGTGACCCGTCCACGGTGACGCTGCGCGCGGCGGTGGGCAGTGTCAATGCGACCGTGTCGTCGAACAGCTCCATGTTCGCGATGTCGACCTCGCCGTCGAGGTGGACCGACCCGCCGACGCCGGCATACCAGCGAAAGCCCGTCGACCCGTCGCTGGCATCGGGGTGCAGGCATGCCAGCTCGGCGGCTGCCGCCCATCCCAGGGCGGTGACGTCGTATGCGCACATCGCCGCGAAGGGGTGGTCCGTCATGTACCGGTCGACGAGGTGCTCGTAGCGACGGAATGCCCGCCGCTGCTCGTCCGAACGCACCAGCGGCGTTGCGTCTGCCACGACGGTCAAACCCGTGTAGCCGTCTTCGACGGCGGCGTCAGTGGCGGCGGCGTACGCGGCCAGCGGCACCGCGGGATCCACCACCTCGTCCACGCCGTACAGGTCGTCCAGCGACCGGATCCCCAGGCGGCCTTCGAGCAGGAGCGTGTCGCGGTCCGTCAGCCCAGCAACGTGATCAAGCAGGTCCGCGAAGGCGCCGGCCGCCAGATACTCGATGCGGTGACCGCGGGACAGCCCCTCGGTCAGGAAGGCGACGGCGCGTTGATGGAGGTCGGCTGGGTCGGTGTACGCCCAGCACAGATGATCGCCCCGCCGTCCCGTCTGATCCGCCATCGTTCGTCCTTCCCGCGTTGGCAGGGTACTGCCCGCCATCCGTCCAGGCCACGGTCAATCAGCCGCTGCGAACCGGCGGTAGGCGGAGTCCGCCCGAATCCGGCAGGTCGCGACGTAGCCGGGGGAAGGCCTTGGCGTCGTCGGGGTCGAGGACCGCTTCGTTGAAGGCCCGCCAGATGAGGGCCGGATAGCTGCCGCCGGTCAGTCCCGGCACGGGGCGCTGCGCGTCGGGGTGACCGACCCACACCGCGGTGGAGACCGTGGGGGTGGTCCCGACGAACCAGGCGTCCGCGTGGTTCTGCGTCGTGCCCGTCTTGCCGATTGCGTCCCAGGATCGCAGCCGGGCCGCGGTCCCCGTGCCGTCGCGGACGACGTCGCGGAGCATGCCGCGGACGTGCGCCGTGACACCCTCGGCAAGGGCGCGCCGCGGCGTCTCGGGGCCGGCGTACAGCACTGTGCCGTCGGCGGCGCGAACCTCGGTGATCAGATGCGGCGGGGGATGGTCTCCGGCCGTCGCGAACACACCGTAGGCGGACGCCATCTCCAGCGGTGTGACGCCGTTTGTCACCCCCCCGAGCGCGACCGCGGGCCCGCGGGTCGCCTTGGGCCCGAGCGCTCGTGGGACGTCGATGCCCATGCGCCCGGCGGTTCGGGCGATCGCGTCGGTCCCCACGGCCGCAGCCACCTGGGCGAACGCGGTGTTGACGCTGGCCGCCATGGCCTCGGCAAGCGTGACGCTGCCGTGATCGCCCGACTCGTAGTTGCCCACGCGCCAGGGCGTGGACGAGCCCGGGAGGTCCAGCGTGATCGGGCTGTCGCCGTGCAACGGCTGATCGGGCGACAACCCTGCTGACAGCGCAGCGGCGGCGACGATCGGCTTGAATGCGCTGCCGGGCTGGCGGCGTCCCTGGGTGGCCAGGTCGAACTGCGCCGAGTCGGCCCCGGCACCGCTGTGCAGTGCGAGCACCCGGCCGTTGCGGGGATCGACCGCCGCCAGCGCCCCGTCCGGCACGATGCCGTCGGTGTACCGGCGCACCGCCTCGGCGGCCGCTCGCTGCCAGCGGGGGCGCACCGACGTCGTGATCTGCACGCCGCCGGCGTACAGCAGGCGGGTGCGCTGCCGGCGCGTGGCACCGAGCTCGGGCAGCGCAAGGAACTCGCGCTTGACGGCCTCGACGACGTGCGGCTGGGTCGGCGGCCGCTGCGCCGGCGACCGCCGCTTGGACAGCCGCAGCTTCGCGCCGGCGTGCTTGCTGGCCTGGGTGGGCGTGAGATAACCCTCCTCGGCCATCGCGGCCAGCACGGCGTTGCGCCGCCGGACGGCCGCGTCGGGCTGTGCCCGGGGGTTCATGCTCGACGGCGAGCGGATCACGCCGGCGAGCAGCGCCGCCTGGTCGACGGTCAGCCGGCGAACTGACACCCCGAAGAACTCCTCGGCCGCGGCGGCGATGCCGTACGCCCCGGACCCGAAGTAGACCTGGTTCAGGTAGCGCTCGAGGATCTCGTCTTTGGTCAGTCGCCGCTCCAGCGCCACAGCGTGGACGAGCTCGTTCCACTTGCGGGCGAAGGTGCGGTCACCGTCGGTGAACGTCCCCTTCGCCACCTGTTGCGTGATCGTCGACCCGCCCTGAGTGACCGCCCCGGCTTGCAGGTTCGCCAGCGCAGCGCGTCCGATGGCCTCGGCGTCGTAGCCGTCGTGGTCGTAGAAGCGGCGGTCCTCGGCGCTGATGACGGCCTGGATGACGTGGTCGGGCACCCGGTCGATGGCGACGACTCGGCGGTTGAACCCGCGGTGCAGCACCGCGAGCTGGGCGCCGTTTGCCGCGACGACGGTCGACCGCTGCTGCAGCGGTGGCAGGGCCTCGGCGGTAGTGACGTCATCGCCGACGAACGTCGACGCGAGCTGCAGGGTGGGCCCGGTGGCGTAGGCGACGAGCCCGATGAGCAGCACGGCCCACAGCGCCAGGCGCGCCAGGGGCCTGCCGAACCGCCGCGCGAGCTGCGGCAGGATGCGGCACAACAGCACCCTGGACGCGGTCGCCGCGGTGTGGGCCATGGCCACGGCGGCAGCCCAGCTCCAGTCACCGGCACGGTCGAGGGCTCGCAGGCCGGCGCGGTCCGCGGCCATGCCTGCGACGGCACTGCGACGGGCCGCGGCGCGCAGGTGCGGGAGCAGGTGCCGGCGCACCGCGGTCGACACGGCGATGGACAGCGCGATGAGCATGGCGAGCCAGGGCGCCACCCGCTCGCGCAGGCTCGCCGAGCGGTGGGCGGCCCGCCGGCCAGAGGTCCGGACCACCGAGCGACCCTACCGCCGGGTGGACCTACCGCAAACTGGGCAAACCGGACGGGGTGCAGCACCCCCGGTGCGCATCAGCGTCACGCCCGCTCAGCGGCCTTGCGCGCGCGGTAGGCGGCGACGTGCTGGCGGTTGCCGCAGTTGCCGGTGTCGCAGTACCGCCGCGACCGGTTGCGCGACAGGTCGACCAGCACGGCGTCGCAGTCCTGGGCGTCGCAGCGCTTGAGCCGGTCCAGGTCCTTGGCGCGCACCAGGTCGGCGAGCCCCATCGCGGCCTCGGTGCCGAGGCGCTCGACGATCGGCGCGTCGTCGGTGGTCAGGTGCAGGTGCCAGTCCCAGCCGTCGTGCCTGGTCAGCCGAGGCATCGCGCCGGCGTCGGCGAACAGGGAATTGACCACGTCGACGATGTCGTCCTCGGCCGCGGCGTCCCACACCCGGTCCAGCTCCGCGCGCAGACGGCGGACCGCAGTGACGTCGTCGGCGTCGATGCGGGTGACGCCGCTCATCTGCTGCTCACGCAGGAAGCGGTCCAGGGCAGCCTCGTCCGTCAGGTGCTCGCGGCCGTCCAGTGCGGTGTTGACCAGCGCCGCCGCGAGTTGCAGGGCCACTTCAGTGTCATGAGTGAACTGCAAGTTGACTCCTGTCACCCGCGCCGCGATACTGTCATGATCGTACCGCAGTTTTACTCATGACCGAAGGGGTGACGTGACCAGCGACCACGCACGCGTCGTGCGCACCGGCACCGTGATGGCGCTGGCCTCGGCCGCCGCGTTCGGCTCCTCCGGTCCCATGGCGAAAGCGCTGCTGGAGGCGGGGTGGACGGCCGGGGCCGTCGTGCTCGTCCGTCTGGGCGGGGGAGCGGCGATCCTTCTCGTCGCCGCCGCCGTCATGCTGCGAGGCCGGGCGTGGCCGAGCCGGGCCGCCTGGCGGACGACGGCGCTGTACGGGCTGGTGGCGATGGCCGGCTGCCAGCTGGCGTTCTTCAACGCCGTGCGGACGCTGGACGTGGGCGTGGCCCTGATGATCGAGTACCTCGCCCCGGTCCTGCTGCTGGCGTGGACATCGGCGCGGTCACGCACGCTGCCGCCGGCGCTCACAGTCGGGGGAGCGGTGGTGACCCTGGTCGGGTTGGCGCTGGTGCTCGACGTCGGCAACGGCGCGGCCATCGACCCCGGCGGGGTCGCATGGGCGCTGCTGGCAGCACTGGGGCTCGCCGCCTACTTCGTGATCTCCGAGCACAGCCACGACGACCTGCCCGCGCTGGTGATGGTCGCCGGTGGCACCACCGTGGGCGCTGTGGTCATCGCGGTGGTGGGTGCCGTGGGGCTGGTCCCCATGTCCTTCTCGACGGCGAGCGCCGCGGTCGCGGGCCAGTCGGTCAGCTGGCTGGTGCCGGCGTTGTGGCTGGCGCTGATGACCACGGTCTTGTCGTACCTGACCGGGATCGGCGCCATCCTCCGCCTGGGCAGCCGCTCGGCGTCGTTCCTGGCGCTGACGGAGGTCTTGTTCGCCGTCCTGGTGGCGTGGCTGGTCCTGGCCGAGCTACCGGGCGTCATTCAGCTGCTCGGCGGGGCGCTGATCGTCGGCGGCATCGTGGTGATCCGCAGACAGGAGGGGGCCGTCGCGCCCGAACCGGAGCCGTTGCCGGTCCCGTCCGCCGCCCTGCTCGACCCGGTGCCCGAGGCTCACTAGCCACAACTCGCCATACCGCCGGCGCCGGCCCTTCCGTACGGTCGATGAAGGAGCGCCGGCGGGAGGCCGGCGCGTACCGGGAGAGGGGCACCGCATGCGACGCAGCGACGCGAGCATCCACATCGACCGGAGCCCGGAGCAGGTCTGGGCCTATATCGCCGACATCGACAACCTCACCGTGTGGAACGGGGCGGTTGTGTCGGCCGAGGCGGACGGGCCGATGCAGGTCGGCACCCGAGTTCGCGGGCAGGTGAAGTTCCTGGGCAAGCGGATGGACTACGTCAACGAGATCGTCGAGTTCGACGAAGGCAAGCGGAACATCTACCGCAGCGTCGAGGCGCCCTTCCCGTGGCGGGGTGGCAGCGAGCTCGAGCCCGAGGGCGACGGCACCAAGGTGACCAGCTTCATCGAGACCGAGGACACCGGGGGGTTCTTCGGCAAGATCGGTGACGCCATGGCCACCAAGATGTACGGCCGGCAGATGCGCCAGGACCTGGAGAACCTCAAGGAGATCCTCGAGACCACCTGACCGCGCCCCGCGGGGTGGGGGTCAGTCGAAGTCGGGGTTGGTGTTGGCCTCGATCGTCGCGGCGTCGACGGTGAACGGGGCGTTGCGCCGGTAGTCGAGCAGGCGCGGCGACGGGGCCCCCTCGAGGTCGGCTGAGCGAACCGCCGACAGCACGGGCAACGTCACCTCACCGCCGGTCACCGTGACGGTGGTGTTGGTCGGCACGTGCGTGTACGCCTCGGTGTTCGCGCCCGACACCAACACGCCGAGGCGGTGACCCGCCTCCAGCGTCCAGTCGGTGGGCCACAGGCGCACCTTCTTCGACGTGGCGGCGTCGACCAACGCCGCCCCGCGGGTCAGCATCGTCGCCGTTCCGTCGGGGGCGACGTCGTAGACGTTGACCACCACGTTGGTCCGCGGCGCCTGAGGGTTGACGTTGACCACGGCCGAGGGGATGCCGGCGATCTGACGGCGCTCGGTCAGCGGCCGCGAGAACGTCCACACGCCGGCGCCGTACGCGCTGTTCACGCCGACCGCCCCGCCCGGCCCGGAGACCCGCGAGCCGCGGTTGCGGTTGTCGTCGCGGTACGACCCAGACAGCAAAGCCGCGGTGTGGTCGACCGCGTCCGCCGGTGGCCATGACGTCTCTGCGCGCCACGTGCCGTCGCTGCCCTGTGCGGCGATCACGGGGTCGCCGGCGGTCAGCCCCGCCTCGCCCTTGAGGTGCTCGTCGTAAAAGCGCATCACCTCGTCGAAGAACCCCTGCCGGCCCGCGGCGAGCTGGCCGTTGACCACGTCGTTGCCACGGTCGTGCGCCCACCAACCCAGCCACAGCCGCTTGGGCCCGGCCAGGGCGTTGAACAGGTCGACGGCGCCGGCGCCGATGTTCGTGGCGTTGTCGAGGTAGCCGGCGGTGATGAACGTCGGCACCGTGCTCCCCTCGGCGCGCTCGACGAAGTCGCGCACCTGCCAGAAGTCGCGCTGCGGGTCCTCGAGGTAGTGCTCGGTGAGCCGCACGTGGCAGTCCTTGCCACCGCTTGCGACGTTGGTGGTGTAGGCCGGGTCGTTCAGCCGCCCCGGATACCCCTGTCCCGTCGCGCTCTGCTGGTAGATGGCCGGGTAGGCCAGCGACTGCAGCAGCCGCACCCGGTCGTTGTAGCTGCCGCCGTAGCGGTCCGGCGCGATGGCCTGCGTCACGACCGCCTTCAGCCCGGGCGGACGCAGCGCCGCCGCGGCCGCGCCGGTGTTGCCGTCGTAGCTCTTGCCGTACATCCCGACGCTGCCGGTCGACCACGGCTGCGTCGCGGCCCAGCGCACGGCGGTCACGATGTCGGTCTGCTCGCCGGGGCCCAGGATGTCGATGCAGCCGCTGCTGCCGCCCGTGCCGCGGGTGCTGACCATGACGACCGAGTAGCCCCGGTCGAACACCTTCGCACCGTCGAAGAAGTCGAAGAAGCGGTTGGACGGTCCGACGTCGCCGATGTATGGGCTGACCACCAGGATCACGGGCGTCTTGTCCTGGTCGGTCAGATCCTCCGGGCGCAGCACGTCGACGTGCAGTCGCTCCCCGTCCGGGGTGGCGATGTAGGTCTCGTGCCACACCGCCCCCGCGGGAGGCTGTGCGGCCCCAGCAGGAGCGGGCATGCCCGCCGCCAGCGCCAGCACGACCACCAGCAACATCACACGCCGCCACCACCGCGCAACGGTCACCACGTCGACACCTTCGACCAGGAGCCCGCACCGACCGCAGGCTCGTACTCCGGGGAGTTCGCGCCGTCGAGGCGGACCTCCTGCCCACAGCGGCAGGAGTTTGGTGTCTGCGCGGCGAAAACCCCTCGGGAGCGCGGTTTCAGCGCCACGCCGCCGCCGACCCTGCGAGGAACCCCATGACAGAACAACCCACGCTCAGCCGCCGCCGACTGCTCGGGGCGGGCGCCGTTGTGGGCGCCGGCGCCCTGGTCGGCGCCGCCCCGGCCGCCGCGTCGGCCACGGCGAGCACCACCCAGGCGAAGGCCGCCAGGGCCAAAACCACGCCGTTCTCCAACATCACCGGCAAGGCGCTGCTGCCCCCCAAGCGCATCGGGCTGATGCTGTACACCGTCCGCGACCAGATCGAGTCGCTGGGCTTCGCGCGGGTCTTCGAGACGATCGCCGGGATGGGCTACAACGCCGTCGAGTTCGCGGGCTACAGCCAGGGCACCGGCCCGGTCGCCCCGAAGAAGCTGCGCCGGCTGCTGGACGCCAACGGGCTGACCCCCGTCGGGGCGCACGGCAACCTCGACGACGCCGCCATCGCCGCCGCGGTCGACCTGAACATGCCCTACACCGGCATCGCCTTCGAGATCCCGTCGGGCACGGACACCGCCGCGTGGGAGCGGCTGGCCGCGGACTACAACGCGTTCGGCCGGCGGGCCGCCAAGCACGGCGTGATCGGTTACCTGCACCCGCACGGCCCGGCCTTCGCCCCGGTCAGCGACAACCCGGACAAGCGGGGGCTGGACATCCTGCTCGAGCAGACCGACCCCAAGGTGTTTGCCTTCGAGATGGACATCTTCTGGGCGTACTACTTCACCAACGTGTTCCCCGGCTACGACCCGATCGACTGGATCCGCAGTCACCGCAGCCGGTTCCCGCTGTTCCACGCCAAGGACGGCATCCACTCGCTGGGTGACAAGGTCGCCAACCTGCCGCGCGACACCGGCGCCGTGGACCACCGCGACGTGGGCCAGGGCACCATCCCGTTCGAGAAGTTCTTCTCCGCCCTGCGCCGCCGCAAGCGGAGCTGGTACCTCAACGAGCGCGACAACGCCGCGGAGCACCCGCAGGGGTCGTTCTGCTCGGCGCAGGCTAGCTATCTGTTCATGCGCCACGGCCTGCGGCGCTGAGCGGTCGCACCACGCAACGACGACAAATCCGGACGCTGCGTAACCAACCGCCGGGCGACGCGTTGTACCGCCCGGCAGGAATACGTGGTTTCCGCAACGAAACCCCTCTCTGGACCCTGCTCCGCCGCACGGACGCACGAGGAACGACGCATGCCCCTGACACGCCGCACGCTGCTCCGGCACGCCGCCGCCGGTATCGCCGGGCTGACCTCCACACGGCTGGTCGCCGCCGTGACCGGCGCGACGGCGGGCGTCGTCGCCAGTGCCCCCGCCGCCGGCGCAGCAGCCGTCACCCCGTTCTCCCGGCGCCTGCCGATCCCCGAGGTGCTGACCGGGTCGAACATCACCCTGACCGCCCGCCCCGCCGACGTGCAGCTGCTGCCGGGCAA
>DATLGM010000274.1:0-20258 GCA_035540515.1 Egibacteraceae bacterium | reverse complement strand
CAGCACAGCCTCGACCGCTACGTCGACCGGCTCGCCCGCGGGCTGTCCGCGGTCGTCAACGTTGTCGATCCCGACGTCATCGTGCTGGGAGGCGGGGTCTCGCGGATCGAGCGGCTGTATTCCGACGTGGCCGCGCGCCTGGCGGACTGGGTCTTCGGTGGTGAGAGCCCCGCGGCGATCCGACCCGCCGCCCACGGTGACTCCAGCGGTGTCAGGGGCGCCGCGTGGTTGTGGCCGCACGTCGGATGAGGCCGGAACGACAAGGAGCTTGGCTCGACGGTCACCCGCGTGTGGATGGCGCTGGCGAGCGCATGAGCGTCCTGGCCGTCGCGACGGCGTGGGGCGCAGCGGCCAGGACGTACAGGACGGCGAACACCACACCCAGCGCCCGGTAGCCGCCCAGCGCGATCGCGCCACCGCCCGCCGCTGCGCCGATCAGGTAGCCGAACTGCAGCGCCGCGGCCCGCAGGCTGGTCACGACGACCTTCTCGGCCGGCGCTGCGTCCAACCCGAACGCGCTGCCGGCGATCGTGCGTGCACCGGCCAGCAGGGCCAGCAGGGCGAACACGCCGAAGCTGCCACCGACACCGAGGCGGACACCACCGAGCACCGCCACGCCCACCGCGGACAGCAGCGCCAGCGCCGCCAGCAGCGGTTGGGCGGCGGTGTCCACCCACCGGCGGGCCAGGAAGTTGCCCGGCATGTAGACCACCGCGGCGCCGGCAAGCAGCAGCCCGACTGCCCGGGGCCCAACGCCGTACGACTCGATGAACAGCGCCCCGATGTAGATCAGCGTGCCGGACCACGCCCCGTAGGCGAACAGCTCCGCCACCGCCCAGGACGCCACGCCGGGCCGGCGCAGAGCGCGCCGCCACGGGTGGGCAACCGCCGAACGTGCCTCGCCCCGCGGCCACGCCGCGACCCACGCGGCGGCGACCACAGAGGCGGCGAACGGCACGGCCAGCCACGCCGCGCGCCAGCTGACCTCGGTCAGCGCCCCCGCGATCGGCATCCCCACGACCCAGGCGGCCGGCGGGCCCAGCAGCGTCCACGACAGCACCCGCGCCCGCCCACCGGGGGGCGCCCACTCGTCGGCGGCAGCGACAGCGCCACCCAGGACCAGCGCCAGGCCCGTCCCGATAGGTATCTGCGCGGCGACGAGCACCGCGAACGTCGGTGCGGCCGCGCTGACCAGCGACCCGCCAGCCAGCAGCGCCAACCCGCAGGCGAGCAGATCCCGCAACCGGAACTGTCCTCCCAGCGACCCCAAGGCGAGCGCCGCCGCCCCCGCCGCCACGCCCGACGCCGACCGCAGTTGCCCTGCCACGGCCGGGGTGAGGCCGAACTCCGCCGCGAGGGCGGGCAGCATGGGCGACAGCACCAGCAAACAGGCCTGGCCGCACAGCATCGCCAGGAACAGCACTGGGCTCGGGCTTGCGGCCCTGCGTCGCGCCATCGCTCACCGCCGCGTCGACGACGTCCCCCGCGCGGGCAGGTTACTCCCGCGCGGTGGCGTCGTCAGCGCCCGGAGGGACGATCGCGGGTGTGCTGGCGACGGGCGTCAGCCCGTGCCGCAGTGCGGCGGAACGTCGAACCCCTCACGCCCGTCCGTCTTGCTGTACGGATCACCCTGGTCGGCCGAGAAGCCGAGACCTCGGCGAGCAAACGTCCGCCACAGCAGGCACTCGTTCTCACCGGGGACGCCGGCGGCCGGGTTGCCGGTAAGCGCGGCATCCGCCGCGAGGATCGCGTCGCGGGCGTCGACGAAGCCGGGGTCACACGTCGAGAACTTCATG
Organism: Egibacteraceae bacterium; assembly: GCA_035540515.1. Classification (GTDB taxonomy): domain Bacteria; phylum Actinomycetota; class Nitriliruptoria; order Euzebyales; family Egibacteraceae; genus WHTG01. The sequence continues at coordinate 18,462 of DATLGM010000274.1, read as the reverse complement.
CTGTCCATCGCCAGCTGGATGGCGAGGTTGTTGCCGCCGGTCTCCCACGACTCGTAGAAGTTGGGGTTGAACCCGTGCTCCTCGACGAGGTTCCAGTACATGTCCCACAGCATCGTCGCCCACACGTAGCCGACGCCGTGTGGCTCGGCCGCGGTGCGGATCGTCCGGTACGTCGAGCGGTTGACCTTCATGTCTGTCGAGTACGGGGTGATGCGGATGCCCGGACCGGTGCGACCCTCGTCGTAGTACACGACGTAGTTGCCGATCCCACGCGGCGTGGCCCCGTCGTCGCCTTCCCGCGTGGTCAGCACGAACGACCACCAGTCGCTCCAACCCTCGCCCTGCCGTTCGGCCTGATTGCGCAGGCAGCCGACGTTGCTCGGCCCGCCGACCAGGCGGTTGGACACGCCGTGGCCGTACTCGTGTGCGATGACGCCGTTGTCCAGGTCGCCGTCACGGACCTGGTGGCTGGGCACGCGGTTGCGGTCGCCCATGAGCGCCCGGTAGGCGTCGACCCACAGGTACATCTGCATCCGGCCGTTGCCCCCGTCGGGTGGCGTCGAGAAGTTTGCGTTCAACGCGGGGGGAGACGGCGTGCTGGCCCCGGGGGGCTGCGCCACCGTGAGGTGGACCGTGCCGTCCTGCGCCTCCGCCAGGACGTGGTCGTTCGCCTTGCCCTCGCCGGTGTAGTTGGTCTGCTGGAAGTTGCCGGCCTTCTCGTCGAAGCCGTAGCGGTACGTCACGTCGTGCATGACGTTGTTCCAGAAGAACAGGTTGGTCACGGCGGCATCGCGATACGTCAGCGGCGACGCGTCGTAGGTCGGGATGGGGAAGTCGAACGCCAGGTCGTCGCCGCCGTCGGGTTCGCTGGCGGGATCCGGGGCGTTGGCGGGACCGACCGGCTGCCGCGGCGTCTGCCAGGTCGCGACCGTGGCGCCGAAGGTGTCGGCGTAGGCGTGCACGTTGTTGCCGCGGGTGATCGTGTGATCCGCACCGGGCGCCCCGTCGGTGTCGTGCCAGCCAAACGGCGAGGCAACAGCGTCGGCGGGGTTGCCGATCACGGACCGGTCGCCGTCCAAGGGACTTTCCAACGGTGCCGGGAACACGTTGTAGCTCGACCCGTCCTCCACGCGCTGCGGCGGCAGGACGGCGTCGCCCATGGCGGTCTTGACGGCCTGGGCCTGCTCCGGCCGTGCGGTGCGCGCAACGACGCTCGCCGGGTCGGCGTGGTGGTCGACCCAGTCCTCCTTGTCGATCACCGCACCGGTGGCTGCGTCGACCCACACGTTCCAGTGGTGGGTGTCCACGATGACATCGGCGTTGTAGGACAGCCGCAGGACGTCGTTGCGAAGCTTCCGGTAGACCAGTGTCGGTTCGGAGACGTCTCGGCGCCTGCCGTCGACGGCTGCGGCGATCGCGCGGACCGCATCGGGGCGGGTCAGCGACTGCGTGCCCGACGCCTTGGCGGCCACGTTGTGGACGAACCGGTCGCCGACGAAGATCACGTCGTCGTCCTGGACGTTGACGGTTGCGACCGCCCCGCTCACGGGCTTCTGGTCGTGGGTCTGCTGGAGATAGACGTGCGTGACGTCGTTGTGGTCCGAGGTGTACAGGTCCGTGACGATCACGCCCGCCAGGTCCGCCGGCGCGTAGGACTGCGCAAGGTGCTCGAGCGCCACGACGACGGGGTCGCCTTCGAGTTCAGCGGCGACGGGCGCCACCACGGCGACCATCGGCAGCAGCAGCCCGACCAGTAGTGCCGACGCTTTCGTCCGCATGTTTCTCCCCACGTGTCGTTATACGGCGCCCCACGGCGCTGGTGCAGACTTCGCGCTCGCACGACCGGAGTCCTGCTCGCACCGATGAGCTGAGCGCTACGCGGACGTCTTCACTGCGGCAAAGGAGCTGCGGTGGCCGACTCGCGATCGTCGTGCGCACAGGTGCGCTGCGACGCCGGCGGGCTGCCCGCCGACCTGACCACCGTCGACCGCCTGGCCCGGCTGGCGCTCGCCGCCAGGCGCTTGGGCTGCCGACTGGTGCTGGAACGCGCCTCAGCGGAGCTGGGTGCGCTCGTCTGCCTCCTAGGGCTGGACGAGGTCCTCGGCGTCGAGGTGGTCGGGCAGGCCGAACAGGGGGAACAGCCGCTCGGTGTCCAAAAAGGAGCTCATGACGGTGATGGTGCCGTTTGAGATCTCCAGCACGATGAGCGCCCAGGGGTCATAGCCGCCGGCGGGGCTGGGCCGGTACTGACCGAACGCCGGCGAGCCGTTGGCCGCGGTGGCCACCAGCCGGGAGCCGCGGCAGCCGCTGCCCGTCCCCAGGAACCAGGCGCGGATCTCCTCGGGACCCTGCAGCCACAGCTCGTACGGCGGCATGTTCTGGATCGCGTCCTCGGCCAGGAGGGCCGTCAGCGCGTCAAGGTCGTAGCGCTCGAACGTGTCGACGTAGCGAGAGAGCAACGCCTGCTGCTGGTCATCCAAGGGATCGAAGATGTCCGAGTCGGTGGGCCGGCGCGCAGCCAGCGTGGCCCGAGACCGCTGCAGGGCGCTGTTGACCGACGCCACGGACGTGTCCAGCAGCTCGGCGACCTCGGCCGCCTTCCACTTGAGCACCTCGCACAGGATCAGCACCGCCCGTTGCCGCGGCGGCAGGTGCTGCAGCGCTGCGACGAAGGCCAGCCGGATGCTGTCGCGCGCAATGGCGGTCGCCGCCGGGTCGTCGTCGGCGGGTTGCACCCACTGGTCAGGCATCGGCTCGAGCCACGTGACCTCTGGCAGGCCGGGGCGCAGGGTGGCGTCGGCCGATGAGGAGGGGCCGAGGTCCATCGGTCGGGCCCGCCGCCCGCGGCCGTCGAGCATGTCCAGACACACGTTCGTGGCGATGCGGTACAGCCACGAGCGCAGCGACGAACGACCCTCGAAGCGGTCCAGTGCCCGCCACGCCCGGACCATCGTCTCTTGCACGGCGTCCTCGGCGTCGGTCGCCCCGCCGAGCATCCGGTAGCAGTACCCGGTCAGCTCCCCGCGGTACGGCTCGAGATCCGCGACGGACCGTCCCGCGGCGACAACGTCGGTCATCACCCATCCCCTTGTCGTGCGGGGCAGCATGGCACTGATGCTTGCTTGAAGCAAGTGTTTGTCGGAGTATGGAGCGGTGCGAAATCCGACCGCCATCGGCGCGCTGCCGCCCGCCGCCAGCCGAGGGGCCCAGGAGTGCTCGGTCTTGGGGACCCTCGCGCTCGTCGGCGACTTCTGGGCGTTGGGGATCCTGCGCTCTTTGCTGCACGGCTTGACGCGGTTCGCCCAGCTGCAGCGCGAGCTGGGCGTGGCGAGCAACGTGCTGACCGACCGACTCAACCGGCTGGTGGACGCCGAGGTGGTCGAGCGCGTGCCCTACGGACCGACCGGCTCGCGGTTCCGCTACGAGCTGACGGCCGCGGGGCGCGACCTGGCGCCGGCGGTGCTGGCACTCAAGCGCTGGGGGGACCGGCACCTGCCCCACGACGGCCCGCCGTCGGTGTGGCGGCACGCCGGGTGCACGTCGCCCGCCGAGGTGCAGGTCCGCTGCCCGGACTGCGATCGACCGGTGGGGCTACCCGAGATGGAGGCCGTCGAGCACCGATGAGTTTGGGTCGGGCGGTGCGTCTGATGGCGGGAGTGACGAGGCAGGAGGAGTGATGGAGTTCATCATCGAGGCGGCGGGTCTGAGCAAGCGCTACGGCAAGGTGCTTGCACTGGACGGGCTGGACCTGGCCGTGCCGCAGGGGACGGTGCTGGGGCTGCTGGGCCCCAACGGGGCCGGCAAGACGACCGCGGTGCGTTTGCTGACCACGCTGCTGCAGCCGGATTCGGGCAACGCGCGGATCGCGGGCATGGACGTCGTGACGGACCCCGAGGGGGTGCGCAAGGCGATCGGGCTGTCAGGTCAGTACTCGGCGGTCGACGAGTACCTCACCGGCTACGAGAACCTGGAGATGGTCGGCAGGCTGTACCGGTTGGGTCGCAGCACCTCGCGGGCGCGGGCGCACGAGCTGCTCGAGCGCTTCGACCTGACCGACGCCGCGGGCCGGCCGGTCAAGACCTACTCGGGCGGGATGCGACGGCGACTGGACCTCGCGGCCGCCCTGGTGGCCGAACCGCAGGTGCTGTTCCTCGACGAGCCGACGACAGGCCTGGACCCCCGCAGCCGGATGTCGATGTGGCATGTGATCCGTGAGCTGTTGCGGCACGGCACCACGCTGCTGCTGACCACGCAGTACCTGGAGGAGGCCGACCGCCTCGCCGACGACATCGTCGTCATCGACCACGGACGGGCCATCGCCCGCGGTACCCCCGACGAGCTGAAGCGCCAGGTGGGCGGTGAACGGATCGAGCTGATCGTGAACAGCCCCGACGACGTGACCGCTGCTCACGGGGCGCTTGCGCCCGTCGCGACGGGCGAGGTGATCGTCGGTGACGACCGTCGCACCCTGACCGCTGCGGTGACGGACGGCGCGGCGTCGCTGATGGCGGCGCTGCGCCGGCTGGACGCCGAGGGCATCGACGTACACGACGTCGGCCTGCGTCGCCCCACGTTCGACGACGTGTTCCTGACCTTGACCGGCCGAGCCGCGCAGGAGGCGTTGGGCGAGGGCGGTGCTGCCGAGGAGACCACGGCCGCCCGTGACGCTGAGGAGGTTGCCCGATGACCCGGGTCGCCTACGCGCTGGCAGACGGGGCGGTCGTCGCCAAGCGCAATCTCATCAAGATCAAGCGGGTGCCCGAGCTGCTGATCTGGACGTTGATGTCGCCGATCATGTTCGTGCTGATGTTCGCGTACGTCTTCGGCGGCTCCATCCAGGTGCCGGGGATGAACTACCGCGAGTACCTGATCGCGGGCATCTTCGCCCAGACGGTGATCTTCGGGTCGACGTTCACAGGCGCCGGGCTGGCCGAGGACATGCAGAAGGGCGTCATCGACCGGTTCCGGTCGCTGCCCATGTCCCGCTCATCCGTGCTGATCGGCAGGACGGCCAGCGACATCGTCTACAACCTGCTGTCGATCGTCGTGATGAGCTTGACCGGACTGGCGGTCGGATGGCGCATCCAGACGTCGGTGCCCGAAGCCCTCGGCGGCTTCTTGCTGCTGCTGCTGTTCGCCTACGCCTTCTCGTGGATCATGGCCTACGTCGGCCTCGTCGTTCCCAGCGTCGAGGTGGTCAACAACGCCTCCTTCATGGTCATCTTTCCGCTGACGTTCATCGCGAACACGTTCGTGCTCAGCGAGAACCTCCCGGGGCCGCTGCGGGTGTTCGCAGAGTGGAATCCGGTATCTGCAGTGACCCAGGCGGCGCGCACGCTGTTCGGCAACATGCCCGAGGGGATGCCTCCACCCGCCGCCTGGTCGTTGCGGCATCCGGTGCTGTACACGCTGTTGTGGGTGGTGATCATCCTCGCGGTGTTCATCCCGCTGTCGACGCACCGGTACAAGCGGGCGACGACCAAGTGAGGGAATGGCCCGCCGTCGGACGTGGTTGACCACGGACGTGGCGGAACCGGCGGGCGAGCGTCGATGGCGACCCGTGCAGCGGGTCTACCTGCTGCTCACCCTGCTCACGACGCTCGCCGCGTCCCTGATCTGGGGCATCAACACGCTGTTCCTGCTCGACGCGGGCCTGACGAACACGCAGGCGTTCGCCGCCAACGGGTTCTTCACGGCCGGGCTGGTCGTCTCGGAGATCCCCACCGGTGTGGTGGCCGACACCACCGGCCGGCGGCGATCCTTCCTGCTCGGCACCGGCACCCTGCTGGCATCGACGGTCCTGTACCTGTGGATGTGGCAGACGACGGGACCGTTCTGGGGCTGGGCCGTGTCGTCGGCGCTCATCGGCGTGGGCTTCGCGTTCTTCTCCGGCGCCGTCGAAGCGTGGCTCGTCGACGCACTGGGGGCGACCGGGTTCGACGGCAGCCTGGAGACCGTCTTCGCCAAAGGGCAGATCGTGCAGGGGGCGGGCATGCTCGTCGGCTCGGTCGCCGGGGGCTTCATCGCGCAGGCCACCAACCTGGGTGTCCCGTACATCATCCGGGCGGCGATGCTGGGCCTGACCTTCATCGCCGGCGTGACGCTGATGCGCGATCTGGGTTTCTCACCCGTGCACGGCAAGCACCCGGTCGGCGAGGTTCGGCGTGTATTGCGCGAGTCGATCGACGGGGGCCTGCGCAACCCGCCGGTGCGGTGGCTGATGCTCGAGGCGCCGTTCACGATGGGCGTGGGGTTCTTCGCGTTCTACGCCGCGCAGCCGTACCTGCTGGAGCTGTACGGGGACGAGACGGCCTTCGGCGTGGCGGGGCTCGCCGCTGCTGTGGTCGCGGGGGCGCAGATCGTCGGGGGCCTGGCGGTGCCCCTGGTCCGGCGGATGGTCCGTCGCCGCACCCATGCGCTGATCGGCGCCGCCGTGATCGCCGTCGCCGCGCTGTGGCTGCTGGGTGCGACGCAGAGCTTCGTCGTGGCGATCGCCATGCTGGTCGTCTGGGCGCTGACCGCAGCGGCCGCGGCGCCGGTGCGCCAAGCCTTCCTCAACGGGCTCATCCCGTCCTCGCGGAGGGCCACGGTGCTGTCGTTCGACTCACTGATGGGTTCCGCCGGGGGAGTGGTGGCCCAACCTGCCCTCGGTCGTGTGGCCGACGTCGGCGGCTATGGCGCCTCCTATGTCGCGTCGGCGGCATTGACGGCCCTGGCGCTGCCGTTCCTGGCGTTGGCGCGCCAGGAACGGGCGGCGTCTGACCCCATCGAGCGGGGGGATGCGCAGCCACCCCCGCAACCAACCACGCCGCCGGAGGCTGACACGCTGCCCGGCGCCTAGCGCCTCAGTCGGTGCGGAAAGCGAACGTCGCCTACGTCGGGGGCTTCTGCCGAGGGGCCGACGGCGCCCCTGGACGGCCCCCGGCCCGGCTGACCGCGCGGGCGGCGAGGCGGTGCCCGGCCGCCAGCCGTTGGGCCGGGTCCGCGGCTGCCGCGGCGAGGTAGCCCGCGGTGAACGCGTCGCCGGCGCCGGTGGAGTCGACGGCGTCGGTGGCGCGGGCTGGCACGTGCGTCAGCCGTCCATCCGCGCAGTGCACGGCCCCGTCGGCTCCAAGGGTGATCACGACCTCGGGATAGTGAATGGCTAGGGCGCGGGCGGCGTCAGCGACCTCAGAACTGCCGGTGAGCACTGTCGCCTCGTCCAGGTTGGGCAGCACCAGGTCGACGCCGGCCGTCCAGGCCAGGAAGGCATCGGCCCCGACCGAGCGCAGCGGCTGGGCCGACGAGGGGTCCACCGACGTGCTCATGCCGGCCGCGCGTGCCATGGCGAGCGCCTCTTGGCCGGCCGGCCGGGTCGCCGCGTGCAGCAACGTGTAGCCCGACAGGTGCAGATGGGCGCCGGCGGTGAACAGTCCGGGCGGCAGGTCAACGGGGGACAGGTGTGCGCTGGCGGCCCGGTCCGGCAGCATGGTGCGCTGCCCGTCCGGGTCCACGATGACGACGACCGTGCCAGTGGTACGGCCGGTGTCGACCGTGAGGTGGACGCGCACTCCGGCAGCCCGCAGCTCCTCGGCCCGCGCGCGCCCCGCGGCGTCGTCACCGGTCCGCCCCACGAAGGCGACGTCGGCGTGCTGGTAGGCCAACCACACGGCAACGTTGGCAGCCGACCCGCCCCCGCCCATCGCGACCGAGGCGCTCGCGTCACTGCCCGGCGCCAGCGGTTCCTGCAGCCGTGCGACGACATCGGTGACGACGTCGCCCACCACGACGAATCGTGGCGTCACCGGGCCAGCGCCACCGCGACCCGAGCAGCCAGCGCGGCATTGCGTTCGATGATGCGGATGTTGACCTCCAGGCTGCGGCCGCCGGTCGCCGAGTGGAAGTAGTCGAGCAGGAACGGCGTGACCCCCGCACCCGTGATGCCATGCCGCTCGATCTGCGACAGGGCCTCGCGGAGCACCCGGTCGTGCAGCGCCGGATCGAGCTGCTCGTCGGTGGGTAGCGGCGCTGCCAGCACCGTGGCGCGGTCGGCAAGGCCGAGCTCGTCCTGCGCGGACCTGATGGCCGCCAGCTGCTCAGGCGTGTCCACCGACCAGGAGACCACGTGGCCTGAACGGGACAGGTAGAACCCGGGGAACTCCGTCGTGCCGTAGCCGATGACCGGCACCGACAACGACTCCAGTCGCTGCAGCGTCGCACCGACGTCGAGGATCGACTTGACCCCCGCGCACACCACCACGATCCGCGTGGTCGCAAGAGCCGCCAGGTCGGCGGACTCATCCCAGGTCTCCCGTGCTTCGCGGTGGACGCCGCCCAGCCCGCCGGTGGCGAACACCGAGATGCCGGCACGGGCGGCGAGGTGCGCGGTCGACGCCACGGTCGTCGCACCGGTGCGGCCGGCGGCGACGCATGCTGGAAGGTCGCGGATGCCCAGCTTCGCGACGTCGTAGGCGTGGGCGATCCGCGACAGCTCGCGGGCGTCGAGGCCGACCGTCGGGCGGCCGTCGATCACCGCGACGGTGGCCGGCAGCGCACCGTTGGCGCTGACGATCTCCTCGACGCGTCGTGCGACCTCGAGGTTGGCCGGTGCGGGCAGGCCATGCGCGATCAGCGTGCTCTCCAGGGCCACGACAGGCTGACCCTGCGCCAGGGCGCCGGCAACATCGGGACGGACGGCGACGGCGTCCATGCAGCTCCGATCAGGTGTCGAGCAGCAACCGTGCGCTCGCAGAGGTCTCGTCAGTTGTTGAGCCCAGCGCGGTGGTGAGGAAGTCGGTGACCGCCGTGACCACGCCGGGGTCGCGCAGCACCCGATGGTGCTTCAGGCCGTCGGTGACGTGCAACGTCGCCGTGGGCCATGCGGCCGCCAAGCGCTCGCCGTCGGCGAACGGCACCTGCGGATCGTCCCGGTCGTGCACCACCAGCGCCGGGGCGTCAAGAGACCGCGCTGCCCGATCAGCGGCCAGCTCCTCCCACACGCCTTGCCCGAAGCGGCGCTCGATCTCGCGTTGCAATCCGGTCACGGCGCCGGGGGGCAGCGCGAACATCCGCGCGAACGGTTCGATGGCGTGGGTCAAACGCACGGCCGAGGCCACCAGCGCCACGGCGCGGACCCGCAGTCCCCGCTCGAGGGCCACGATCGTCTCCGCGCCGCCCAGCGAGTGCGCCACGATGGCGTCGACGCCTCCAACGTGCGTTGCGGCCGCGGCGATCGCGCGCGCCCCCTCGAAGATGTTGGTCTGCCGTCCGGGGCTCGCACCGTGGGCCGGGAGGTCGACGCCGATGACCCGGTGGCCGCTGTCCACCAGCGGGGAGATGAACGCTCCAAGGCGCGCGGCGTGGTCACCCCAGCCGTGAACGAGCAGGACCGCCGGCCCCGCGCCGGCGGTGAACCCGTGGAGCCGCCGGCCCGCGAACGGCACGGTCAGCGGCTCGGTGGCGGCGAGCCACTCGGCTTCCCGCTGCCGGCTGGTCGGGGTCGCGCCAACACGCCAGGGCGTGAACCACAACCGCGCGGCGGGGCGGGCGGCCAAGGCCGGGGACAGGCGGCCGGCAAGCACGGTTGCCGCCCAGGTAGCACGCAGCTGCAGGAGACCATTCATCACCGGTACCTCCCGGGTAGTTAGTTGCATAACGAAACTCACTGTACCCAAGGTGGGTTGCTTTCTGCAACTCAGCCGGTAGCATGGCCTGATGGCGCGCACAGACTTCTCCCAGATGGACTGCTCGGTCGCGCGCACGCTCGAAGTCATCGGGGAGCGGTGGTCCCTGCTGATCGTCCGCGACGCCTTCTATGGGCTCCGGCGATTCGACGACTTCCGCCAGGACCTGGGGATCGCCCGGAACGTGCTCACCGATCGCCTCGCCCGCTTGGTCGACCAGGGGGTCTTCGAACGCCGCCAATACGAGGAGCGCCCGCCGCGGTTCGAGTACCTGCTGACCGACAAGGGTCGCGCGCTGCTGCCGGTGATCTTGACGATGATGCAGTGGGGTGACCGATGGGAGGCGGGTGACCACGGCCCCCCGGTCACGCTGCACCACCGGGCGTGCGGCAAGGTCACGGCGCCGGTCGTCGACTGCGAGCACTGCGGGGGCGAGCTGCGTTGGGACCAGCTGTTGCCCGATCCCATTCCGGTTCGACTCCCCGAGGTGTCACGGCGCGGTTCGCGCGAGGCCCCGGCCTAGCGCCGAGGCGGGGCTGCCTGGTAGGCCGCTCGTGTCGCCGCCATACGGGCGCGGAATCCAAGGCAGGCGAGCACGGCGATCGCACCCACGGCCGCGCAGGTCAGCGGGAGTGCGGCCGCAGCCGGCCCGCGCAGGCCGATGGTGTGCACAGCGATGGCGCCCCAGAACAGCGTCCACAGCAGGTAGACCGCGCCCTTGACCAACGCCCCCCGAGCCCAGCGGCGTGCGAGCTCCTGCGCGATGCGCCACTCGAAGACCGTGGCGGCGGCCCGACCGCGCAGCACGGTCGCGGCGATGGTGTGGCGTTCGACCTGTGACAGCGTCCGCTCCCAGATCTGGTCCCACAGCGAGTCGTCCCAGGACAGGTCGCCGAGGTGACCGGTCACGGTTCGCGGCGTCCCCGTGCTCGCAGCAGACCGATGCCCAGGCCGATCACGACCGCCCCCACCGCGAGCCACCCGATCGGGGGGCCGGTCGTCGTGGCGAGCGGATCCTCGTCGCCGGCGGGTGACGGGTCGTCAACCGGCGGTGTGATCTCCTCGACCGGGAGCGGTGACGCGGCGCCAGCCACGTCATCTGCTGTGTCCCCGGTGTCCCCCGTGTCGCCCGCCCCTGGCCCCGCTTGGGGAGCCAGGCGGAACCGGAACTGCCCCTGAAGGTCGTGACCGTCCCCCGCAACGCCTTCGAAGCGCACCCGATAGACACCCGGTTGTGTGAGCTCAGCCAGTTCCACGGCGGCGGCCCGGCCCCCGGATTGTGTTCGACCGCGCGTGATGTCCCGGTCGTCCGGCCCCACCACACGGATCGCTACCGAGTCCTCCTGGATCTCGCCGTCGAAGCGCAGGTACACCTCGGTCGGTGGGGCGGTCAGCCGTGCACCGGCGGCGGGTTCGCTCTCACGCAGCTCGACATGTGCCGCGGCGGGAGCGGCGCTGAACCCCAGCCACAAAGCGGTGGCCAGGACGACGACGGTGCGGACAGGCACGACGTTCTCCATGCGTGGGGGCGGGCCTCCCATCGTGCCGTCGCGGCCGGCTTACTGCTGCCTGGCCGCCAGTCGCCGTTGCACCGGTACCGCCGGCTTCGCGGTGGGGGAGACCACCAGCGTCTCCAGCAGGCGCTGGGTCGCCTGAGCCACCTCGGCGACGGCCGCGGCGAAGGCTGCCTCGTTCGCCTGGGACGGGGAGCGGTAGCCGCTGATCTTGCGGACGTACTGCAGCGCCGCGTCGTTGATCTCTTGTTGCGTCGCCGGGGGGTCCGCGCCCCGCAGTTGCTGGATGCTCCGACACATGCCACCAGCATACGAGGAGCAGCGCAGCTAGGCCGCCCGAACGGCTCCTGGGGGCCTAACGCTCTTGTTGAGGGTTTCTCACATGACAGTGTTTCCGCTGGTCAGGGCGGTAGAGGCTCAACCTGAACGACAACTGTAGGACAGGGTGTGTCATCAGGGGCACCGACGGTGGGGCGGTGTGCGCCTGTCGATGCTCTGCCGGAAGCCCGCACAGGCGGCTTGGGCGCGTTTCCCCAGGTCAGACGCCGCCGAACGACAGGGAGATCGCCCTGACCCCCAGCTGCGCCACCCAGTGGGAGTAGCACAGGTAGCCCGGGTCCCCCAGGTAGTCCCGGTCGATGTACAGGTCCGGACGGGAGACGTGGTAGCGGATCAGCTCCGCGGCGTTATCCCGCAGGTCGAGGTCACCGGTCGCCTCATGCAGGCGGTACAGGGCGTAGGCACGCAGGAAGTTCTGCCCGCCGGCATGGCAGCTCGACGGCTCGGTCACCGGCGCGATGGAAAGGTCGTCGGGCACACGCGCGCGCACGAAGTCGCCCGCCTGTTCCCCCCAGATCTGCCAGATCGCGGTCAAGCGCATCAGACAGATGGGCTGGAAGCCGGGGAGGTTGCCCCCGGTGTCCCGGGACGCCGGGCATGAGCTGTCATAGCGTGCGTGCTTCAGGGGCTCGCCGAACCGCTCAACGGCGGCCTGCAGGTCCGCATCGCCGGTGTGCTTGGCCCAGATGTCGAGGTTGAGCAGCGACCAGCTGTAGTTGGCGTGCGTCGGCGTCAGCACGTAGGTGCGCACCTCGTCGCGGTCCAGACGCTGCTGGAACCACTTGACCATCTGCGCGGCCGCGTAGTCCGCCATGCCTCGCAGGTCGTCCTGGCCGGTCGTGATCTCGCGTTCGCGCGCCAGCACCAGGAACCAGCCAAACCCGTAGGGGTTCTCCGACAGCAGGTAGTCAGGCGCCTTCGCCTGCTGGTACAGATGCTCTGCGGGCACCAGCGACACCCCCGCAGGGGCGATCTTGTCGTCGACCAGCCGGTGGTAGCGGTCGTCGCCGGTGTTGGCCGACAGTGCATGGTGGGAGTACGCCGCGTGCACCGCCGAATGCCAGTCCAGGCAGCCGTGGAAGATGGGGCTGAGCGGATCGATCGCCGAGTCCCGTCGCTGGAAGCAGTCGACGATCGGCGGGGCCAGCTGCTCCAGCAGCGTCACCCGGTCGGCCAGGAACGCCTCCCAGGTCGTGTCGTCAGCGACGGCGGGTGTCGTCGGCAGCACCGTGGTGATGAGGGCCGCGGCCACCGCGGCGGTACGCAGGCGTGCCCTCCCTGCCCAGCGCATCCGGTCTCCTGTGCTCAGCGGTCAGCGGCTGCCGATGACTTCGGCGGCCACCGCAGCAAGTCCTGCCTCTGGGCATCATGGGCGCATGACCACCGTTGCCATCCTGCTCTTCGACGACGTGGATCTCATGGACGTCGCGGGTCCCTACGAGGTGCTGCTGACGGCTTCCCGGCTGCTCGAGCGACAACACCGACCCGCTGCTTTCTCCGTGTTCACCGTGGCCGCCGGCGATGCCCCGGTGACCGCCTTCGGTGGCCTGCGCCTGCTGCCGGACCGACACGTCGCTGAGGTCGAGGACGTCGACGTGCTTGTCGTCCCCGGCGCCATCGCCATCGACCGAGTGGAGGCCGACGCCTCGGTCATGGGCGCGATCTCCGACCTGGCCGCCCGGGCCGGGCTTGCCACGTCGGTGTGCACAGGCGCCTTCCTGCTCGAGCGGGCAGGGCTGCTCGAGGGGCGGGAGGCGACGACGCACTGGGAAGACGTGCCTGGTCTTTCCGAGCGCGCCGCCGTCGGCCGCATCCGCGACGACGTGCGGTGGGTCGACGCAGGGGAGGTCGTCACATCAGGTGGCATCTCGTCGGGTGTCGCGATGGCCCTGCACCTCGTCGAGCGGTTCGTCGACCGCGAGCTCGCCGAGGCCACGGCTCGCCAGATCGACTACGTCTGGACCGAATCGCGCCCTGGGCCGTAGCGCGGCCGCCGGTCAGTCCTCGAGCTCCTCGGTGAGCTCGTCCTGGCTGATCAGGCCGCCGGCGGTCGCCACGGCGCCGGCCAGCGTGACCGCGCGGTCGTAGACGGCGGCGAAGTACGCCTCGGCGATGATCTCGTGGCCGGTCAGCGGCGGGGGCCCCAGCGAACGGGCGACGGCTGCAGGGTCGTCCGTTATCCGCACGTCGGCGCGGCCGGGTGGCAACGCCGACACGTCGCCCCAGAAGTTGGCGGCGGCTTGCTGTTGACTGCGCCGGTTCTTCGCGCGGCTGCGGTTGCCGCCGCCGCGCCGGCGTGAACGGGGGCTCATGCCACGGCTCCTTCAGGGGTGGGCTGGAAGGTCTCGTCTGCCAGGACGGTCTCGGGGTCGATCCCCAGGGCGGCACGCAGCTGGTCCCCGCGGAGGTCGTCGACGGAGGACGACGCCGGCAAGACGAGGTCGGCGATGCGACGTTTGCCCGCGACGACTTCCTCGACGCGCTCGTCGACCGTGCCGGGGCACACGAGGCGGTGAGCGACGACCTTGTTGCGCTGGCCGATCCGCCACGCGCGGTCCCGGGCCTGGTCCTCCACGGCCGGGTTCCACCACCGGTCGTACAGCACCACATGGCTGGCAGCGGTCAGGTTCAGTCCCGTGCCGCCCGCCTTCAGCGACAGCACGAGCGCGCCGGCACCCGTGCCCTCCTGGAACTCGCGGACGATGCGGTCACGCGTCCCGCGTGCGAGCCCGCCGTGGTAGCAGGCGATCTTCACACCCGTCCGCCGCGTCAGGTACGCGGCGACCTTCTCACCCCACTGCGCGAAGTGGGTGAAGATCAGCACTCGCTCCTGCGCTTCGAAGACGTTGTCAACGATCTCGTCGAGTCGGGCCAGCTTGCCCGATCGACCCTCGAGGGGACCGTCGTCGTCGTTGTACGCCGCCGGGTGGTTGCAGATCTGCTTCAGCGCCGTGATGGCCGCCAGAACGGCGCCCTTCTTCGGCGGCGCGTCGTCATCGGCCGTGTCGGCGACCAGGTTGTCCAGGACGGCCTGGTACAGCCCGATCTGCTCGGGCGTCATCGGGCAGTGGTCGAGCACATCGATGCGGTCCGGGAGCTCTGCGGCGATCGCCGGCTCGGACTTCGTGCGGCGGAACACCAGCACGCCGTTGAGGGTGCGCAGCGCCGCCTCGGCGCTGGACCGGCCGCCGCCACTGCGCGACAGCTGCGCCACGAACGATGCGCGGTCGCCGACCAGCCCCGGGTTCGTGAAGTCCAGCAGCGCCCACAGATCGCCGAGCCCGTTCTCGATCGGGGTGCCCGTCAACGCCACCTTCGTCCGAGCCTGGACACGGCGCAGCTGCTGGGCCGTGTCACTGGCGGGGTTCTTGATGACCTGCGCCTCATCGAGGACCAACGTGCCCCACTCGATGGCTTCGAGCGCGGAGATGTCGCGCACCGCGGTGCCGTACGTGGTGATGATGACGTCCGCCCGTGCCACCTCGGCAGCGATCTCCGCTTTCTCCGCGCGCATCGCGCCGTGGTGGACAAGGACGCGCAGACCGGGGACGAACTTCTGCGCCTCGGCGGCCCAGTTGCCGACCACGGCAGGGGGCGCCACCACCAGGGCGGGACCGTTGCGCACCGCCTGCCGCAGGTGCGCCAGCATCACCGGCGTCTTCCCCAGCCCCATGTCCAGCGCCAGGATCCCGCCCAGCCCAGCGCTTTCCAAGAAGCCGAGCCACGCAAGAGCGTCGGCCTGGTACGAGCGCAGCTCACCGCGGAAGCCCTCGGGTGTGGTGGTGTGGTGTTCGGAGATCTCCGCCGCGCTGCGCAGCAGGTCTGCGGCCCAGCTGCGGCCGGCGACGTCGAACCCCCCGGGGAGGGGTGAGCCGTCCAGGCCGAGCGCATGGCGCAGCATCTCCGCGCCGGTCATCCGGGTGCGGTCGGCGCGTTCCTCCAGCGCGGCGGCCGCAGCCTGCAGGTCGGCGTGGTCCAGCTCGATCCACTTGCCGTGGGCTTTGACCAGCGGGCGCGCCTCGGTGGCCAGACGGCGGATGTCCTCGACAGTCAACTCGACGTCGTCGAACACCGCAGACCACGCAACGGTCGTGAGCTGCTGCGCCCCGACGACGGTCTCCTGCGCGTCGGTGGAGGTCAGACGCAACGAGGGGCGTGGCTTGCGACGCGACAGCGGCGGGACGCGTACGTCGAAGCCGGCGGTGGCCAGCACGGCGCCGTCGGAGGTCATGAACTCCCACGCCTCGTCCTGCGAGAGGATGACGTCGCCGCGGCGGCTTGACCGGCCCCGCATCAGCGGCGCGTACAGCGTCTCGAGGCGGTCCAGCTCCGTCTTGATGATCTGGCGCCGGGACTCCGACGCCTTGGCCATGGCGGCCTCGGCGCGCTTGAGCTGCCCCCGGTCCATGGGGACCAGGGCGCGAAGCAACCATCCGTCCGATGCGTCCGGCGGATCGAGCTGCACGACGAGCCGGAACGGCGCGGGGGTGGTGACCGGCCGGGCCCACTTGCGAAGCGCGCGCGCCAGCTCCACGCCGCGTTGGTCGGGGGCTTCGAACTCCTCACCGTCCAGGCGGGCGAGCAGCGCCTCAGCGACCTCTTGCTCGGACCGGGGATCGGGCGGGGGAGCGGGCACCTCGATCTTGGCTGCTGCGTCGCGGCACAGCACGTCGAGGAAGTCGCCGACGACCCCCTGGATGAACAGCTTTGGCTCCCGCGGGCCGCCGAGCACCGCCGCCGCTCCCGGCATCGCCGCCGCGAGGGCGTCCAGCTCGTCCGGGTCGATCAACGCGGGCGCCCACCGAACGGCGAATCCGGCAGTTCTGGACTGGTTGCCACCGCCGACCTTCTCCAGCTGCGGGACCATGCGACCCTGCGCCGCCAGGCGCACAGCGAGTGCCGCGATCAGGCCCAGCCAGTTCGCACTGGCACCCAAAGAGCGATCCGGCTCACCGCAGCCCAGACCCACCAGCCAGCCCAACGAGGACTCGATGGGCGCGTGCAGCGCTTCAGCGGTGGCCCCGTGGGGCAGCCGGACGGCGTCGTGAGGCCGCCAGACGCTGCGACTCGCGCCGGCGTCCACCAGGCGGTCGGCGACCGTGTCCGCGTCCGCCCCGTCGCCCTTCGAGCCGGCATACCAGGCGACGACATGCCCCCGTGACCATGACAGCTGCAGCGCGGGGTCGACGTCGGCCTCGACGGCAGCGACGGGCTCGGCGGGTTCGGCAGGCTCGGCGGGCTCGACCGACGACTCGCCGGTGAGCTCCACCAGCAGGTCCTCGATCCGCCAGAACTCGGCGGCGAAGTCGGCGACGACCAGCTCTCGCTCGGGACCCTGCACGGTCCTGCGCACATGATCCAGCGACTCCGCCGCCTCGTCCAGCAGCGTCTCGAGCACGTCGATCCACAGGTCCTGGTGCGCGGTGAGCACGGCGACGTCGGCCTCGGCGGCCAAGCCGTCAAGATGCCGCCGGACAAGCGCTCGGAAGTCCTCGATGGGAAGGGACTTCGGGATCGTGCTGGTGCTGATCGTGATCCTTCTTTCTGCGCGGCGATCGCGCACCCCGGTGACGGCGACTGCTGCCGGTCAACGCGACCGACCGACGGGCAAGCACCGTCCTGCCGGAGCTCGTGCTCGGGCTCCCGCAGCGCGGTTCACGCTGCGACGACCGGACCCAGTGGGTCGACAGTCGCGGAAGTCGTCCCCCAGAGTATCCGCCCGGACGGGCGTAGAGAAACACCCGTTCCACAACGCACTGGGAGCGCCCCGCGGGGCGCTCCCAGTCGAGGCGTCAGGGTGCTATCCGGCCGAGATGACGGTCAGCCCCTCGGCGAACTCCGGCACGTTGAAGGTGATCCCGGCGGGCACCTCGGTGGTGTCGTAGACGATCACCGAGGTGGCCGACACCAGGCCGTAGGCGCTGAAGAAGAACCGGATGGTGTGCTCGACATCGGGGCCGCTCTCCACGCCGGCGTAGTCGAGCGCATCTTGCAGGTCGCTGATGGCGAACGTCGTCTTGAGCACCGCGTCGCCCGCAGGCTCAAGCTGCAGGTTGACCTGCGTGGGGATCACGACCTGCTCGCCGTCGACGTCCATCTCGAGGCTCCCGACGTAGGCCCCTGGCGGTTCAGCGGCTGCGGTCGCCGGGGCGAACATGAACAGCTCCACCAGCATGTTGTCGAGGTCGCCGGTGAAGGTGCCCTCCCACGTCGCGCCGATGAACGGGTCCGTCCCGGGGTCCGAGGCCATCTGCCGCGGCGCGCCGTTGCTGAAGAAGCCCCCGCCGGCGCCCTCGGTCACCGAGGCGGTCGGCTCGGTGTCGTCCCAGGTCGGGAAGTTCGTCGCGCCGGTCGCCGCCAGGTTGCCGGCTTTGGTCCCGCCGTCGGTGAACCACACCTGCTTCGAGCAGAACTCGGGTCCCGCGGGGTTGCCCTCAGCGTCGACGGCGGTCTGGTAGCAGGCGGGTTCCTCGGCGACCGCCGGGAGCGCGACGAGCGCCGCGAGCACGACGACCAGCAGGCGGGGTACGCGGCGAACAGCAAGAGCGCGGGGCATGACGACCCTCCAGGGCAGAACGGACATTGCCCCCATCCTTCGCCGCGGGGTCACCGGGTTCCTGCCGGGGCTTGCGCGGTCCCACCGTCGGTCCGACCATGACGCCGACGGCCGAAGGGGGCACGGTGAGCCTGATCCGGGTGAGGGCGGTGGTGTGTGTCGCCGCCCTGCTGGCCTCAGCCCTGCCCCCCGCGCGGTCGATGGCGGCGACCGACGGCGGGACCGAGGTGACCCCCGCCCCGGTGCTCACCGAGCGACCGCCCAAGCTGACGCGGCGCACGACTGCCCGTTTTGCGTTCTCCGGGGCGCCGGGGGCGGCCTTCCGGTGCCGGCTCAACCAACGGCGGGCGCGGCGTTGCGAGTCGCCGGTGGCGTACCGGGACCTCCCGTC
>DATLGM010000273.1:0-2664 GCA_035540515.1 Egibacteraceae bacterium | reverse complement strand
CGGAAGCAGTACACCAAGGACCGCGACGCCCGCGCGGGCAGGCGCACTCCCGTCCAAGGGCTCAGCGAGAAGTACGTCGGCTACGAGTTCCACGCAGGGACGATGGTGCGCTCGCTGGTGTGGACGAACTTCATCGACGAGGTGCGGTTCGGGCCGCAGGTGCCAGGCTTCATCACTGTCCTCGCGCTGACGCCGGCAGGCTCCCACCGCGGCGACGCCGTGCGCGACCTGCTCCTCAACGCTCGGGTCCACGGCCAGAGGGTCACCGAGGTCGTCTGCGACCCCGGCTACTCGCTGTGCCGCAAGGAAACCTGGCACGTGCCGCTGCGGCTGGCCGGCATCGACCAGCACTTCGAGCCTGTCACGCACCAGCGCGGCGACCAGGCGTACGGCGGGAAGATGGTGTCGTGCGACGGCACCCTGCTCAACCTGCGGACCCCACGGGAATGGCTCGGCAAGAACCTGACCTACACCCGCTTCAACCGCCCCGCCGAGGCGCTCGAAGCCGAGGAGTTGGCGTTCAACGCGCGTGCGCTGTGGCGAGCGAGCCGCACCACCCTCGCCGACGAGAAGGGGCGCGAGCGGTTCATGTGCGCGTTCTGCGCCGGCCGGCTCGTCGCGTCGGGCAAGCGGGTCCGCACCGTCGACGGCAAGAACCGCGGCAAGCGCGTGAAGGTCCCCGCCGGCGTCCCGTGCTGCGACGGCACGAGGCTCGTCAAGGTCGACGACATCGCCTGGTGGCAGCGGCTGCCGTTCGGCACGACCGCCTGGCGGGTGTCGTACCGCCGCCGCCAGCAGGCCGAGACCAGCAACTCCGCGCTCAAGGGCCAGTTCACCAACATCAACGAGAAGTTCCACCGCGTCATGGGCCGCGTGAAGATGCTCGTCGTCCTCGCGTTCACGGTCGCGGGCTACAACTTCAACAGGGCGCGCGCCTTCGCGGCGAAGATGCGCTTCTCCGACCCGGCCGAGCCGGCGCTTGAGGATGTCAACGCGCCGCCGGACAAGTCTCTGCCGACCGCTCCGAAGGTGACCTACCGCCGAGAGCCCGAGCCCGTGGCGGCGACCGCGCCCGGCTGATACGGGCGGCGGTGCTGCCGCCCGGAGCCGAACATCATCCACGCCGAGCCGACCCGCACAGGGTCGGCGTCAGCATGTCCTGACACCTCCGCGACGCCGTCCGGACTCGACGCGCGCGGCTGCGTCAGCTCCTGGCGCGCTGCCGCCGGCGGATTCTGCGCCGGATTCGGTGCCGGTTCGGGCTGGGCCAGTTCTGCGGTGAGTTTCGGGATGGCTGGCACGTCCCTTTCGGGGTTATGCCGGTGTGGAGCTGAGGGGAATCGAACCCCTGGCCTCCTCGATGCGACCGAGGCGCTCTACCAACTGAGCTACAGCCCCGAAAGCCGTGCGCATGGGGCGCCGGCGGGCTCGCGCATGGTAGCAGCGGCCCTGGGGACCTTCTATCCGGCGATGCGCTGCAGGTCGCCGGCGTGGCGGCGGCCGACGCTGGGCACGACGTCGCCGGCGGGGTCGGCATGGGCGACGCGCAGCCCCGGCCGGGGGCGCGGCGCCGGGCGCGGCCGGGGCGCCGGTCGGGCTGTCAGCGCGTAGTGCCGCAGGAGTGCGACGTAGGACGCGAGCGCAGCGGCGGGCAACGCGACCAGCAGCCGCGCCTCACCGCCGACGGCGAAGCCGATCACCGCGGTCAGCACTACCGCAGCGCTCAGCCCCACGAGGGTGTCGCGCCGGCGCACCAGGTGCCGGCACCGCTCGCGTCGCGCCGCGATCGCCGCGGCTTCCTGCGGTGTGACCGCGTGGCAGGTGGAGATCCGCGTCAGCGACTCCTGGAAGGTGGAAGCCGACTGGAAGGGGGAAGAGCGCCGTGCCTGCAGCAGGCTCGGAAGGAAGAACCCGAGCCAAAGGATGCCGAGCACCAGCACCACCAGGTAGCTCATGGGTCGCGACCGTAACAGAAACGACGCGTGTGACCGCACAAGCGCGACGCGTCAGTGGTCGCCGCCAGCAAGCTGCGCCAGGGCGTGCCCGAGGGCCGGCAAGACGGCTTCGAGGTTCTCGACCGCCGCCTTGGGCGAGCCCGGCAGGTTGATCACCAGCGTCGTTCCGCGGGTTCCGGCCGCGCCCCGTGACAGCATCGCGGTGGGCGTCACCGCCAGCGACGCCGCCCGCATGGCCTCCGCAATGCCGGGCGCCTCGCGGTCGAGCACGTCCCGGGTGGCCTCGGGGGTCTCGTCGAGGGGGTGCAGCCCGGTGCCTCCGGTCGTCACGACCAGGTCGGCCTCGTCGCACGCCGCGCGGATCTCCGTGGCGACGACCGCCCGTCCGTCGGGGACGACCCGAACGTCGGCGACCTCCAGGCCGGCGTCGCGCAGGACGTTGCCGACCGCCGGCCCCGCCTCGTCGGCGTACACCCCGGCCGCCGCGCGACTGGACACCGTGATCACGATCGCCCGCGTCATCCCCGTCGCCACTCCCCGCCGGTCCCGCCGGCCTTGCGCTCGACCTGCACCCGTTCGACAACCGCGCCGGGTTCGACCCCCTTGATCATGTCGTACAAGGTGAACGCTGCGACGCCGGCAGCGACGAGGGCCTCCATCTCGACACCGGTCCGGTCGTGTGTCCGGGTGGTCGCCGTGATCGTGACGC
>DATLGM010000272.1:0-11273 GCA_035540515.1 Egibacteraceae bacterium | reverse complement strand
CCACCAACACCGCGCGGCGGATGAAGGTGCCCGTACCGTCGCCGGCGTGCGCGTCCTCGTCGATGCCCTGCTCCCGCCGCGGTGTGCTGCCTGCGCCGCGCCCGCGCGCTCGGGGCTTTGCTCGTTGTGCGACGCCGCGGCTGATGTCCTCCGGCTGCAGACGGCAGGGTGGGAGGTGCTCGCGCCGGACGTCGCGGCGGTCGGCGTCTACGCGTACGACGGTGTGATCCGCGACGCGGTGCGCGGGATGAAGATGGGCGGTCGGCACGCCGCCGCCCGCCCTCTGGGGGCGGCTGTCCGTGCCGTGGCTGCCGAGGTGGCGTCCTGGCCCATCACCTGGGTCCCGTCGTCGCGCCGGCGGCTGCGAGAGCGCGGGGTGGAGATCACCCGGCTGCTCGCCGGCGCGGACGCGGTGGCGTTGCTGCGGCGCACCGTCGACCGTCCCGACCAGACGTCGCTGTCCGCACAGGCCCGCCGGCAGTCGCCCCTGGGGGTGTTCACCGCGGTCGGCTCGGCCCCCCGTGACGTCGTGCTGGTCGACGACGTGCGCACCACCGGGGCGACGGCGCTCGCGGCCGCCGAAGCGCTGCGCGCAGCCGGCGCGCGCCGGGTGCTCGTCGCCACGCTGGCCGTAGGCGGCGACGATGCGCGCAACGGCTGAGCGCTACACCGCCGTGCCGCGGCGCCACTTGCGCGCTACTTGTCCGGGCTCGGTGCGCCCCGTCCGCAGCGGGACCGGGACGCTGGTCACGACAACCCCCCGCTCGAGCAGCAACGTCGCCTTGATCTGCAGCGCCGTCTGGTTGTGCAGCGGTCGGTGCACCCAGCGGGGGAGCACGAACTCCGGGAGGACGCAGGTGACGACGACCCGCCGCCCGTCCGGCTCGAGATCCCGCACGTACTCGCGGATGGTGTCGTTCAGGCTGCGGTACGGGCTGTCGAGCAACTCCAGTGGCACCTCGATGCCCCAGTCGTCCCAGGCGGCGAGGATCTCGTTGGACCGCTCGGTCTGCAGGTTGATCGACAGCGCGCGCAGCGACGTGCCGTGCAGCGCCTGGGCATACGCCAGCGCCTTGGTGGTGGCGCGGTTCACACCGGAGACCAGGACCACGACGTGGTGCTCGACCGGCTCCTGCACGACGAACGGGCCCGGAAGGTCCGGGGCCGTCACGTTGGACACCACCACGCCTCGACCGACCAGTCCGGCCTTGATCCGCAGTGCCAGCCGGTGTCGTCGAGCGACTTCGAGCATGCTCGCGGACAGCGTCTCGGCCACGACGGCATTGGTGTAGGTGTTGGTCGAGGAGCGGTCGAGCTCCTCGAGCACCGAGAGCACCTGGTCGTCGGCACGGGGGTCGGTCGCCGGCACCAGCACCTGCAGGTCGACGTCGCCGGCCAGGCGGGCCCAGTCCTGCTCGACGTCCTCACCGGGCGAGGGCACCGCGTACGCCGTCAGCCGATGCGGATTGATCGCCCGGGCGTAGGACAGCGCCCGGACGACGGACTCGTCGACGCGGTCAAGGAGGATGACCATGTCGATGGGCCGCACCGGCGCCGGTTCGGTGACGTCCTCGAGCAGCTCCAGCTGCACGTCGCGGTAGTGGTTGTGAACGCGGGTCATCAGCAGCACGAACAGCGGGATCGCCGCGATGACCAGCCACGCCCCGTGCGTGAACTTCGTGATGGCGACCACGACCAGGATGACGCCGGTGGTCACCCCCCCAATCGCGTTGACCACGGCCGAGCGCTGCCACCCCGGCTCCCTGACACGCAGCCAGTGACGCACCATTCCCAGCTGCGACAACGTGAAGGACGTGAACACGCCGACGACGTACAGCTGGATCAGCCGCGTCACCTCGGCGCCGAACACCGCCAGGAGCAGCCCAGCGAGCAGCGACAGCGCGATGATGCCGTTGCTGAACACCAGCCGGTCACCACGCGCGACGAACTGCCGGGGCAGGAACCGGTCGCCGGCGAGCACCGACGCCAGCCGCGGGAAGTCGGCATACGCCGTGTTCGCCGCCAGGATCAAGATCGCGGCGGTCACGACCTGGACGACGACGAATCCCGGACCGGGACCGAAGACCGCCAGCGCGATCTGGGCGTTGACGGTGCGCTCCATCCCCTCGAAGACCGCAATGTCGGGGATGTGGGTCGCCAGATAGCTGATGCCCAGGAACATGCTCACAGAGATCGCGCCCATGACCGCCAGCGTCGTGGCAGCGTTGCGGCTCTGGGGATAGCGAAACGCCCCCACGCCGTTGGAGATCGCCTCGACCCCGGTCAGGGCCGTGGCCCCGGATGCGAACGCCCGCAGCACCAGGAACAGCGTCAGTGCCGCCTGGGCCTCAGGCACCTCGACGGTGTGCGGCACCGGGGGGCAGCCGCCGATGCAGCGAAACAGCCCTGTGACGATGAGCACGAACATCGTCACCACGAAGGCGTAGGTCGGCAAGGCGAACAGCGACCCGGCCTCGCGGACCCCGCGCAGGTTCGCGATGGCCACCAGCGCCACGAAGCCAAGCGCGATGCTTAACCGGTACTCACCCAGAAACGGCGCAGCCGACGTGATCGCGGCAACGCCCGCGGCGATGGAGACCGACACCGTCAGCGTGTAGTCGATCAGCAGCGCGCTGGCCGCGGTCAGCCCCGGGGCGTCACCGAGGTTCTCGCGAGCGACGATGTAGGCGCCGCCGCCATGGGGGTAGGCGCGCACGGTCTGCCGGTAGCTGATGACCACGATCGTCAGAAGCGCGGCGACGCCGAGGGAGAGCGGGGACACCAGGAAGAACGCCGCGGCGCCGGCCAGCGCAAGGACCCGCATCATCTCCTCGGTGGCGTAGGCGACCGAGGACAGCGGGTCCGATGAGAAGACCGGCAGCGCCATCCACTTGGGCAGCAGCTGGCGCTTGAGCTCCCGTGACGAGCGTGGCCGACCGATCACGACACGCTTGAGCGTGGGCATATCCGTCACAGGCCGGCTCCTGGCGTCGGCCCGCTGGCGGTGTTGCGTAGGCCTGCCGTGGCTATCGTAGGGGCGCCCGGACCCAGCGGCCAACGACCTCGGAGCTGCCACGTGCACGTAGTGATCGCGGGATGCGGGCGGGTGGGTTCACAGCTCGCCCGCGCGCTCAGTGATGACGGCCACCACGTCGTCGTCATCGACAAGGATCCCAAGGCGTTTCGTCGGCTGGGTGACGACTTCGCCGGGGAGACCAGGGCGGGGATCGTGTTCGACCGCCAGCTGCTGGAGGACGCCGGCATCCGCCGCGCGCAGGCGTTCGTCGCCGTCACCAGCGGCGACAACTCCAACGTGGTCTCGGCGCGCACCGCCAAGGACCGGTTCGGCGTGGAGCGCGTCGTGGCACGGATCTACGACCCGCAGCGGGCGAGCATCTACGAGCGCCTCGGCCTCACGACGATCGCCTCGGCCCGGTGGACCGCCGAGGCGATCATGCGCGAGGTGGTCCCCGACGGCGACCGCATCGAAGGCAGCGTTGGCCCCGGGGGCAGCGGGGACGTGGTGATGATCACCCTGACCGTCCCGCGCCACGTGCACGGCGTGCCGGCGTCCCGCGTCGAGCAGGCGGGCAGGGCGGTGCTGGCTGCGGTCAGCCGTGGCGGGATGACCACGCTGCCGGTGCAGGGCGGGTTGCTGGAAGGGGGCGACCGCGTGCACCTCGCGGTCGCCCGCGACGCGGTCGACGAGGTGCGCCGGCGGGTGGAGGACCTGGAGGAGCACGCGTGAAGATCTTCGTGGCCGGCGCCGGCAACATCGGCCGCTACCTCGCGTGGGACCTGGGCAACCGGGGCCACGAGGTGACCCTCATGGACCTGTCGGAGTCGGCGCTGGAGATGGTGCCGGGTGAGCATGTGAACCGCATCGTCGGTGACGCGTGCTCCCCGCAGATGCTCGAGGCGGGCGGACTGCGCAGCGTCGACGTGTTGATCGCCGCCACCGGTGACGACGAGGACAACCTGGTCGTGTCGCTGCTGGCCAAGCAGGAGTTCGCCGTGCCGCGCGTCGTCGCCCGGGTCAACCACCCGGTCAACGAGTGGCTGTTCGACGATGCCTGGGGAGTCGACCTGGCGGTCAGCCCTCCGCACATGCTGACCGCGCTGGTGGAGGAAGAGGTCTCCACCGGTGACCTGGTTCACCTGCTCAAGCTGCAGCGGGGGAAGGTCGAGCTGGTCGAGGTACGTCTCGACGCCGACTCGCCGGCGGTCGACCGTCGCATCGAGGAGCTCGAGCTGCCCACCGAAGCCACGCTGGTCGCCGTCGTGCGTGAGGGCCATGTCATCACCTGTCGCGGCACCACTCCGCTCACCGAAGGCGACGAGGTGCTCGCCTTGGTGGGGGACGGCCAGATCGACCAGTTGCGCGCGGTGTTCGTCAAGCGCGACGGGGCTCAGGCGTAGGGCTCGGCGACTGGCGCCCAGCCTGGGTTGCGCATCGTCGGCTCCCCGTCGGCGTCCAAGGCCATGGTCCCGGTCAAGCGCATGCCGCCCCCCAACTCGAGCCCAGGCAGGTTCGAGCGGCCGGTGAACACCGCCGTCAGCCGCCCGCTGCCGTCTTCGACCATCACCGCGAGCTGGCGACCAGGGTCGAGACGGATCTTGCGGACGACACCGACGCAGGTCCCGCGCTCACGTGGCTTGAGGTGACGGATCGGGACCGCGTCGGCGAACTGCTCGCGCCAGACGCGAAGATCCTCGTCGCGCACCGTCAGTGGGTCGAACGCCATGACCGGCCAGTGTAGGAGCGAGCCCGGCGTTGCCCGCATTGCCCCCCTTGCGCGCCGGCGGGTCGCAGGAGACGATGCCCCCGCAGCGAGTGGCGAAAGGCTGTCCATGCGAGCGTTGCCCTGGTGTGGCCGACCACGCGCTGCGTTTCAACGCCCCGGATCCCATAGGTCCGGGGCGTCGTCGTATCCGCTGGCCGCTGTTGGATCGGAGAGTGCGTGGACATCATCGTGAAGGCGAAGAACTGCGAGGTGCCGGCGCGCATCAAGCAGGACGTGGTGTCCCGCGTCGAGCATGCGACGCGGTTCTTCGACAAGCTCACGGGCGTCGAGGTGGTGTTCAGTGAGGAGCACAACCCCCGGATCGCCGACTCTGCCGTGGTGGAGGTGACCGCGCGCACCAAGGGTCACCACATCCGGGCGGAGGGCGCGGCCGCCGACCACCGCGCGGCCGTGGATGCGGCGGTCACCCGCTTCGAGCGGCAGCTGGCCAAGTACAAGGCACGTCAGGTCGACAAGTCCCGCGGGCGCGACCGTTCGGGCGCGCCGGCACCGACCCCCGTGACGCCCCTGGCGCCCGAGGCGGACAGCAATGGCGCCGCCGAGCCGCGGGTCGTGCGCACCAAGCGCTTCGTGCTGCGGCCGATGCAGCCCGAGGAGGCGGCCCTTCAGCTGGACCTCCTGGGGCACGAGTTCTTCCTGTTCACCAACGCCGGCACGGGCGCCTGCAGCGTCGTGTATCGCCGTCGCGACGGGCAGCTGGGCATGATCGAGGGGGTCGCGGACGAGGCGTGACGCCGGCACGCGCAGGAAAAGGCTGTTCACACGGGGGAGCCTGGTTAGACTGGGCCACTCGCACACAGATCCCACGACGACTTCGGGGGAGGGTTGATGGCTACTGAGGATGAGGGCTCCGCCACCAACAGGGAGTCCATCACGGTGGTCATCGCCGACGACCACGCGCTGTTCCGCCGTGGGCTGACGATGGTCCTGGAGTCAGAACCCGACATCGAGGTCGTCGGTGAGGCCAATGACGGCAACGAGGTCGTCGCCCTCGCCGAGAAGTTCATGCCGGATCTGGTGCTGATGGACGTTCGGATGCCTGGCCGTGGCGGGATCGACGCCGCCCAGGCCATCAAGGACCAGGTCCCCCACACCAAGATCCTCATGCTGACGATCAGCGACGAGGAAGAGGACCTGTACGACGCGATCAAGGTTGGGGCGAGCGGCTACCTGCTCAAGGAGATCTCCATCGAGGAGGTCGCCGACTCGATCCGTCAGGTGCACGCCGGCCAGTCACTGATCTCGCCGTCGATGGCCTCCAAGCTGCTCACCGAGTTCGCCGCCATGGCGCGCAAGGACGAAGAGAAGCAACAGATGCCCACCCCGCGGTTGACCGACCGCGAGATGGAGGTCCTCACCCTCGTCGCCCAGGGTCTGAACAACCGGGACATCGCCAAAGAGCTGTTCATCTCCGAGAACACGGTGAAGAACCACGTCCGCAACATCCTCGAGAAGCTGCATCTGCACTCGCGGATGGAGGCGGTCGTCTACGCCGTCCGCGAGAAGCTGCTCGAGATCAAGTAGCCCACCAGGTCAGAAGGGCAGGGGCGGGTCGCCCGTCGTCGGTGCGTGGTCGGCGGGGGTGTTTCGGTGTGTGGGCGCCGTTGGGCCTGTGGTGGGGGTCGGGTGTCTGCGGGTCGGGCCAGTGGGGTGCCGCGGGGTAGGGAGCGCCAGGTGCGTTTGCCGCGGGTGGCGGTGACGGTGCCGGTGGGCGGGTCGATGGTGAGGTGCCAGCCGTGGTGGTGGGTCAGGGTGTGGCGTCGGCGTGACAGGGTGACCAGCTGGTCGATGTGATGCGTGCCGCCGTCGGCGCGGTGGGGGGTGTGGTGGGGTTCGCTGTGACCCAGCGGGTCGACCGAGGCGGGAAAGCGGCAGCCTTTGTCGCGGGCGGCGACGGCGATGCGCACGTCGGTGGGGATGTCGGCGGCGCGCAGCTTGGCGGTGACGGTCAGGGGGCGTTTGCCGTCGACGAGCACGGCGCGGACGTCGGCGTCCCGTGCGAGGGCTTCGAGTCCGGCGAGGGTGAGCCGGGAGATGGGTCCGCGGACGTTGCAGATCAGCTGGCCGGCGGTGTTGATGTGCACGTCGGCGGTGTCGAACATCACCAGCGCTGACGGGCGGGCGGGGCGGTGTGGGCCGCCGCCGAGGTAGGCGGCGGCGATGTCGGCCAGCGCCTGGGCGTAGTGGCGGCCACGACGCGTGACGACCGGCCCGTCACCGGGCACCCCGTCAGCCTCGCCAGCCGCGTCGCCGGACCCGCCGCCGTGGTCGCCAGTGGTGTCGTCGCCGGCGGCGCGCTCAGCCTGTTCGGTGTCGCTGTTGCAGCCGGCCGGCGCGCCGGCGGCGGCGTCCAGGGCGTTGATGATCGGCGCGGCGGTGGCGGCGTCGAGGTCGGCGTACAGCTGCACCCGGTCAAACAGCGACCGCTGCACCTGCAGATAGTTGGTCTGGTGTGCGGCCTGTTCGCGACGGTCGACCGACGTCGGGGGTCGCAGCTCGTCGGCGGCGGCGTCGACCGCGTCGCACAGGTCATCGGGCCCGTAGACATCCGCTGATCCGTACTGGTCGACCGACGCGGCGATCCGCGCGTCCAACACCGCCCGCTCGGCCACCCGAAGCCGTTTGGCCGCCGCGACGATCCGGCGGACCTGCCCCCACGAGATCGCCCCGTCGACGAACAGCTGCGCGGTGGCGGGCAGATGCCGCAACGTCTGGCCCGCCCCGATCAGCATGTTGCGGTCGGCCCCCGTCAGCCGGCACGCCAACCCGATGAACAACTCCAGCGGCAACCCCTCGACCCGCTCACACACCCCCGACCCCGCGATGCGACCCAGGGCCACGACCGCCTTGGCCAGGTGATGCTCGGCAGCCGACAGGTCCGCGACCGCCCGACGAAGATCGTCGGCGGTCACCTCCCCGACAGCGGCGCTCCCCGGTGACTGCATACCCGCACTGTCTCACGACGGTGTGACAGAAACCCCCCGATCTCAGGCCCTTTCCACGAGAATTCCCGAGATTTTTTCGCCGTGCCCGTCGGCGGGTATGCAGCGCGCATGGCCACCGGACGATGCGGGTGTGACGTCGACCCGTGAGGCTGCGCGCGGTCCTGCAGCGCTCCTGGGAGGAGCGCGAGGACTATGCCGAACTGCTGGCCGCCAGGCTCGACGGCCCGCTGACCGTTGCCGGCATCGCGTTCGCGGTCATCGTGCTGGCCGACCAGTTCGTCACCGGGCGCAGCCCTGTGCGCGGGTACCTGGACCTCGCCGGCTGGGTGCTGTGGGGGGTCTTCGTCTTCGAGTTCGCGCTGCGGATGACGATCGCTCCTTCGACCTCGCAGTTCTTCCGCCGAAACTGGTGGCAGCTGATCTTCCTGGCCGTGCCGTTCCTGCGGTTCCTCCGGCCGCTGGCCAGGCTGCGGGTCCCCAGGGTCGGGCGGGTGGTCTCTTCGGCGGTGCGGACCAGTCGCACCGCGGCGCGCCGGCTGTCCAGCCGCCTGGTGTGGCTGTCGGTGCTGACGGTCATCGTGGTGCTCGCCGCCAGCCAGATCGTGTTCGAGTTCGGCGACTACCCGGCCTATGGCGACGCCCTGCATGCCGCGGCCCTGGCGACGGTGACGGGGACTGCGCTGGAGCAGGAGTCCGGGGTCCTCAAGGCGCTCGACGTGATCCTGGGCGTGTACTCGGTGGTGGTGTTCGCCGCGCTTGCCGCGATGCTCGCCGCGTATTTCATGGACCGCACCGGCGTGGATGACGACGAGGTGAACGAGCAGGAGGCGGTCGAGCAGTTGTCGAACTGACTCGACATGGGACTCAACCGCCGCCAGTTCCTGTCCGCCGGCGTGGCCTCGGGTGCGCTGTTGTTCGCCCGACCGCTGGGCGCGCTCGCCAACCCGCTGGGCAGCAGCACCGGGTCTTCGGCCAGCCGGGTGTCCCGGCTGTTCCCGGGAACGCTCCTGGCCCACGCCGACCTGCACAACCACTCGCTGATGTCCGACGGCAACGGCGACCCCGAGCAGGCGTTCGCGTCCATGCGGGCACACGGGCTGGACATCGCCGCGCTGACCGACCACGCCACGACGAGCAAGTTCGTCAAGCCGCCGTGCGGCGACAACACCGACTGCCACTCGCTGCTCGGCATCGACGAGGCGTCGTGGCGGCGAGCGGGTGAGCTGGCCGACGCCGCGCAGGACGACGGCGCGTTCACCGCGCTGCGCGGCTTCGAGTGGTCAAGCCCCACATTGGGCCACGTCAACGTGTGGTTCTCCCAGACGTGGGTGGACCCGCTGCACACCGCCGGCGCCAGCACTGGAGAGGGGCTCGGACAGTGGGCCCGCGAGGTCCCGGGCTTGGGCGGCGTCGCCGGCCCGGCGCTCGACCCGGTGGTCGAGGCCAGCCCCGCGAATGGCACGACGATGCGGCCGTTCTACGAGTGGCTCAACGGCGACCCGGACACGCCGGCGATCGGCGGCGGACTCGACGCGTTGGCGGGCTTCAACCACCCGGGGCGCGAGCCGGGGCGCTTCGGCTACTTTTCGTATGACGGCCGGCTGCGCGACCGGCTGGTCAGCATGGAGATCTTCAACCGCTCCGAGGACTACTTGTTCGAGGGGTTCGACGCCGGCCAGCCGTCGCCGCTGAGCCAGTGCCTTGACGCCGGTTGGCGGGTCGGCATGCTCGGCGTGACCGACGAGCACGGGACGGTGTGGGGCAACGCGCCGGCGAAGGGACGCGGGGGCGTCTGGGTCACCGAGCTGACGCGCGAGGGAGTCCGCGAGGCGATGCTCGCCCGCCGGTTCTTCGCCACCGTGGTGGAAGGGATGCGGGTCGACGCAGCCGCCACCGGCGCCGGCCGGCGCGTCCGAATGGGTCAGGCGCTGCCGGGTCGCCCGGGCCGCGTGCGATTCGAAGTCGACATCGACGGCGGCTCCGACTGGACGGGGCGGGCGCTGAACGTGCAGGTGCTCACGTCCGGCTACCCGCTTCCGACGGTCACCCACGCGCAGGACGTGATCGTCCCCTCGGCCTCGCAGCCGGTCATCTCCTTCACCGCCGACCTCGGCGACGCGACATGGGCGGTGCTGCGGATCACTGACCCGTCACAGCCGGCGGACAAGCGCGCGCCGGCGGACTACGCCAGCTTCGGCAAGGCCATCGCCTACACCAGCCCGTTCTTCATCGAGAGCTGACCGTCGCGGGCGCGGGGGTGCGGCGCAGCAGCCATCCCGTTACGAGCAGCCAGCCGACCAGCGCCAACAGCAGCACCAGAGCCAAACCCGTGGCCGGCAGCGCCGACGGGCCCGCCGTCACTACGCCGGCTCCACCGCGCAACCCCGACCCGCCAGCGCCACTCACGTCGGCGCCGCCGACGCCACCTTCGCCGCCGCGGCGGCCACGGACCTGGTTCTGCGGCTCCCGCGTCACAGGGCCGATCGGCTCCACCTTCGTCTCGCCCCGCTGCAGGTCTCCGACGATGCGCAGGTCGTACGAGGAGGTGTCGCCCTGCACGAGGTTGTTGTCTGGCCGGTCCGGGAGCTCTTGGCGGACGATGAGGCACAGCGAGCGGTCCAGGTTGTCGACGATCCCGATTGGCACATGGCGCCCGTTGAGCGCCGCGAGGGTGTCGGTCACGGGTGCTAGCGACGGATCCGGATCGCAGGCAGGGATGATCGCGGGCCTGCCCGGAGTCAGGGTCACGAGCAGCTGCGAGGACAGCTCCCCCTGGTCGTCGTCGGCACCGCACGTGACGTCGCCGGCGTTGGTCTCGGGGCGCAGGCAGCCGTTCTCGAAGTCCTGCAGGCCATCGATGACGATCGCCACCTCACCCGAGAGGACGTCCCGACCGACCTCGACGAACACCACCCGCTCCTCAGCCGCGGTGGGATACAGCCGATCGACGTCAATGGTGGTTACCCCCGCTCCACTGGCATCGGTGATGCGCGACGTCAGCGCTTGGCTGTACGCCGGCCCCGCGCCTGCGGTGACCAGGAACAGGGCGGTCAGCACCGCCGAGACAGCCTTCACGACGCCCGCTCCTCGATGGCATCCTCGCCCGGCGCCTCCGTCGGTTCCTCGGGCGTCGGCTCTGGCATCTCCTCAGCCGGTGGTTCCACCGGCCCGACAGCGACGGTGAGCGTCAGGACTTTGCCGAGCTTCCAGGCTGCGCCGGCCGTCTGTGACTGCGCCAGCACCGTGCCCTGCTGGGCGTCTGCTGTGATGCGTTCTTCGAACTCGACGTCCCCACAGTGCAGCCCAGTGCAGTGCACGGCAAGGAGGTCGTCGGCGTCTTCGACGGTGGCAACGTTGCCGACGGCGGACGGGAGGTCCGCCTTGTCGATGCCCGAGGCCACCAGCAGGTCGCGGACCGCCTGGCTCAAGGTGACGCCGACCAGATCTGGGACCTCGACGGCCGGAGGCTGACCATCGGGGTCCTCGGCGGTCGTCGGCTCGGGGTCGGGGGCGGGAGTCGTCC
>DATLGM010000271.1:0-3529 GCA_035540515.1 Egibacteraceae bacterium | reverse complement strand
CCTTGGGGCGCAGGTGCTCACGCGTGCCTTGGGGGCGGCGGTGTTCGCATCCCCCGTCCGCGAGATCGGCTTCCGCAAGGTGACCGCGACCGACGCGGGCGCCCGGGACCCGTTGCTGGGTGCCTTCGCGCCCTCGTCGTTGGTGATGCAGTGGCACGAGGACGCTTGCGAGCTGCCCGCCTCGGCGGAGCTGCTGGCCGAGGGGGACGACGTTGCGGTGCAGGCGTTCCGCGCCGGCGAGCGCGCGTACGGCGTGCAGTTCCACTTCGAGGTGACGCGGGAGATCGTCGCGTCGTGGTGCGACGACGCCTCCGACGAGTCGCTGCGGCAGGTGTGGGGCAGTTCGGCTGCCGAGGTGTTGGCCCAGGTCGACGCTCACCTCGCTGCGCAGCAGGTCGCCGGTCGCCGGCTGACCGAGGCGTTCGTGGACCTGCTGCGCTGATCGCCGGCACAGCCCCCCGCTGGCCTTGCCGGGGCTGCGCCAGTTGGCTATTTCAGCGTGACGGCATCGACGGTGACGGGTTTGCCCTTGCTGGCGACCTTGATGATCAGCGTGCCGGTGGCCGCCTTGGCCGTGGGCTTGGTGAACAGCCAGGTCGGCTTCTTGGTCGCCTTGCCCTTGAGCGACAGCGTGGCGAACGGCTTGGCCTTGCCCCACTGCAGCGTCACACTGCCGCAGGTGGGGCACCGCCACACCAGCAGACCGACTTGCTTGCCCTTGACGTCGGCCTTGGTCAGCGACGCCCCGACGGCGGACGTGGTACGAGCCGACCCGAACGCGTACTTCGCACCGCTCAGCGACTTCCACGCCGGCTTCTTCGACGCGGTGAAGTCCGCCGCGTTGAACGGCACGCCGATGCAGCGCTGAGCACTGGTCGTCGGATGGCCCGCCTTGTCGACGGCGGTCACGCGGACACAGCTGGTGGCGCCGCGGACGACCGCCACCTTCGCGGTGGTCGAGGTGACGGTCGCGACGGTGGACCACGGGCCGGTCCGGCCCTTGGCCGTCATGGGGGTCGATGAGGTCTCGACCAGGTAGTGCTTCACGCCGGCGCCGTCATCGGTCGACGCGGACCAGGTGACGGTGACCGATCCGGTCTTGGGGACCAGGGTCGCCGCCGGCGCGCCGATCACCGGGGCTGTCGGGGCGACCGCGTCGACCCGGACAGGACCGTAGGTGGCGGCGGATCCCCAGTTCCCCAGCTCGTCGGAGGCCCACAGGTGCAGGTACCAGGTGCCGTGCTGCGTGGGACCGGGCACCGACGTCGCCGAGGAGACCAGCGTCGCTGCGGGGCGGGCCGGCGGGGTCACCGACGACGACCACACGTGGGCGTAGGCGCCGAGCGTGCCGACCCCCGCGTCCGCCGGCGCGGTCCACGCGACCGGCGATGCGCTCGCGGCCCAGTCGCCGGTGGGAGTCGGGCTGGTGAACGCCGCCTTGGACGGGCCGCTGCTGTCGACACCGAGCGGTCCGTACGAGCCGGCCGCGCTCCAGTTGCCGGCGCGGTCGCGCGCCCACACGTGCAGGTACCAGCTTCCCTCGGTCGAGGGGGTGGTCAGCGACGTCTGCTCGGCGGTCAGCTGCGGCGCTGACGGCGTCGCACCAGGCGTGGCCGACGCAGACCACGAGTAGGCGAATCCGTCCAGACCGCTGCCCGCGTCGGAGGCGGTCCACGCCACCGTCGCCTGCGCAGACCACGAGCCTGTCTTCGTCTGGCTACTCAGCACCGGCGCGGCGGGCTTGCTCGCGTCGCGCTTGACCGGGCCGTAGGTGGCGACCGAACCCCAGTTACCCAGGGCGTCCGAGGACCACAGGTGCAGGTACCAGGTGCCGTCCGTCGTGGGACCGGGGACCGACGTCGCCGACGACGCCAATGTCGCGGCCGGCCGGGCCGGCGGCGTCGCCGCGTTCGACCACACGTGGGCGTAGCCCCCCAGCGTGCCGACGTGGTCGTCCACGGGCGCCGTCCACGACACCGCGCTCACGGATGGGACCCACCCCTGCGCCGGTGAGCCGGAGAACGCGAGCGCTCCCGGACCCGACCGGTCGATGCGGAACGGCCCCAGGTGCGTCGCCCCGTCCGCCCAGTTGCCTTCGCGGTCAACGGTGCGGATGTGGACCCAGTACTGGCCGGTGCCGAGGGCGGCGCTGGTGATGACCTCTCCGGCAGTGTGGGTCTGCTGGCCACCGGGCACGGTCGTGGCCGAGGTGTCCCACACGACGGCGTAGCCGGCGACGCCGCTGATGTCGTCGCCTGCGCCGGTCGGTGTGACGGAGACGGTGGGCGTCGACGTCCACACGTTCGGCGTGTGCGTGCTGCTGCTGATGGCCGTCGGGTTCGTTGGCTTGCCCACGTCCACCGCGTGCAGCTGGTACTGACCGTCGACCAGGACCATCTCGTAGGTCAGGCCGCCGGCAGGCGTGGGCACACCGGTGACGTTGAAACCGGGCTGTGACTGGATCGTGGATGCCTTGACCACGGAGAACGCCGAGTCCCACGCCATCGAGGTGCCGCTGTCGACGAGCAGCGCGACGGTGCCGCCCAGCGTGGCCTTGCCCGTTACATCGAGCACGTCGTTGCCGGCGTTGCTGATCTCCATCTGCATCAGCCCGCCGCTGCTCTGCGTGAAGTCACCTTCGACCGTGATGGTGCCCGGGGAGTTGCCCGGTGCGATCGTGGCCCCGCTGTTGGTCACGGCACCGACCAGCGCGCCGTTGCCCTTCACGGTGCCGTTGTTCAGCGCGATGGTGGCGGCACTCAACGTTGTCGGGGCGTCACGCAAGTGCAGCAGGGCGGTGCTGCCGTTCTGGGTGAACGACGGGGCGGTCACCGAACCGGTGTCGAGCAGGCGGAGCGTGCCCGTGTTGGTCAGAGGGGTGCTCGAGGTGACGGCAGCGGTCTTGCCGACCTCGAGGGTGCCGGCGTTTGACTTCAGGTTGCGGAAGACGGACCCGGTGGCGTCGTGGACCGGCTGGGCGCCGGAGATGTGCCACACGGCGTGGTTGTGCTCGATCGGCATCGAGCCGGTGAACCGCAGCTGCCCGGGGTGGCTGACGTGGTACGCGCCGCCGGTGAACGTCTGCGTCGAGGTGTCGTATGCCGGTGTCCCGTTGGAGGCGAGGCTGTTCGGCAGTGTCAGGGTGCCGTCGGTGACGGCGACGGTGCCGGTGTTGTCCAACTGCTTGTCGACCTGCACCGTCCCGGTGGTGGCCTTCGACAGGGTGCCGGCGTTTTCGAGCACTCCAGCGCCGGACACCTGCGTGACCGTGCCCAGATCCACGGTGCCCTGGTTGATCAGCTGCACCCCCAACGCATACGCACCGCCGTCTTGGACCAACCGCAACGTCGAATCCGACGCCACCG
Organism: Egibacteraceae bacterium; assembly: GCA_035540515.1. Classification (GTDB taxonomy): domain Bacteria; phylum Actinomycetota; class Nitriliruptoria; order Euzebyales; family Egibacteraceae; genus WHTG01. Next base: position 164 of record DATLGM010000271.1, on the reverse strand, counting down.
TCCACGGCCCACTGACCGACGAGTGACCCCACCACGCGTGCTGACCCACACGCACCACACCACCACGCAGCTCACCGCTGCCATACAGATACCCCGCGTCGTAGTGCAACGTGCCCGGCACATCCAGACCGCCGTCACCCACATACAGCACCGCGCTGCTGTCA
>DATLGM010000270.1:0-5364 GCA_035540515.1 Egibacteraceae bacterium | reverse complement strand
GTGCAGCAGGTCGAGAGTCAGGTGCTGCAGCCACTGGTGATGCGCCGCACCGTGTCGCTGCACCCTGCGGTGGTCGTCCTCGCGCTGCTGGCCGCCGGGGCCGTGTACGGGATCGGCGGCATGTTGCTCGCCGTGCCGGCGGTGGCCGCCCTGAAGGTGGTCGCGGAGTACCTGTGGCGTCGACACATCCCCTGGGCCGAGGATCCCGAGCTCGACGAGCTGAAGGAAGCCGACGGCGCGCAGGTGGAAACCCTGGCGCGCTGACGTCAGCCGGCGGGGTCGGCGGTCGACTCCACCGGCGCTTCGGGCTGGGGGCCGTGGTGGACCGAGGTGGCGTTGGCGAGCGCGGCGAAGGCGGCGGCCGCGCCGAGCAGCACGATCGTCAGGATCGTCACGAAGCGGGTGGTCAGCGTGTGGCGCATCGGCTCACTCGATGAAGTCGAAGCGTTCGAGGTTGACATGGTCCGCCGGGATGCCTCGGTCGTGCAGCGCCTGCTCGACGGCCGCCATCATCGGCTCGGGCCCGCAGATGAAGTACTGCAGCCGCTCGTCGCGCTCAGGAAGATGGCGGTCGAGAATCTCCGGGGTGACAAAGCCCTGCTCGCCGGCCCACCCCTCCGGCGGGTCCTCCAGGATCTCGACCAGGCGCAGGTCGAGCCGATCGCAGAGGCCGTCGAGCTCGCTGCGGAAGATCACCCCGTCCTCGGCAGGGTTTGCGTAGAACAGCCACATGGGCCGGCGGTCCTCGAGGTCAGCCAGGGTGCGCAGCATGCTGATGACAGGCGTGATGCCAACCCCGCCTGCCACGAATACGAAGCCGGCCGCCTCGTTCCGCTCGTAGCTGAACGCCCCGTAGGGACCGTCGACGTATGCGCGGGTGCCCGGGGCGATGTCGCCGACGGTGGCGGTGAAGTCGCCCGCCTCCTTGATCGTGAAATCCACACCGGAATGGTCCTCGGCGCTGGACGAGAACGAGAAGGGGTGCTCCCGCACCGACAGCGGTGACCGGTCCACGATCAGCCAGCCGAACTGCCCGGGGGAGAACCGCACGCCGGCGTGGCCGTCGGGCTCCAGACGCAGCGTCCACGTCTCCGCCCCGACGGGACGGACCGACGCGATGCGGTAGGGGCGACGCAGCAGCTGCACCGGCTTGATCAGCCGCACGTACACGAGCAGCCCCAGCAGCACCAAGGACATCGCGACCCACAGCGCCCGGCGCCACGGACCGGAGACGTAGTAGCCCACCAGCTCCACGTGCACCACGGCTGTCGCGACGATGACGAAGGCGAGCACGCCGTGCAGCACCCGCCAGGTCTCGTAGCGCAGCCGCAGCTGCCGCCGCCACAGCGACGTGGCGATGATCACGACCAACCCGACCAGGCTCACCAGCCCCCACCGTGCCGGGGCCGTCGCGGTGACCGGGTTGAGCAGGCGCAGCAGCTGCGGGTCGCCCACGAACAGGATCGCGGGATGGGCCAGGATGAACGCGAAGGCCACCAGGGAGATCTGCCGGTGGAACTGCAGGACGACGTCGAGTCCGTACGGTGCGTCCACCGGGTTGAAGCGGGCGGTCACCGCGAACTGCAGGCCGAGCATCGCCAACCCGACGAACCCGAGGCCCATCGACAGGTCGGTCCACCACCCCCGCCCCGGCGGCGCGTCGCCGACGATCATGAAGAACAGCGGGGCGATAGCGGCCAGCAGGTACACCACGGACCACAGCAGGCCGCGGACGACGGGGGTCATGAGGGTTACTCGCTTGTCGCGGAGGCCCGAGCCTAGTACGTCCGCACGCACCGGCATTGGCGTCTGGCAGGAACTGCGCACCCCGGCGGCGAAGTGCGCGACGTCGGCGCCCGCCCTGGATCGGCGCCGTCGGCCAAGGAGCCACCCATGCCGTTGCGTCGCCTGTCCACGGTCACACTCGTCCTCGTTCTGGCCACCGCGATGCTGCCGGCGCTTGCCTCGCACGCCTGCGCGCACGCGCTCGACCGTGACCGCTGCCTGGAGTCGCTCGCGCAGGTCACCGACGTCACGCCGGTCAACGGCCCTGGACTACCGTCGCCCGTCAGCGACGGCTTCGAGCTGGTCGGTCACAGCCCGCTGAACTCGCGAGGCATGAACGCCGCGCTGGCCGTCCACGGTGACTACGTGTACGTCGGCAGTCGCACCGACGGGCAGCCGCAGCACCGCACGCCCGGGATCCTCGTGGTGGACGCCTCGGATCCCTCCGACCCCAAGGTCGTCCACGAGATCGGCCCGCCGGATGCCGCCCTGGTCAACGAGACCAGCCGCGAGCTGCGGGTCTGGCCGCAGCAGAACCTGCTGGTCGTGCTGAACTTCAACTGCAGCGGCATCCTGCACGCCTGCGCCGGCGGTGACGTCATGTCGTCGTCACGGATCACGTTCTTCGACATCGCCGGTGAGAAGGCGGCCAAGCCCGAGCTCATCGCCACCTATGAGCCGACCTACGTGCCCCACGAGTTCTTCTTGTGGGTCGACCCCGCCGCGCCGGCCGACCGTGCCCTGCTGTTCTGGACCGGTCCGAGCACGTCGACGACCCGGCCCAACCTCGTCGTGACCGACATCTCCCGTGTCCGCGAGGGCGTGTTCCCGGAGGTGTCGTGGACCGCGCAGTTCCCCGCCCGGCGACTGCCCACGGGGGAGACCGAGGACCGGCGGCTGCACTCGATCGGCGTGTCCAACGACGGCACGAGGACCTACCTGGCGTTCCTGGGCGCAGGCTTCCTGGTGCTGGACACCTCCGAGGTGGTTGCCGGGGCCGCCGAACCGCGCATCGACTTGCTGACCCCGCCGCGACAGCGCGTCTCGTGGGCGAACCCGGGGGCCCACACTGCGGTGAAGCTGTGGGGCCGGGACGTCGCGCTGGTGACCGACGAGGTCTACGGCGACGCCCTGGATCCGGTCACCGGTCAGGACCACGGCTGCCCGTGGGGCTGGATCCGCACCATCGACATCAGTGACGAGGCGGCGCCGGAAGTCATCGGCGAGTACAAGGTCGAGGAGAACGGTCAGGCGTACTGCGACAGCCTGGAGGGCGGCCATCCGCTCAACACGTACTTCACCAGCTTCTCGGCTCACAACCCAACGTTCACGCCCGACCTCGCGTTCGTGACGTGGCACTCGGCGGGTCTCGAGGCGATCGCACTGGACGACCCCACGGCGCTCGAGCGGGTCGGCAAGTTCAAGCCGCAGCCGCTGCCGGTGGTCGTCACCGAGGACCCGGCCCTGGGCGGCGGCTTGGACAAGACGATCATGTGGAGCTACCCGGTCATCTCCAACGGGTTGATCTACGTGGTCGACGTCCGCAATGGCTTGTACATCCTGCGATACACCGGACCGGGCGCGGAAGACGTCGACGCGATCGAGTTCCTCGAGGGCAATTCCAACCTGGGCGACGCCCTGCGCTTCGAACCCGTCGGCTGACCTCGCTGCCTGATGCGTTGAGACGAATATTCGGTCTTGCGCATCAGGGACATGTGATGGTGGTCAGGGGCGGGGTCGAACCGCCGACCTTCCGATTTTCAGTCGGACGCTCTACCAACTGAGCTACCTGACCATCTATGCAGGCCCTACGCCTTCGGCTGCTTGAGGGCCGTTATTGGGCCCTATCGCCTTCGGCTGATTGAGGGCCGTTATTGGGCCCTATCGCCTTCGGCTGCTTGAGGGCCGGTTATGACAACGGCCGACCTTCGGGCCGGCCGTGGCGGAGCTGACGGGATTTGAACCCGCGACCTTCACCTTGACAGGGTGACGAGCACTCCTAACTGCTCCACAGCTCCTTGCAGAAGTCCCACGGGGGCCTGGTAGGCCGTGCAGGACTCGAACCCGCTCCGCCGGATTAAAAGTCCGGAGCTCTACCCGTTGAGCTAACGGCCCTGGGGTAACGCAGCGTACCTGCACCGGCGAGGCGCCGCGGAAGTGTACCGAGCGGCCCGACGCCTTCGCCACCGGCCGCCTGCCGCGGTGGCGGGGCACGGGCGCCGGGTACGGTTTGCCCATGATCCGCCTGGAGCTGCACACCGACCTGGACGCCGGCGTGCTGGAGGAGATCCTCGCGCTCATCGAGGACGCCACGCGGATCGAGGGGCACCGGCCGGTAGGGGAGCACAAGTACTCCCACCTCGTCGTCGGCGCGAACCGGTGGGTGGGGGTGCTGGCGTATGAGACCCAGGAGAGCGCCGACCGGCTCGTCGGGTACGCCCACACCCGGTGGAACCCTGTCAACGCCACCCCCCGGATGGCGGTCGAGATCGTCGTCCATCCGGAGTACTACAAGACCGACGTCGCGCGGATGCTGCTGTGGGAGACGCGCAGCGTGCTGGCGCGTGCCGGCGGTGGCGTGCTGTTCCTCTGGGTCCACCGCGTCGAGGACCCCGCCGACACCCTGCCCGCCCGGCTCGGCTTCAGGGTGCAGCGAGAGCTGGCCTTCATGGTCCGCCCCATGAACGGGCTCCCCGCCGAGCCGTCGCTCCCCGATGGTGTCCAGCTCCGGGCGTACCGGACGGGCCTGGACGACGAGGAGTTCCTGCGCGTCAACAACGCCGCCTTCGAGGGGCACCCGGAGAACGGCGGCTGGGACTCCCACGAGTTCGCGCAGCGACGCACGCTGGAGTGGTTCGACCCCGCCGGCTTGATCATGGCCTGGCGCGGCGAGACGTGCGTCGGCTTCCACTGGACCAAGTGGCACAGCCACGACTCCGAGGAGACGCCTGCCCACGAGCCGGTTGGTGAGGTGTACGTCCTGGGTGTGGACCCGGGCGAGCAGGGCACAGGGCTGGGACGGGCACTGCTGCTGGCCGGCCTGCGCCACCTGCACGGGCGCGGCTGCCGCCAGGCGATCCTGTACGTCGACTGCGCAAACGTGGGCGCCGTGAAGCTGTATGAGTCCGCCGGCTTCGCGCTGGAGTACCGGGAGGTCTGCTACCAAGACCTCGTCGCCCCCGTCGTCGAGCACGTCGACAGCGGGCTGCTTCGCCCCACCTGAGTCGGCGAAATAGTCCGAATTCGCCATTGGCGACTGGCCGCGACGTGACGACCATCACTCGGACCGCAGTCGTATCGCAGTCGCACAAGGAGCTGACGTGGACGCCGAGAGCGTGCGCCGGGGTGGCGTGGCAGTGATGGTCGGGGCGATCTTCGGGGTGCTCGGCACGGGCCTGGTGGAGCTGGTCCGCTTCCTGTAGCCGCTACTCGCCGGCGTCCAGCGGCCGCCCGGGTCCCAGCGGGTCCAGCTTGTAGCCGACCCCGCGCACCGTGCCGATCAAGGCCTCGTACTCCGCGCCCAATTTGGCCCGCAGCCGTCGGATGTGCACGTCGACCGTCCGGGTCCCACCGTAGTAG
>DATLGM010000269.1:0-7956 GCA_035540515.1 Egibacteraceae bacterium | reverse complement strand
CGTGACGGCGGGGAGCTGACCGCTGACGAGCTCGCGTGGCTGGTCAACGGGTACCTCGACGGCAGCGTCAGCGAGGGACAGACCGCTGCGTGGTTGATGGCCGGCGTCATCCGCGGTTTCAGTGAGGCCGAGGCGCGGGCGCTGACCGGCGTGCTCGTCGCCTCCGGCGAGACACTGGATCTGCAGCGGCTGAGCGGCCCGACGGTTGACAAGCACTCCACCGGAGGCGTCGGCGATGGCACGACGCTGCTGGTCGCGCCGCTGCTCGCTGCGGTGGGCGTGCGCGTCGTGAAGCTGTCCGGGCGGGGTCTCGGCCACACCGGCGGGACCCTGGACAAGCTCGAGGCCATCCCCGGCATGCGCACGGATCTCGAGCCGGATGAGCTGCTGAGGATCGCCGACGAGGTCGGCTGTGTCGTCGCCGCGCAGACGGGACGTCTGGTCCCCGCCGACAAGGCTTTGTACGCGCTGCGCGACGTCACGGGGACGGTCGCGTCGACGGCGCTGATCGCATCCAGCGTCATGTCCAAGAAGATCGCCGCCGGGGCCCAGACCATCGTGCTCGACGTCAAGGCCGGTGACGGCGCGTTCATGCCCGACCGCGCTGCCGCGGAAGCACTGGCACGGCTGTGCGTGTCGATCGGCAGCGACGCCGGCCGCCCCACCGTCGCCCTGGTCACCGCGATGGACCAGCCATTGGGCCGTGGCATCGGCAACGCACTGGAAGTGGCCGAGGCCGTCGATCTGCTGCGCGACGCGCCGGCGGGGCGACTCGCCGAGGTCGCACTGGCCCTCGCCGAGGCCGCCCTGCACCGCACCGACGCGGTGGTCGGCAGCGTCGGCGGCGATGCCCGGGAGCGGCTGGTGACGGCGTGGACCGACGGCAGCGCGCTGGAGACGCTGGGACGCATGATCGCCGCCCAGGGGGGCGACGCGGCGGTCTGTGAGTCGCCCGAGCGGGTGCTCCCCCGGGCGGACGTGGTCAAAGACGTCGTGGCGTTGCACGGCGGTGTCGTGGCCGGCTTGCCGGCACGAGCGGTCGGCGATCTCGCGGCGTCCCTTGGCGCCGGGCGGTCGCGGCCCGGTGAGGACGTCGACCCAGCGGTCGGCATCCATGTCGCCATCGAGGTCGGAGACGAGGTAGAGCCCGGGGCGACGGTGGCGACAGTCCACGCCCGCAGTGACGACGACGCGCAGGCGGCGGCCAACCGCTTCCGCGAGCTGATCCGCTGGAGCGACGAGCCGGTGTCGCGCCCCGACGTCATCCTGGAGCGCCTGCAGTAGCGGGGTGGTCAGGTCCCCACCGTCTACACTCGCGAACGCCATGTCCGGCACCTATCGCGTCGCCGTGGGGTCCTTTGAGGGCCCGTTCGACCTGCTGTTGCACCTCATCGCGAGGCACAAGGTCGACATCTACGAGATCCCGATCGCGCAGATCACCGACGACTACCTGGCCGTCGTGTCCGAGATGGAGCGCATCGACCTCGACGTCACGACCGAGTTCCTGGTCGTCGCCGCCACGCTGATCGAGCTGAAGGCGGCCCGATTGCTGCCGCAGGAAGACGAGCCGGACATCGACGACCTCGCGATGGAGGCGCGCGACCTGCTGTACGCCCGGTTGCTGGACTACCGCATGTTCAAAGAGGCCGGTCGCTACCTGGGCGCGCAGCTGGCGTCCCTGTCGGGTTTCGTGCCGCGGGCGGTCGGGTTGGAGGAGCGCTTCATCGGCGTCCTACCGCAGGTGCAGCTGGGCGTGACGCCGCAGCGCCTGGCGGAGATCGCCGGCCAGGCCCTGGCCGCCAAGCCGGAACCGATCGTGGACGTGTCACATCTGCAACCGGTGCGCATGACGGTCCGCGAGGCCGCCGGCATGGTGGTGGACGAGCTGGAACGCGCCGGCGGCTCGGCGACCTTCGAGGAGCTGACGGCCGGATGCCGTCATCGCGTCGAGGTCATCGTGCACTTCCTGGCGCTGCTGGAGCTGTACAAGCTCGACCTGGTCGACCTGCTGCAGCCCGCGAGCTTCGCGACCTTGCGGGTGACCGCCAACCCGGAGTCGTCGTGGGAGACGTCGGCGTTCGCCGACATGGAGGAGTACGTCGCAGCGCCCGCGACCGACGAAGAGGTGCCCTCGTGATCCCCGAGCAGCAGACGGTTGACGGCGGGGACGGTCCGGCGGTCGCAGACCCGCAGACCCGAAAGGCGCTCGAGGCGATCCTGCTGGTGGTCGAGGAGCCGGTCGAGGCGAACACGCTGGCGCAAGTGCTCGAAATCCCGACCGACGAGGTCGTCGCCACGCTCAAGGCGCTGCGCTCGGAGTACGTCGACGAAGGGCGTGGCTTCGTCCTGCGGGAGGTCGCGGGGGGCTGGCGGTTCTACACCGACCCGGCCGCCGCGGTGTACGTCGAGCGCTTCGTGCTGCACGGTCGCAGCACCAAGCTGTCGCAGGCGGCGCTGGAGACGCTGGCGATCGTTGCCTACAAGCAGCCGGTCACCCGCGCGAGGATCTCGGAGATCCGCGGCGTCGACGCCGACGGTGCGGTCCGGTCCCTGCTCCAGCGCGGCTTGATCGAAGAGGTCGGCCGAGAGGCCACGCCCGGCCAGCCGCTGCTGTACGGCACGACCTCGACCTTCCTGGAGCGGCTGGGGATCAGTGATGTGTCCGAGCTGCCGACATTGCCCGAGCTGGTGCCCGACGCGCCCCTGCCGGCCGAGCCGGCGCCGGGTGGCTACAAGGCCGCGCGGCGCGAGCTCGACGCGCTGGGCATCGCCGATCCGGACCCGGGCGAGGACGAGGCGGCCGATCAGTGACCACCACCACGAAGGCCGAGCGAGTCCAAAAGGTGCTCGCCGCGGCCGGGGTCGGCAGCCGGCGCGCCTGCGAGGAGCTGATCGCCGCCGGCCGGGTCGCGGTCGACGGTGAGGTCGTCAGCCTGGGCGCCAAGGCCGATCCCGGTTCGCAGGTCATCACCGTCGATGGCGAGCGGGTCCACACCAACCCGACGCTGCTGTACCTGCTGCTGAACAAGCCGACCGGCTACGTCACCACGGTCACCGATCCGCAGGGTCGCCCGACGGTCATGGACCTCGTTCCGGCGTCACCACGGGTCTACCCCGTCGGACGTTTGGACCGGGACACCGAAGGGCTGCTCGTGCTGACCAACGACGGCGAGCTGGCCAACCGGCTCGCCCACCCCAGCTACGAGGTGGAGAAGACCTACGTCGCGCAGATCCGCGGACCGGCCAAGCGCCGCGCCGTGCGCCAGCTGCTCGACGGCGTCGAGCTCGACGACGGGGTCGCGCGCGCCCGGTCGGTGCGCGAGCTCGGCTCCTCCGGCGACAAGACGCTGGTCGAGATCGTGCTCGCCGAGGGACGCAAGCGGGAGGTCCGCCGGATGCTGCAGGCGGTGAACCTGCCGCTGGAGCGGCTGGCGCGGGTCCGCATCGGCCCGTTGCCGTTGGGGGACATCGCCCCGGGGAAGTTCCGGCCGCTGAACGCCGCCGAGGTTAAAGACCTGTACGCGGCGGTGGGGCTGGCCGGCCCGGCCGGCGCGGCCGAGTGACCGCGCGACTGGCGGCGTTGCGGGGCGCCACGACGCTTGAGGCAGACACCCGCGACGAGGTGATGGCCCGGACCACCGAGATGCTGTCCGCCCTGCTGGAACGCAACGGGTTGACCGCGGCCGACGTCGTGAGCCTGCTGTTCACCGCCACCGACGACATCCGATCGGAGTTCCCCGCGGCGGCGGTGCGGGCTGCAGGCATCTCCGATGTCCCGATGCTGTGCGCTCGCGAGCTGGGCATCGAAGGTGGCAGCGGCGTGCCGCTGTGCATCCGGGTGCTCGCGCACGTGTACACCGACCAGCCGCGCGACGCGCTGCGCCACGCGTATCTGCGCGACGCGCGGCAGCTGCGCAGCGACCTGCCCGAGTAGTCATGGCGGACCGCGTGCGCGTCGCCATCGTGGGGACAGGACTGGTGGGTGCCTCACTGGGCCTGGCCCTGCGGTCGCTGTCGCAGGTCGACGAGGTCACCGGCTACGACCGTGATGACGAGCAGCTGCGGATCGCCGTGGAGCGGGGCGCGGTGTCGCTGATCGCCGCATCGGCGGCCGACGCCGCGGCCCGCGCCGATGTGGTGGTGTTGGCCGTGCCCGTGTCCGCTATCGCCGACACGGCCGCCGAGGTCGGCCCGGTGATGTCCCCGGGCGCCATCCTGACCGACGTTGCCAGCGTCAAGGGCGTGGTCGTCGAGGCGCTGGAGGCCTCGGCCGCCGACGGGGTGCATGTGATCGGCGGGCACCCCATGGCGGGTTCGCACGAGGCCGGTGCCGCCCACGCCTCGGCGGAGCTGTTCGTCGGAGCGACGTATCTGCTCACACCAACGGCCGGCACCGATCCCGCCGCCTACCGGCGTCTGCACGCGCTGGTCGCCAAGCTCGGCGCCCGGCCCCTGGCCGTCGACCCGGACCATCACGATGCGCTCGTCGCGGTGGTCAGCCACCTGCCGCAGCTGGCCGCCACGACGCTGATGAACCTCGCCGCGGACCGGGCCCGCTCCGAGCACGCCGGATTGCTGCTGCTGGCGGCCGGCGGGTTCCGCGACGCCACGCGCGTCGCCGCCTCGGACCCGGACCTGTGGCTGGACATCTGCCAGCAGAACCGCGACGCCATCGTGGGAGTCCTCGACGACTACCGCGAGCGGATCGGGTCGCTGCGCTCGGCGGTCGACGTGGGCGACGCAGAGACGCTGCGGCGGGTGCTCGCCGACGCCCGTGCAGCGCGCCGGTCGCTGCCGGGCAAGGAGACGGCCACCGGGGCGCTGGTCGAGTTGCACCTGCCCATCCCGGACCGACCCGGCGTGTTGGCGGAGGTGACGACCACGGTCGGGGCGGTCGGGGTCAACATCGAAGATCTGGGCATCGAACACGCCCCGGAAGGCGGGCGCGGTGTCCTGCGCCTGGCGATCATCGGGTTCAAGCCGGCCGGCGTGGCCCGCGAGGCGCTGGAGGCCCTGGGCTACGAAGTGCTGGAGCAGCCCCTGTGAGTGGGTTCCTCGACGTCCCTGCCGTCGAGGTGCGCGCTGCCGGCCCGCTGCATGGGACCTTGCGGGCCCCGTCGAGCAAGAGCCTGACCAACCGGGCCCTCCTGGTCGCCGCGCTCGCTGAGGGCACCAGCCGCTTGGACTCGCCGCTGGACAGCGACGACGCGCAGGCGATGCGAGTCGCGATCAGCACGCTCGGCGCCACCGTGGAGGAGGCCGAGGGCATGCTGACGGTCCACGGAACGGGTGGCGATCTCGTCGCGGACGGGCCGGTGGACGCCCGCCTGTCGGGGACCACCATGCGGTTCGTCGCCGCCGCCGCCGCGCTCTCACGCCGGCGGGTCGTCGTCACCGGCGCCGCGCCCCTGCTGCGCCGGCCCGTGGGACCGCTGACACGTGCCCTGCAGCAGCTGGGGGCGACGGCGGCGGACCACGACGGCTTCCCACCCGTTGCCGTGGGTGGCGGCCTGTCAGGCGGGGAGATCACCATCGACGTGTCCGCCAGCAGTCAGTACGCCAGTGCGCTGCTGCTCGTCGCGCCGTACGCCGCACGCGACGTGACCGTCCACGCCCGCGGCGACGCGGCGGACGCGTACATCGACCTCACGGTCGACCTGATGCGGCGCTGGGGTGCCGACGTCGAGCAGCCGGCGGCACGGACGTGGACGGTCCGCGCCGGCCGGCACTACGTGGCGCGCAACGAACGCGTCGAGTACGACGCCAGCGCGGCCGCCCATCTGTTCACCCTGGCGGCGGCCACAGGTGGGTCGGTGACGGTCACGAACACCGCCCCACGCACCCTGCAACCCGACGCGCGCATGGTCGACGCCCTCGCCGCGATGGGGTGCACGGTCGTCGAGGAGGAAGCAGCCGTCTCCGTCGCCGGACCCGATCGCCTGCGTGCCGTCGACATCGACCTGACCGCCATGCCCGACCAGGTCGCCAACATCGCCGTGCTGGCCGCCGTGGCGGACGGCACGACGACGATCACCGGCGCCGCCGTGACGCGCGGCCATGAAACCGACCGTTTGCACGCCTTGGCCACCGAGCTGACCAAGGCCGGCGTGCATGTCGACGAACGCGACGACGGGTTGGTCGTGACCGGCGGCGGTGCGACCGGCGATGTTCGCCTGGACACCTACGACGACCACCGGCTGGCCATGGCGTTCGCTGCCCTCGCGGCCGCGGTCGACGGCATCACGATCGCCGAACCGGGTTGCGTCGCCAAGACCTATCCCGGCTTCTGGGACGACCTTGTCCGCCTCGGCGGAGTCGTGCGCACGGTGGCGTGACGCCTATGGTGGGACGGCTGTGACCGTCATCGCCATCGATGGACCTGCCGGCTCCGGGAAGTCCACCATCGCCGCCGCCCTGGCCGAGCGCCTCGGTGTCGCCCACGTCGACACTGGGGCCTACTACCGCGCCGCCACGCTTGCGGTGCTGCGGGCCGGCGTGTCACCCGACGACGTGGACGCCGCGCTGTCGGCAATCGCGGCGGCCACCATCGACCGGCGCAACGGCAGGACCTGTCTGGACGGTGCCGATGTGGAGGACGAGATCCGCGGGCGGGCGGTGACGGCGACCGTGTCGTCGGTGTCGCGGCATCCGGCCATCCGCAAATTCCTCGTCGAGCTGCAGCGACGGGAGGTCGCCGAGCGCGGCGCCGTCGTCGAGGGTCGTGACGCCGGCACTGTGGTGGTGCCCGATGCCGACCTGAAGGTGTGGCTGACGGCCTCGACGCAGGAGCGGGCACGCCGGCGAGCCGCGCAGCACGGTGACGCGTCCGACGCCGCAGTCGCCCGCCAGTCGGCCGACATCGCCCGCCGCGATGCCCAGGACGCCACCCAGATGACACCGGCGACCGACGCGGTCGAGGTCGACACCACCGGTTGCACCATCGACGAGGTCCTCGACGCCGTCGTGGCACATCTCGACGCGGCCCCCTCGGGGCGACCGTGAGCAACCGGCAGATCCGCGAGCCGGGACTGCCGACGGTCGCCGTCGTGGGGCGCCCGAATGTCGGGAAGTCCACGCTGGTCAACCGCCTCGTGGGGCGCCGTGACGCCATCGTCGAGCCGAAGCCGGGCGTGACGCGCGACCGGACCACGCATGTGGCCGAATGGCGCGGCCGGCGGGTGTCGGTGGTCGACACCGGAGGCTGGACGCCCGGCTGGGCGCGCAGCGAGGCGTCCTACGACGACGCCGTCTCGGCGCAGGCCGAGGTTGCCACCCGCCGCGCCGACCTGGTGCTGTTCGTCGTCGACGTCACCGTCGGCGTCACGGAAGAGGACGCCGCCGCGGCGGACTGGCTGCGAGCGGCAGGCGTGCCGGTCCTGCTCGTCGCGAACAAGGTCGACCGCTCCGGCTTCGAGGCGGAGATCGCGGAGCTGTATGCGCTGGGCCTGGGCGATCCGGTCCCGGTCAGCGCCCAGCACGGCCGCGGATCGGGGGACCTGCTCGACGACGTCCTCGACGCCTTGCGGGCGGCTGGTGCGTTCGACCGCAGCGCTGCCGCCGACGCAGACGACGTCCCCGGCGTGGCCCTGATCGGCCGGCCCAACGTCGGCAAGTCCTCGCTGTTCAACCGGCTGCTCGGCGAGGAGCGGACCATCGTCGACGACCGCCCCGGCACCACCCGCGACGCCGTGGACACCGTCGTCGAGCTCGACGACGGGCGGGCCTACCGCTTCGTGGACACCGCCGGCCTGCGCCGCAAGCTGCGCAAAGGTGAAGCGACCGAGTACTACAGCTCGGTGCGCACCGTGCAGGCGCTCGACGCGGCGTCCGTCGCGCTGCTCGTGATCGACGCCGCCCAGGAGGTGGGGGAGCAGGAGCAGAAGCTCGCCCGCCAGATCCTCGACGCCGGCCGGGCGATGGTCGTCGTGCTGAACAAGTGGGACCTGCTCGACGAGT
>DATLGM010000268.1:0-1887 GCA_035540515.1 Egibacteraceae bacterium | reverse complement strand
ACACGGTGTAGTGCTCGGCGAGCGCCGGCATGATCGGTCGCCACTGGTACCAGGACTGCGGCCAGCCGTGCAGCAGGACGAGCGGCTCGCCGGCCCCGCCGGTGACGTAGTGCATCGTCACACCGTCGACGTCAGCGGTCTCGTGGCGGAAGAGCTGGTTGAACTCGGCGTCGTCGCGGGTGGCCGAGTCAACGGCCGTGGCCCCGGCCGCTGTGGCCGACTCGGCGGTCGGTGGGTCAGTCGCGGGGTCCGGCGTCGGCCCGGCCGCCGTCGTGCAACCGGCTGTCAGGACCAGTGCGGCTGCGAGTGCCGTCACTGTGCGCGACCACCGTACGGCGGTCCTCGACGCTTTGGTCGTGGTGAGCATGTGTCGTTACCTCCGCGGACAGCCTCCTGACTGCTGTGCGCGGGTTGCAAGAAAAGTTGCGGATCCGCATCATGGGGTGATGAGTGTCAGCGCAGCGGACGTCCTCGCCGGGGTGGGTTCGCGCCTGCGTGCCCTGCGCCGGGCGCGCGACGTCACCCTGGCCGGCCTGGCCGCCGAAACCGGCCTGACCACGAGCACGCTGTCGCGCCTGGAGAACGGCAAGCTCCGCCCGACGCTGGAGCAGCTGCTGCCGCTGGCCCGGGCACACGGCGTACCGCTCGACGACCTGGTCGCCGCGCCGCCCACCGGCGACCCGCGCATCCACCTACGGCCCATCCGGCGCTCGGGCCTGACGATCGTGCCGCTGACCAGACGCGCCGGCGGCGTCCAGGCCTACAAGGTGATCTATCCGCCGGCGGGCCGATCACCCACCATGAAACTGCAGACCCACGACGGGTACGAGTGGTTCTACGTGCTCAACGGGCGGGTCCGGTTCGTCCTCGGCGACCAGGAGTTCCAACTCGCTCCCGGCGAGGCCGCCGAGTTCGACACCCGTACGCCGCACTGGATCGGCAGCGCGGACGCCCAACCAGCGGAGACACTCACCCTCTTCGGCGCGCAGGGCGAGCGCGCCCACCTGTCTCCGGTGCCGACACCGACCTACTGATCCATCTCCGCGATCCGTCGCAAGGTCCGAGGCGGATGAAGGCATATGTCGGAGCGCCGAACCGTGAACTGTCGCTACCGGTTGCTGTAATGGTGACGGCAGGACAAGATCTCGACGTGGCCGTGGCTTTCGACGACGCGGTACACGAGCCGGTGTTCTTCGTCGATACGCCGTGATGCCCAGCCGGTCAGGTCACCCTTGAGGAGCTCAGGCTTGCCGATGCCTCTGTCGTTACCGCGCTGGATGTCCTTGATGAGCGCGTTGATCCGTTTGAGGATCTTGCGATCGCCGGCCTGCCAGCTCACGTAGTCGTCCCACGCGTCGGGGTGCCACACAAGCTTCACGCAGCGGCCTCATCGTCGGGCTCGACCAACTCGCGCGGGACGCCCGCGCCGGCTTCCATTTCCGCGATCCGTCGACGTAGCTCACGGCCGTTGGCACCCCGGGACAGGTACTCCGTCTCGCGCCACGCGTCGTAGTCGCTCTTACGCATGACGACCATTGGCTCGTGTCCGCTGCGGGTGACCACGAGATCTTCGGCGTCGTTCTCAATCGCGTCGAACGCCTCAGCGAGGTTGGCGCGCAGGTCGGACGCGGTTATGACCTTCATGACCCCTCCAATGGTTGTACGTCATAGTGTACAACCGATCGGCGTTACCGTCACCCTGGTCGCCCCGGGGTCGCGAGCGCCCACGCCGGTCGCTGCTGGAACAGCAGCAGCAGTCGATCGGCGTCGAGGTACGTGGTGATGCCGGCGACCTGGCCGTCCAGCACGTCGAGCAGGACCAGGGCGAACGGTACGTGCCCGGCCGGGCCAGGTCGGGTCTGCCAGAACGCCGGCGAGCCGTTCGCG
>DATLGM010000267.1:0-2521 GCA_035540515.1 Egibacteraceae bacterium | reverse complement strand
GTTGGCAGTAGGCGGTGTAGTAGCGGGCGGGTGACCCGGGCGGCGCGTTGACGCCCCCTTTTTGGGCGCGGGTGGCTGCGGCCGTGGCCGAGGGAGGTTCGTGGTGGTGGGGGTTGTCAACGTCCAGCGGAGGCGGCCTGCCCGGTCAGGTTGCGGGCAGCGGCAATGCACGCAGCCGCCCGAACGCGGCGACGAGCTCGTTGGCCCAGGGCCAGTCGCGTTGGACGCGCAGCTCGACGCGCCGCCCGGCGCAGCGCACGATCTGAGCGGGGGCGTGCAGCAGCTTGTAGCGCAGCGACGCAGGCTCGGCGACGCGCAGCTCCCCCTCCAAGGTCAACGTCTGCATGAAGCACATCAGGTCCTGGGCCATGAGCACCAGCTGCAGCCACACGTTGTTGCGGTCAAACGACTCGCACGGCAGGTTGCGCGCGCCCGTGTCCTTGGCTCCGCGGATGCGGTCCTCCACACGGGCGTGACCGCGGTGGCGCACGTCCAAAGCCGCCAGGTCGTCGCCGGGCTGGTCGGTCAAAAAGCAGGTGAACCGGGCGCCGTCGATGTCGTCGATGGTCTGCTGAGCGCCGGGGTGCAGCGGCTCACGGCGCACCAGCAGCCGCGCGCCCGGCGGGTAGCCGGCCAGGTCGATGCGCGAGTCGTCGGTGAGCTCGGCGACCGCGGCGCGCTCGTCGCCGTCGGCGTTGCGCGGGCTGCCGTCCTGGCGGCGTGCGGGCACCCACGCGTCGGCAGGCAGGTCACGGATTGCTGCTCTGACCTGCTCGTTTACCGCAAAGCCGACGCTGAAGCCCACACCCGCCTGCCGCAGCCAGTCCAAGAACGCATAGCTGCACCCGGCGGTGTCGGCGCGCACCACGACGTCCACGCCGTCGGGCACCAGGCCCTCCAGCTGCCACAGCGCCGTCTCGAAACAGTCGATGTGGTCCGCGGCGGTGTTGGCGCCGGCGTTGCCCGGTCGCAGCATCCCGCCCAGCGACTCGCCCAGCCCGTCGCCGCGGTCCAGATAGGCCAGCAGCGGGTGGAACCCGAACGTGCGCTTGTACGTCGGCGCGGCGCCGTCCTTGTCGTCGGAGTGTGCGGTGATCAACGTCGCATCCAGGTCGATGCACAACGGCTCGGCCGGCTGCTCACCCGCGGTCGCGGCGGCCACCACCGGCGGCGCGCCACCCCGCGCCCAGGCTTGCCGGCGGGCGTCGCGGCGGGCGGCCGCCAACCGCTCGGCCACAAGCTCGTCTTCGGCCAACGCCACGACCGTGCGGTTGGCCGTGGCGGCCGAGGCCACCTGCCCGAACAGCACCTGCTGGTCCTCGCCGCCCAACGTGGCCAGATGCCGCAACGCGTCGCCGCCGTCGGCCAGCATCACTACCAGGTCGCGCACCACCTTGCCCGGCGCGTGCTCCCACCACGACCGGCAGCGGTTGACCTCCGAGTACAACGCCGCGGTCAACCCCAACGTGTCGGCCACCTCAGCCAACAACGCCGTGCCCGACCGACCCGTCGTGCCCTTGCCCGTCGCGGTGACATCAAAGCGCGGCCGCCTGCTGCTAGCATGCACCATGTAGGTGAGCCCTCCTTGGCGAGTTGTGGACCTTTGACAGACCGCATTCTCGCAGGTTAGGAGGGCTTTCCTATGCAACCTCAACCGCTGCCACGCCAGTCAGACGAAACATCCAGGCTAAGCGGCGTGTCTTTGGTTTCCTCCTATCAGTCGCGTTCGTTACCAGTGCCGTCGTGTTCACCGGAATAGCTGACGCCAACCATGGGTTTGGCGACACCTGTCCCGAAGACGAAGAGGTCATCTGCTTCTACGAGGGCGCGGCGTATCAGACTGAGGACTTCGACGGGTTCGAGTCTGTGGAGTATGACGTCTGGGTCGAGGAGGCGCCGCCACCACTGACCTGCAGCCCGCTGCCCTTCGACGCCCGGTCCGTCCGCAACGGCACGAACAGCGTCCTGAAGCTGTTCAAGGACCGGCACTGCACCATCGGCGAACACGTGGACGAGCCGATGGATGGCACGGTCGGTGCGTACACGAACGTCCATCGCGTGCGACCCGCCGCAGGAAGCTATCTCGTCCAGTACGTGCACCCCTGCACCCCGGCCGGGTGCCGCCCGGCCGAACCGCCAGAGAACGAAACGGCGGCGATCGAGGGGCTGACCGACTTGCGGCAGGACCCGGCGGGTCCGACACGGTCGCACAGCCTGCCGTCGCAACCGGCCGGAACCTCAGGCGGCGAGCAGCCAGCCCGGACCCCGGCTGTCCCACCCCATCCGGCGGGCGGCCCGGCCTTCTCCCCGGCTCCGCCGACGAAGACGCAAGCCGTCGATGAGCGGCTTGCAGATATCCTCCCCGCCGACCCGCACGTGGTAGCTCCTCTGCTGCCTCTCCTTCCACGGCCCTGAGCCGCACGGTTGGCGTGACGCTAACTAAGCCACGATTGCGACCACAACGTGGGTCCCGGACCGGACGGCCCGTGACCGACGAGAGCCTCGCGGACGCTGACGGTGA
>DATLGM010000266.1:0-3692 GCA_035540515.1 Egibacteraceae bacterium | reverse complement strand
ACCTCGACCTCCTCGCCGGGCTCACCGTGCAGTGCGACGACCGTGCCGGCGAACGGCGACGGCACCTCGACGACGGCCTTGGCGGTCTCGACCTCGGCCACGGGCTGGTCCACCTCGACGGTGTCGCCAACCGAGACCAGCCACGACACGATCTCCCCCTCGGTCAGACCCTCGCCGAGGTCGGGAAGCAGGAAATCCTTGGTGTTGGCCACGACGTCTCCGAGATCAGAAGCTGAGGGAACGCTCGACGGTGTCGAGGATGCGGTCGACGTCGGGCAGGAAGAACTCCTCGAGCTTGGCCGCCGGGTAGGGGATGTCGAACCCGCCAACCCGCAGGACCGGCGCCTCCAGGTGGTAGAAGGCGCGTTCGGTGACCTGAGCGGCAAGCTCTGCGCCGAAGCCGGAGAACACCTGCGCTTCGTGCACCACCACCGCGTGGCCGGTCTTCTTCACGCTCTCAACGACCGTGGCCGCGTCGAACGGCGTCAGCGATCGCAGGTCGACGACCTCCAGGTCCCAACCCTCGTCCTCGGCGGCCGCCGCGGCCTCCATGCACGTCTTGACCATGGGTCCGTAGGCGAACAGCGTCGCGGTGGTGCCCTCGCGGCGGACGACTGCCTTGCCGATCGGCTCGGTCTGGGTCGGCAGCTCCGCGTCCTCTTTCAGCCAGTAGCGTCGCTTGGGCTCGAAGAAGATGACGGGGTCCGGGGAGGCGATGGACTCGCGCAGCAGCGAGTAGCCGTCGCTGGGCGTGCCCGGCGAGACCACCTTGAGCCCGGCGACGTGGGCGAAGAAGTTCTCGGGGCTCTCCGAGTGGTGCTCGACCGCCCCGATGCCGCCGCCGAACGGGATGCGGATCGTGATCGGCAGCGTCAGCGTCCCGCGTGACCGGTTCCGCATCTTCGCCACGTGGGAGACGATCTGCTCGAACGCGGGGTAGGTGAACCCGTCGAACTGCATCTCCACGACCGGCTTGTAGCCGTAGATCGCCATCCCGACCGCCGACCCGACGATGCCGGACTCGGCCAGCGGGGTGTCAAAGCAGCGCGTCTCGCCGAACCGCTCCTGCAGCTTGTCGGTGATGCGGAAGACGCCGCCGAGCTTACCGACGTCCTCGCCGAACACGACCACCCGGTCGTCGTCCTCCATCGCGTCGTGCAGGGCGGTGTTCAGTGCCTGCGCCATCGTGATCGCCACGATCACTCACCTGCCTTTGACGCGTCGAGCTCGCGGCGCAGCAGCGACCGTTGCTCCTCGTATGACGGGGGCGGGTCGACGTAGACGTGCTCGAACAGCTCGAGGGGGTCGCCGTGCGGCGCGTCGTAGATCTCCTCGCGCATCCGGGCGGCGTACCCCTTGGCCTCCTCGTCGATCTGCGCACGGAACTCGTCGTCGAGCAGCCCCTCTTTCTCCAGGAACGTCTCGAACCGGGCGATCGGGTCCCGGCGCTTCCACTCCTCGATCTCCTCGGGGGTGCGGTAGCGGGTCGGGTCGTCGGCGGTGGTGTGCGCCTCCATGCGGTAGGTCACCGCCTCGACCAGCGACGGCCCCTCGCCGCGACGGGCGCGGTCCACGGCCTGGCGGGTCACGGCGTAGCTGGCGAGGACGTCGTTGCCGTCGCAGCGGTAGCCCGGCATGCCGTAGCCGACGGCCTTGTGGGCGATGGTCGGCGCCTTGGTCTGCTTGCTCAGCGGCACGCTGATCGCGTACTGGTTGTTCTGCACGAAGAAGATGCACGGGGCGTCGTACACGGCCGCGAAGTTCATCGCCTCGTGCGGGTCACCCTCGGACGTCGCCCCGTCGCCGAAGTAGCTCATGACGACGATGTCCTTGCGGTCGAACTTCGCCCCCATGGCGAAGCCGGCGGCGTGCAGGGCCTGCGTGCCGATCGGGATCGACAGCAGTCCGAACTGCGTCTCCTTCACGTCGTGGTTGGACAGCCACGTGCCGCGGAACAGGTGCAGGATCTTGCCGGGGTCGACACCGCGGACCAGCGCGGCGCCCATCTCCCGGTAGGACGGGAACACCCAGTCCTGGTCGGCCAGCGCGTAGGCCCCGCCCACCTGCGCCGCCTCCTGACCGAGCAGCGACGCGTAGACCCCGAGCTGCCCCTGCCGCTGCAGGTTGATGGCCTGCTTGTCCACCCGCCGCGCGAGCACCATGTACCGGTACAGGTTGCGGAAGTCCTCGTCCTTCAGATCGAGCGGGAAGCCCTCGACCTCGTGGAGGTTGCCCTCGTCGTCCAGGATCTGGACGGGCTGCTCCGGCGGGAGCATCGTCGCCGGGTCCACGGTCGGTGCGGTCGCCTGCGGCTCGGTGCTCGCAGTGCTCATCAAGTGGCTCCCTTGTCATGGGTCCCGCGGGGTCACCGCCGGACGTGGATACAAGCGTCGAGAAGCGCCGCCCCCACCATTGCGGACAATCGCAACGACTCGGGCGTGTGCAACAAGAGGGTTCCCACTGCAGCCACGCGGCACGCCGGATCGCGGCGCGGGCCGGGGTTGCGGGGAGGCTTGCAAGCCTATTCGGGCGCGGTGATGTCGGGCAAGGCGCCCCCGGGCGGCGTGCGCCAAGATGGGGTGATGACTGTGCCCGCTTTGCTCACCATCGCCCACGGCACCCGCGACCCCCGCGGGGCGCAGGAGATGGACCGCCTGCTCGACGTCCTCGCCTCGCGGCATCCGGCGCCGGTGGCCAACGGCTGGTTGGAGGACTTCGCCGAGCCGGACGTCGCGACGGCCGCACAGTCGCTGCTCGCCCAGGGCGCCACCCAGATCGTGACGGTGCCGTTTTTGAACTTCGGGGCGTACCACGCCAAGACCGACGTCCCCGAGGCGCTGGCCGAGGTGGTGCAGGAGTCGCCTGATGTGCTCGTGGCCCACGGTCGGGTGCTGGGACTGCACTCGGCGCTGTTCGATCTCGCCCGCGCCCGCATCGATGCGGTCAGCCCGCCCGCGGGCCGGGCAGACGAGGTCCTGGTCGTCGCCTCGTCGGGCTCGTCGGACCCCGACGCGAACAGCGACCTCGCCAAGGCGGCGCGCTTTTTGGCCGAGGGGACGGGCCACCGGTGGGTCGAGCACGCATTCGCCGGCGTGACCTGGCCGCGGATCGACACGGTGCTGCGACGGGTGGCGGCCGCCGGCGCCTCGCGCGTCGTGATCTTCAGCTGGTCGCTGCTCGCCGGCCTGCTCGAGCAGCGCGTATCGACCACCGCCGCCGAGGTGGCCGCCGACACCGGGCTACAGATCGCCGACGCGGGGCGGTTCGGCCCGGATCCCCTGGTGGCCGAGGCGGTGCTGGAGCGCTACGCCGAGGCCGTCGCCGGCGACGCGCGGATGAACTGCGACCTGTGCGCCTACCGTGTGCCGCTGCCGGGGTTGGAGCAGCGCGTGGCGGCGCCCTCGGCCGGCGGGACGGGCGAGCGGGTCATCACCGGCAACGCCTGAGTCGCGGGCGCCGGCGGTCGCCGGCCGGCTGCCGGCGCGGCGGGCGCTCGGCGCCCCCCCCTCAACGTGGGCCGCCAGCGGCGCCCCTCAACGCGGGCGGTCGGTGGGTTCCGGGGTGTGTGGGTCTGAAGCGACGCCAGTGCACTCAGACCCACCCACCTGGGCCGCACTGCACCCAGACCCACACACCTCAGTTCCGGGGTGTGTGGGTCTGAGCGCACGCCAGTGCACTCAGACCCACACACC
>DATLGM010000265.1:0-5483 GCA_035540515.1 Egibacteraceae bacterium | reverse complement strand
GTGCCCTTGACCGTCGTGTTGATGGCGATGTTGTTGGCCCAGTCGCCATTGGGGCTGACCTGCAGCTGGTACGTCGCCGCGCCCGGCACCGGATCCCAGTCGAGCACGACGTCTTGCACCGTCGAGCCGTCGGCGGGCGACACCAGCTGGGGCACGGAGTTCCACGACACGCTGTAGGACCGAGTCGCGGACCACTCGCTGTTGAGCGTCTCCGTGCCGGAACCTGTCGTGCCCTGGACGCGCCAGTAGAAGGACTGTCCGATGGTCTGTGGTTCCGTCAGCGTGAAGGACGTGTTCACGGTCGTGTAGATGTCGGCGCCGATGAAGTCCGGGGCGTCGTCGACCTCGACCTTGTAGGACGAGGCGCCCGCCAGCGGCGACCAGCTCAGCGCCACCGCGTCGCCGGGGAACTTCAACGCCACACCGTCCGCCGGCAGCAGCAGCTGTGGGGAGGCCGCCCACGCCCGGCTGAACGACGACTCGGCAAACGGGCCGATGCCGCTGCTGGTGCCGTCCGTGGCTGCCACCCGCCAGTAGATGGGACCGAGCGGCAGCTCGGTGGGCACTGTGGCCATGGTGTTGTGGGTGGTGACGTTGTAGAGCGTGGTGTTGAACGACGGCGACTTGGAGACCTGGACCCGGTAGTTGACCGCCTTGGGCACGGCGGTCCACGTCAGCACGGGGTTCGTCGACACCTCGGCCCCAAAGGCAGGGGCCGTCAACGACGGGCTGTCCACGGGCGCCGCCGCCCCCGCGATCGCCGGCAGGTAGCCCACGGCAAGGCCGATGGACAACAGCACTGCGACCAGCATTCGAGCACGGCCAGGCAGGTGGACACCCGCGGTCATGGCAACCCCCAAACAGTCCGGGCGCGCACCGCACCCAGAGTTGTGCCGACTGTGCCCGGCTTGTCCCCCCGGATCATGGCCAATATTGATGAATGCGCCGGCAGCCCTGCTGCGACCAGGCGACAGGCCGCTCGCTATCCTCGCCGGCGCACCCGCCACAAGCGAAGGAAGCGGTCGACGATGGCGTCACAGCTCAGTGTCAGCAGCGCACAGGGGTCCAGCGCCACGGTGCCTGCCGACGCCACCGCGCGCGAGGCGCTGCAGGCCCTGGGTTTGATCCGCGGGCAGGTGCTCGCCGCCCGACTGGACGGCGTCGTCTGCGACCTCGAGCGCCCCGTCCCCGACGGCGCCACCGTCGAGCCGGTACCCGCCGACTCCGACGAGGGCCGCGAGATCCTGCGCCACTCGGTTGCCCACATCATGGCCCAGGCCGTCACCGACCTGTACCCCGGTGCGAAGTTCGCCATCGGCCCCCCGATCACCGACGGCTTCTACTACGACTTCGACGTCGCCGATCCGTTCACGCCGGAGGATCTCGAGCGCATCGAGAACCGGATGCACGAGATCATCCGGGAGAACCAGGCGTTCCGTCGCCGAGAGCTGTCGCGGGACGAGGCGCTCGAGCTGTTCGCCGATCAGCCGTACAAGCGCGAGATCATCGAACGGGCCACCTCGGGTGCTGCGATCTCCGGTGAGGAGGCCGCCGACGTCGACCCCGACGCCGATGCCGTCATCAGCGTGTACGACAACGTCCGGCCCGACGGCTCGGTGTGGCCGGACCTGTGCCGCGGCCCGCACATCCCCACCACGAAGTGGGTCCCCGCGTTCAAGCTGCAGCGCGTCGCCGGCGCCTACTGGCGCGGCGACGAGAACCGCCCGATGCTGCAGCGGATCTACGGCACCGCCTGGGAGTCGCGCAAGGCGCTCGCCGCGCACCTGGAGCGGCTGGAGCAGGCGCGCAAGCGCGACCACCGCAAGCTGGGTCGGGAGCTGGATCTGATCAGCTTCCCCGACGAGCTCGGCGCCGGCCTGGCGGTGTGGCATCCCCGTGGCGCCATCGTCCGCCAGGAGATGGAGGACTACATCCGCGCCGAGACCCGCCGGCGCGGGTACCAGCCGGTCTACACACCCCACCTGACCAAGGGGCAGCTGTTCGAGACCTCGGGCCACCTCAGCTTCTACGCCGAGGGCATGTACCCCCCGATGGAGATGGACACCGGCTCGGAGGGCACGGGCACCGACTACTACCCCAAGCCGATGAACTGCCCGTTCCACGTGCTGATCTACAAATCGCGCCAGCGCTCCTACCGCGAGCTGCCGCTGCGGCTGGCCGAGCTGGGCACCGTCTACCGCTACGAGCGGTCCGGCGTCATCCACGGACTGATGCGCGCCCGGGGGTTCACGCAGGACGACAGCCACATCTTCTGCACCGCCGACCAGATCGTCGGGGAGGTGCTGGGCTGCCTGGAGTTCGCCCTGGACGTGTACCGCGACTTCGGCTTCACGCAGGGGCCAAGCCGCGTGGCGCTGTCGACCCGCCCGCCGAAAGCCGAGACCGTCGGCACCGACCAGGAGTGGGAGCACGCCGAGGACGCCTTGCGCCAGGCGCTGGACCAGTCGGGACTGGACTACGTCGTCGACGAGGGCGAGGGCGCGTTCTACGGACCGAAGATCGACTTGCAGGTCACCGACGCCATCGGCCGGGCGTGGCAGCTGACCACCGTGCAGGTCGACTTCAACCATCCCCAACGGTTCGACCTGGAGTACACGACCCCCGACGGCACCCCGCAGCGGCCCTACATGGTCCACCGTGCCCTGTACGGGTCGCTGGACCGGTTCTTCGGCATCCTGCTCGAGCACTACGCCGGCGCGTTCCCGCTGTGGCTGGCGCCGGTTCAGGCCGTCGTCGTCCCTGTCTCGGACCGCCACCACGACTACGGGGCGAAGGTCGCGGCGGCGCTGGCCGACGCCGGCATCCGCGCGGAGCTCGACGACTCGGCCGACACCATGGGCGCCAAGATCCGCAAGCACCAGCTGGCGAAGGTGCCGTACCAGCTGATCGTCGGCGACAGCGAGGCGGAATCCGACACGGTCGCTGTGCGTCCTCGGGCGGGGGACCAGCGCAAGGACGTGCCCCTGCCCGCCGCCGTCGACGACCTCGTCGCTGAGGTGCGGTCGAAGGGCGCAGCGACCTGATGGACGCCGGCGAGCAGCAGGCGATCGACTCGCTGCAGCGGCTGTGGACGCCGTGGCGGATGTCGTACATCAAAGGCGAGGGCAAGGACCTGGGCGGCTGCCCCTTCTGCGTCCTGCCCGAGGCCGACGACGACGCCGCGTCGTTCATCCTGCACCGCGGCGAGCACGCGTACGCCATCCTCAACGCCTACCCGTACAACCCGGGCCACCTGATGGCGGTGCCCTACCGCCACGTCTCGGCGCTGGCCGACGTCACCAGCGACGAGCTGCACGAGATGGCTGACCTGTGCCAGGCGGCGGTGCGCGCCCTGGAGGCGACCAGCGGGGCCGCGGCGTTCAACATCGGCATCAACGTCGGGGCGCTGGCCGGTGCGGGCATCGCTGACCACATCCACCAGCACGTCGTGCCTCGATGGGGCGGCGACACGAACTTCATGCCCGTGATCGGCCAGACCCGCGTGCTGCCCGAGCTGCTCGAGGAGACGTACCAGCGCCTCGCGCCGGCCTTCGGCGACGCGCTGTAGCGACCGCGGATGTGGAGTCGCGGAAAGGCTTTGGCCTAGCCTGCGGCTCGCACCGACCCTGCCGACCGGGACTTCTCCTTGGCGCTCAACGCATACGCCCGCGCGATCACCGACCGCGTCGTCGTGCCCATCGCCAAAGGAATGGTGCGCGTGGGCATCACGCCCAACTGGCTGACCTTCGTCGGCCTGGTCGTCACGCTGGCGGGCGTGGTGGTGGTGCTCACTGGCAGGCCGCTGATCGGCGCGATCGTGCTCGCCGTCGGCACCGCCACGGACGCGTTCGACGGCTCGGTCGCGCGGCTGCGCGGGTCGTCCGGGCCCTTCGGATCGTTCTACGACAGCGTCACCGACCGGATCAGCGACGCCGCGCTGTTCGGCGCGGTCCTGTGGCTGGTCCGCGAGGACCCGGTGCTGTTCGCCGTGGCGGTCGTCGCGCTCGGCACCGCCCAGGTCACCCCCTACATCCGCGCCAAGGCCGAGTCGCTGGGCTGGGATGCGACCGTCGGTGTGATCGAGCGCGCCGAGCGCGTCATCATCCTGGTGCTCGCCATCGGCTTCGGGTTCCTGCCCGTGGCGCTGTGGGTCCTCGCGGTCGGCGGGCTCGTCACCGTCGCCCAGCGCCTGCGCGCGGTCGTGCGCCAGGCCTACGCAGCATGACGCAGACCTACCGCGGCTCCGGTCACGGCGATGCGCCGGTCGACCGAAACCCAGGGGCGGTCGACCGAATCCCTCCCGACGATCGCCCCGAGGGGCTGAAGCTCAAGCTCGTCGGCGCGGTGTGGGCGCTGGCGTGGGAGGCCGCCCGCCGGCTGCCCGAAGGCGTCGTCTACGCAGTGGCCGACATCGCCGCCCGCGTGCTGCACCGCGTCGCCGGCGGCACTCGGCGCCGGGTCGCGCGCAACTTCCGCAGGGTCGTGGCGGCCGAGGCGCTGGACACGACGGTCCGCGAGGGGTTCCGGTCCTACGCGCGCTACTGGGCCGAGGCGTTCCGGGCCGCCGACATCGCGCCCGCCGACATCGACGCCCGCACCACGACCGAGGGCTTCGAGCACCTCGACGCCGCGCTGGAACTGGGACAGGGTGCCATCGTCCTGTTGGCGCACCACGGGTCGTGGGACACCGCGGCCCGATGGGCCGAGACGCACGGCTACCACCTTGCCGTCGTGGCCGAGGTCGTCCGCCCCCGTTCGCTGTTCGCCAAGTTCGTGCGGCTGCGCGAGGCGATCGGACTGGAGGTCGTGCCGCTGCAGCGCGGGGCGGCGATGACGGGACGGCTGGCCGAGGTCGCCAAGGCCAACCACCTCGTCGGGTTGCTGACCGACCGGGACCTGACCGGCAAGGCGCCCGTCGTCGAGTTCTTCGGCGAGCCCGCCCGCATCCCCGTCGGCGCCGTCGTGCTCAGCCACCGCACCGGCGCGCCGATCGTGCCCATCACGATGATCCAGCGGCCGGGGCGACGGTGGCACCTGCACGCCGAGCCGCCGGTGGACATCGAGGGGCTGGATGTGGCCGCGGCCTCGCAGCGTGTCGCCGGCGCACTCGAGCGCCTCATCTTGACCGCCCCCGAGCAGTGGCACGCCTTCCAGCCCGTGTGGCTGGCAGACCTGCCGGCGCACCGGCGCGGCGACTGGACCCCCGGCGACGGGCCCACCACGTGAAGATCGCGCTGGTCTGCCCCTACGACTGGGCCAAGCACGGGGGCGTGAAGGCGCACGTCTCGGCGCTGGTCGACCATCTCAACCCCAACCACGAGGTGCGTGTCTTCGCACCGGCGTCCGGGTCGCTGTCGCGCCAGGGCGCCGACCGCGTGGTGCAGGCCGTCGGCCGCCCGATGCCCGTGCGCTACAACCGCTCCGTGGCGCCCGTTGCCCTGTCGCCGTGGGTCGTGCGACGCACCACGCAGGCGCTGCGCGAG
>DATLGM010000264.1:0-1996 GCA_035540515.1 Egibacteraceae bacterium | reverse complement strand
GGCCAACAACGGTGCGGCGTTCGGCCCGTTGCCCGAAGAGGTCGAGGGCGCCATCCCCATGCGCCAGTCGGAGTACACATTCCGTGCGCTGTACGACACGGACCGGTCCCTGGAGGGGCAGACCATTCGCCTCACCGGGTTCGTCACCCCGTCCGAGGAGGACGGGATCGCCTTTCAGCTCACCCGCTTCACCATCGCCTGCTGCGCCGCCGACGGGCAGGCCATCAACGTGGCGGTTCGCGCGGACCAGCCGGCGCCACCGGTCGACACCTGGCTGGAGGTCGAAGGCGAGTGGGTGGAGCGGCCCGGTCACACCATCGGCGAGATCTCGCAGGAGCCACCGATCATCGAGGCCAACGCGATGCGCCAGATCGAGCAGCCCGCGGAGCCCTACGAGTAGAGGCTTGCCGTCGGGCCTGTTCGCCTGCTGCCGTTCGTCAGGGCAGCAGTTCTGCGCTGGCGAACTGCGCCAGGAGGGGTTCAGCCGCCAACCCGACGGCGACGGTCGCCACCGCCGCCACTCCCGTGGCGGTGGCCGCCCACGCGCCCAGCACGGGTAGCGGTTTCTGCGCCGGCTGGAAGTAGCCGGGTCCGAGCACCCTCGCGTAGTAGAACAGCGACGCGACCGAGTTGACGACTGCGAGCACGGCGAGCCATGCGTACCCCGCGTCGAGCGCCGCCGCGAACAGGGCAAGCTTGCCGGCGAACCCGCCCAGCGGCGGGATCCCCACCATCGACAGGAAGGCGACCGCGAGCGTCGCGTAAAGCCACGGCCGCGTCCGGCTCAGCCCGGCGTAGTCGTCGATCGCGGTACGACCGCGCAGTTCGACCACCGCCCCGAACGCGGCCAGGTTCGCCGCCGCGTACGCGGTCAGGAACAGCAGCAGCGACGGGACCGCAAGGTCGCTGCGGCCGACGGCGACGGGGGCCATGAGCGCGTAACCGGTCTGCGACACAGCCGACCACCCGAGCAGGCGGCGGACGTCGTCCTGCCACAGGGCCGCTAGGTTGCCAAGCGTCATGGTCGCGGCGGCGACGACGGCGAGGGCAGGACGCCAGCCGACTGGCGCGTCGAGGAGCACCGTCGCCAGCCGGGCGACGGCGATCACGCCGCCGACCTTCGGGACCGTCAGCAGGAACGCGGCGGCCGGTGCGGGCGCCCCCTCCGCGACGTCGGGCATCCACGCGTGCACGGGCACGGCGCCGACCTTGAACGCGACGCCCAGGAGCAGGAGCGCGAAGCCGGCGACGACCCCGCGCGGGTCGGCCGCAGGGAGCGCCGCAGCGAGCGCCGGGTAGGTCGTGGAGGCGGCGAGCCCGAACAGGACGACGACCCCGTACAGCAGGAGCGCGTTCGCCAGCGCCCCCAGCAGGTAGTACTTGACCGCGGCCTCGCCGGACTCCTTGGACTTGCGGTGGTAGGCGGCCAGGACGTACCCGGTGGCCGACGACAGCAGGAGCGCGAGCGTCAACTCCATGAGGTCGGCCGCGCCGGCCAACAGCACGGCGCCCAGCGTCGCGAACAGCAGCATCGCCTGCAGCTCGCCCGCCCGCCTGTCCGTCACGAACCACTCGGCGGAGAGGGCGACGCAGACAGCCGCTGCGGCGAGGACGACGAGCTTGCCGAGGACGGCTGTCCCGTCCAGCGCCCACGTGTCGAAGAAGACGATTGCCTGCTCGTCGCCGAGCTGGGCGAACGTCGCAACCGCAGCGGCGCCGATGACGGCGAGCGACAGCAGCGGCGCCCGGCGCTGCCACGACCGCGGTGTGAACACGACGACGAGCAGCACGGCGACCGCGCCGGCGAGCAGGACCAGCTCGGGGATCACGTCGGCCGCGGCCGCGGCCATGTCCATCTCCACCGGCTACGTGCTCCCGATGGCGCGCACGGCGGCCTCCACGGGCGTCAGCACCCACTGCGGAGCCACGCCGATGACCACGACCATCACCAGCAGCGCGGCGAGCGCCCCTGCTTCGGCGCGGCCGAGGTCGGGCC
>DATLGM010000263.1:0-7418 GCA_035540515.1 Egibacteraceae bacterium | reverse complement strand
ACGCCGTGCTGCCGCGCCCTTGTGACCGCCTCGCCTGGTCCACCGCCGGGCGGGTCACCGCGGCCGACACCCGCGAGACGGTGACCGTGTACCGCCACGACCGCAGCGGCCGATCGCTGCTGCTGGATGACGAGGGCCGCGTCTACGGCCGTGACGCCCAAGGCACGGTCCGGCTGTTCGGGCGGGGCGGGCCGCTGGCGCTGGCCGTCGCGCTCAACGTGGTGTTCGACGGTCAGGACCACCTGCGCCCCGCCGAGGTGGTGCTGCCGGACGCCTAGTCGCGGCGGACCGTGGCGCCCCACTCGTCCGGCGGCACGTCGCGCACGCGTTGGGCGAACGACCACCGGTGTCCCTCGAGGTCCACCGCGTCGTAGCGCCGGTCGCCGTAGGGCTGATCCTCCGGCGCCGACAGCACCTCGGCGCCGGCGGCGCGGGCCTGCTCGAAGTGGGCGTCGACGTCCGGCACGTTGACGTGCACGAACTGGCTGACGTGGCCGGTGGTGCGCGGGCACTGGTAGTCGGGGCCTGGCCAGCCGAGCATGACCTCGCCGTCGCCGATCGTCATCTCGGCGTGCGACACGGTCCCTTCCGGATCCGCGCTGCGCAGCCGCTCGCGCAAGCCGAACGCCTTCTCCAGCCAGTCGATCGCCGCGGCGACGTCTTCGTACAGCAGGTAAGGGGTCACGTCGGGCACGGCAGCCTCCAGCACGTTGGTTGGCTGCGAGCGTACGCCCCGATGGCGTGGCGTCGGGCGCGCGGCTCGGGCAGGCTGCACGGCTATGAGCACCACCGCCGGCGCGCGCCCCGCCCTCGCCGACCTCATCGACCCGGGCTGGGCCCGCCAGCTGGAGCCGGTACGCGACCAGCTGGCCGCGCTGGGCGACTTCCTTCGCGCCGAGCAGGCCGCCGGCCGGCGGTTCCTGCCCGCCGGCGCGAACATCCTGGCGGCGTT
The DNA here is from genome assembly GCA_035540515.1 of Egibacteraceae bacterium. Classification (GTDB taxonomy): domain Bacteria; phylum Actinomycetota; class Nitriliruptoria; order Euzebyales; family Egibacteraceae; genus WHTG01. The sequence continues at coordinate 6,466 of DATLGM010000263.1, read as the reverse complement.
TCGTCAGCCGTTCGACGCCGTCAAGGTGCTGCTCGTCGGCCAGGACCCCTACCCGACCGCCGGCCACCCGATCGGCCTGTGCTTCAGCGTCGCCGCCGACGTCCGCCCGCTGCCCAAGAGCCTGCAGAACATCTTCCGCGAATACCGCGACGACCTGGGCCACCCGTCGCCGCAGTGCGGGGACCTGACGCCGTGGGCGCAGCAGGGCGTCATGCTGCTCAACCGGGTGCTGACCGTCCGCGTGGGCGCGCCGGCGTCACACCGCGGCAAAGGTTGGGAGCACATCACGGAGCACGCCATTCGCGCGCTGGTCGCCCGTGACAAACCGCTCGTTGCGGTGCTGTGGGGCAGCGACGCCCGCGGGCTGCGACCGCTGCTCGGCGCGACGCCGATCATCCAGAGCGCGCATCCCAGCCCGCTGTCGGCGCATCGGGGGTTCTTCGGCTCGCGGCCGTTCAGCCGGGCCAACGAGCTGCTGGTGGCGCAGGGCGCCGAGCCCGTCGACTGGCGCCTGCCGTAGTCACCTGAAGGCGAGGCGCCGGCGGGTCAGGCGGTGGAGCCCGCGCGCAGCGTCTCCCACCAGCGCTCGGCGGGCAGGATTGCCGGCTGGGTGGAGGACAAGAAGTCCAGGAGCACCCGGGTGAACCGCTCCGGCTCGTCGCGGTGCGGGAAGTGGCCGGCCTTCTCGAACAGCTCGAAGCGGCTGCCGGGCATCGCCTCGTGGGCCGCGCGACCGTGGTGGGCGGGGATCACCGGGTCCTTGGCGCCCCACAGGATCAGCGTGGGCATGTGCTCGGCGAGGTACAGCCGGTCGATCGCGCTCACGCGTTGCCCGCCGGGATCCAGGATCGTCCGGAGCGTGTGCAGGAACGCCCGTCGCGCCTCGGTGCCGCCGAGCGACGTGAACCCTCGCCACATCTCCTGGACGTCGGTGCCGGGGCGCAGCCGGACCTGGTGCAGCGCGCGGCCGATGGCGTTGCCGGCGTTGCGGATCGGCTCGGCGCAGATCAGCGGCAGCACGAGCTCGGCGCCTGGCAGCGCCGCCGCACGCAGCAGGATCGAGACCTCTCGGCCGAGGCCGCCGCTGGCGACCAGCACCAGGCGGTTGCAGCGCTCGGGGAACAGGTACGCGAACTGCATCGCCACGCCACCGCCCAGCGAGTGGCCGACGACCGTGACGCTGGGGATGTCGAGCACCGCCAGCAGGTCGCGCACACCGCTGGCGTACGCGCCCAGCGAGTAGTCACCCAGCGGCTTGGCGGACTGCCCGTGGCCGAGCAGGTCCGGGGCGATGACCGTGTAGTGGGCCGCCAGCTGCGGGATGACGTCTTTCCACGTCGCCGCGCTGGACGTGATGCCGTGCAGCAGCAGCAGCGGAGGACCGCTGCCGGCCGTCCGGTACACGATGCGGTGCCCGTGCAGGCTGACGTCTCGCAGCTCCATGGACGGTTCCCTCCCGGCGGCGCTTTTGGCGGTGGTGTGCCCTGTACGGACCCATGCGAACCGTCCTCACCCGACACGGGTCTACCAGGCAGGATGACGGTATGTCCATCGCTGCACCCCCGCTGGCCGGTCTTCGGTGGCTGACTGCGGCGCTCGCCGGCTACGGTCTGGCCGCCCTGCTGTGGCTGCTACTCGGCGACGACCTTCCCGGCGGGCGATGGTTCGCAGTCCACCTGTTCTCCGTGGGGGTGCTGTCCAACGCGATCGTCGCGCTGACCGACCACTTCGGCCGGGCGTTGACGAAGACCGGTCTGCCTGACCGCCGAGCGATCAGGCTGGTTGCTCTGAACCTCGGTGCGGTCGGCGTGCTCAGCTTTCCGGTGGGGTGGGGCTGGCCTCCGGTCGCTGGGGGCGTGCTTGTCCTCGGGGTGGTGGCCTGGCTGGCGGTCGACTTGCGACGGATGGCCGCGACCGCACTGGGCAAGCGGTTCGTGTTCATCGTCAACGGCTACGTCGCGGCGTGCGCAGCCTTCCTCGGCGGCACGATGGTGGGGACGCTGCTGGCCGCCGGGGCGATCCCGGCCTCGTGGTACGGCGCTGCCCGGACGACGCACCTGCACCTGAACATCCTCGGCTGGGGTGGGTTGACGCTGCTGGCAACCGTGGTGTTCTTCGGGCCGACCCTGATGCGCATACGGATGCGCGACGGCGCCGATGTACTCGCGGCAAGGGCGTTGCCAGCGGCGACGGCCGGCCTTGCGGTGGCCGCTACCGGGCTTCTGACGATGCCGGCAAACCCGACGGTCGGTCGGGTCACCGCCGGCCTGGGACTGGCGGTCTTCGCCGCGGCGGCCACCGCAGTGTGTGCCGATGTCCTCCGCGCGGGCCGGGCAGCGAAGCCGGCGGTCCACAGCTGGATGATCCAGGCTGCCTGCGTGTGGTTCGTCGCGGTGGTGTGGGCGGACGTCGTGGTTGTGGCTGCCCAGTGGTACCGACTGCTCGACGCCCTTGGGGTGGCGCTGATCGTGGGTGTGCTCGGCCAGGCGATCATCGCCAGCGTGAACTACCTGACCCCCATGGTGTGGGTCGGTGGCCCCGACGCTCGCAACACCGCGCGCGAGCGGCTCGAGCAGCTCGGGGCAGGCCGGGCGGCGCTGCTCAACGCCGGTGCGGCGCTCGTCGTCGTCAGCGCCGCCGTGGGCCCGGCGTGGGGTGCGTCCGGTGCGGCGGTGGCGCGCAGCGGATGGGTGCTCGTCGGGGCGGTCGTCGTGGCCCAGCTGGGCCTGTCCGTGCTGGCCGTCGGCAGGGCTCGTGATGTCAGGTGAGCCGCCAGAAGCTTCCGGTCAACCCGATGGACGCGAACACCGCTTCGGCCTCGGCGGGGCTGCGCCGGCGATAGTCCGGGGACATGCGGTCGCGGTACCAGATCCGAGCGAGCTCCCACTGCTGCGCCACGCTGAGCGTCGCACCTCGGGTGTGACCGCGGTCGTCCAACCAGCGGTCCAGATGCGCTTCCGACCGGAAGGCGAGCATGGTCGCTCAGTTGAACCCGATGTCGTCCCACCAGCTCGCGGCAGGCACCAGATAGTGGACGACGCACCGATCGTCGGGTGCGTACAGCTCGTCGTCGCGCACGTCGATGACCAGCGGCTCGGCGCAGTCGGGGCACGTCGTCGTCACCGTGCCGTCGCTGCCGAGCATGGCGATCACGCCGAGCGCATCCCAGATGCACACGCCGTACCAGTCGCGGTCGCGGGCCCGGACACGAAACGGCGACGGCAAGGCGCACAGGGGGTTGGCCATCCACACGTAGGGGGTGCCCGGCGCGAGGACGAGAAGGTGCTGATCCGCGAGACGACGCAGCGATGCTTCGACCTCGGCTGAGCTGACCTGCAGCGCCGAGGCGGTCTCGACGGGCATTGGAGGGCGGCCGTGCTCGACGAAGAACCGGTACACGAACAGCCGCACCGCGTTGTCCTCGACGACACGTTCGACCATGCGCCCACCCCTTTGTCGTGCCCGGTGAGTATGACGGGCCCCTCAGCCGACCGGAAGGCGGCGCGCTACCGTCGGGGGACTGACCCTTCGGAGGCTCCCATGCTGTTCAGCCGCTCCAAAACCTCGATGGTCACCCCTGACCAGGCGCTGCCGGGCCGAGACACCCCCATGCCCGTGCCCGCCCGCCACTACGTCAACGGGAACCCGCTGACCCCGCCGTTCCCGGAGGGCTACCAGCAGGCGATCTTCGGGATGGGCTGCTTCTGGGGCGCCGAGCGACTGTTCTGGCAGGTCGACGGCGTCTACACCACCGCGGCGGGCTACTCGGGCGGGTACACCCCCAACCCGACCTACGAGGAGGTCTGCACCGCGCAGACCGGGCACGCCGAGGTTGTGCTGGTCGTCTGGGACCCGGACGCGGTGTCCTACGACGACTTGCTGAAGGTCTTCTGGGAGCAGCACGACCCCACCACGCCCAACCGCCAGGGCAACGACGTCGGCACCCAGTACCGCTCGGCGATCTACACCTTCGACGAGGCGCAGCGTGTGGCCGCCGAGGCCTCCCGCGACCGCTACCAGGCGCAGCTGCGGGATGCGGGCTACGGCGCGATCTCCACCGAGATCGCCGACGCCGGTGCGTTCTTCTACGCCGAGGACTACCACCAGCAGTATCTGGCCAAGAACCCCGGCGGCTATTGCAACCACGGCTTCTGCCAGGTGGCCTACGGGTAGGGCGACAAGACCAGCGGAGCCAGCACTCCCTGACACTGCGGGGACCGAGGCGGTTGAAATTTGGGGCGGCTCCAGCCCGTGATTTCAACCACCTGAACGTCAAACTCGGGCCTGGCGGCTCCCGACCATCAGTCCCCGTCAAGACGGCGGGGACGCTTGCGTGGCGGAGCCGCCGGCGTGGGGTACACCGGCGCAGCGCAACTGCCGGAGGGACTCGCCATCGTCGAGATGTGGCTGTCAACGACCTGGACGCAGATCTGGCTGGTCGTCGTGTCGACCGTCGCCATCTTCGCGGGCGTCATCACGTACACGCGGATCGCCGGCCTGCGCAGCTTTTCGAAGATGTCCGCCTTCGACTTCGCGTCGACCGTGGCGGTCGGCTCGATCATGGCCGCGGTCGCGGTCACCGAGGCGTCCCTGCTCAACGGCCTCATCGGGTTGGGAGCGCTGTATGCCGCGCAGAGCGTCGTGGCGCTGGTGCGCCGACGGACGCGGCTTGAACGGCTGGTCGACAACGATCCCGTCGTGCTCATGGTCGGCCGAACGGTGCTGGAGGACAACCTGCGCGACGCGCAGATGACCGCCCGCGACATCCGCGCCAAGCTGCGCGCCGCCAACGTCACCGACCTCGAGGACCTGCTCGGGGTCGTCCTGGAGACCACCGGCGACATCAGCGTCCTGCGGGGGTCCGGTCCGATCGATCCGCACCTGCTCGACGGTGTGAAGGACGCCGATCGTCTGCTGCGCGGAGGGCCAGCCGGTGGGTCTTGACGGGTGGCTGCTGGTCCTGTCCGGCCTCGGCGTCGCGGTGGTGCTGGGCTCCAAGGCGATGGAGCACCTGCCGCTGACCGGCCCGCTGGTGGCGCTCGCCGCCGGCGTCGCGTTGGGACCCTACGGAGCCGACGTCGTCCAGCTGCCGTCCACGCAGCCGCTGCTCAAGGATGTCAGCGAGGTCGTCGTGGCCATCGCGCTGATGGGCGTGGCGCTGCGGTACCCGTTCGCGGAGGTCGCCGAGCTGCGGCGCCCCCTGACGTGGCTGCTCACCGTCGGAATGGTCGGCATGGCCGCCGCCGTCGCCGTCATCGCCTCAATCGTGTTCGACATCGGCTGGCGTGACGCGTTGCTGCTCGGCGCGGTGCTGGCGGCCACAGACCCGGTGCTGTCGTTCAGCATGGTGACCGGTGAGGCGGCCGAGAAGGCCATCCCCTCGCGCCTGCGCCGGCTGCTGTCCATCGAGTCCGGCGCCAACGACGGTCTCGCGTTCCCGCTCGTGCTGCTCGGCATCATGCTGGTCCGCGCCCACCCGCTGGAGCGCCTGGCCACCGACGTCGGCGTCGGACTGGTCGTGGCAGTCGTCCTGGGAATCGCCATCGGCGTTGCCGGTGGACGCGTCCTGCGCTACCTCGACGAGCACCGCGACATCGAGGACTCGGCGTTCTTCGTGTTCACGCTGGTGCTCGCGCTGCTGACGCTGTCCGTGGTCAACCTCGCCGGCGGCGAGGGCGTGCTCGCGGTCTTCATCGCCGGCCTTGCCTACAACCGCGTCGTCGGCGAGAACATCTACGAGCAGGAGCGCGAGGTCGAAGAGGGCGTCAACCGGGTGCTCGTGCTCCCGGTGTTCTTGCTGCTCGGCGCGATCCTGCCGTGGGCGGACTGGGCGCAGCTGGGCGCGCCGGTGATCCTGTTCACCGCGGCGGTCCTGCTGCTGCGGCGACTGCCGATCATCGCCGCGCTCGCCCGGCCGCTGCGCTTCGGCCCTCCGGAGGTGGCGTTCTACGGATGGTTCGGGCCGATAGGGGTCGCGGCGCTGTTCTGGGTGACTACCGCCACCGAACACGGCGCGCGCGACGGCGTGCTGTGGCCGGCAGTCACGCTGGCCGTGGCCGCGAGCACGGTCGCGCACGGGATCACCGGGACCCCTGGCCGCGCCCTGTACGCGCGGGCCGCCGGCGCCGGCGCCGGCGACCGCGGCGCCGGCAACCGCGCCTAGACGACGACCGCCGGAGCTTCCGGCCGCACGTCCTCGTCGTCCATGGCGGCCCACGCCTCGGCCAGCCGGCGCACGCCCTCGACGATGACCTCAGGCGCCGCCGAGAAGGGCAGACGGATGCGGTCGGCGTGGCGGGAGTGGTCGACCGCGAACGTCGAGCCCGGGACCACCGAGACTCCGTGCGCCTCGGCCCGGCGCGACAGCTCCTCCGCACGGGGGCTGGGCAGACGCGCCCACACCGACAGGCCGCCGGCCGGCGTGTCGCACTGCCAGTCCGGAAGGTGCTCACCGACGGCGTCCAGC
>DATLGM010000262.1:0-4731 GCA_035540515.1 Egibacteraceae bacterium | reverse complement strand
CGTGGGACCTGCGCCCCGAGACCATGGTGGGCAAGCCGCGCAGCGCCGGACTGCCCATGGGCCACAACCGCCGGCCCCACGTGCACCGTGGAGCGTTGCTGATCGGCGACGCCGGTGGGATGGTCAACCCGTTCAACGGTGAGGGCATCAGCTACGCCATCGAGGCCGCCGCATTCGCCGCGGACGCGGCCGACGAGGCGCTGCGCCGGCGCTCGGACGCCCCCCTGCAGGGCTACGCCCGGGCGGTCGGCGAGGCGTGGGGCGGCTACTACACGCTCGGCCGGTACTTCCTGTGGGCGATGGGTCATCCGCAGGTGATGCGCCTGTGCACCGAGTACGGGATGCCGCAGCGGCGCCTGATGGACTTCGTGTTCCGCGTCATGGCGCACCTGACGAACCGTCGCAGCAAGGATGCGACCGACGTGCTGATGAACACCCTCGAGCGTGTGGTCCCGGCAGCATGATCGCGCCCACGGGCCGGGCCTGCTTTTGGTGGCGCTCGTCCACCCGCCTAGTCTTTGGCTGCCGCCGGAATCGGACCGGATCAAACACCAGCAGGGGGGTGTGAGTTGCTCGTTGAATACGTCCCGCTGCTGGCGCTGTTCGTCCTCGCCACGCTGTTCGTCGGCCTGTCGATGGCGGTGTCGTCACGCCTCGGGCCCCGCGAGCCCAACCCCACGAAGCAGGCGGCGTACGAGTCCGGAATCATCCCCGACCCGGCGACCGACGTCCGTGGCGCGCGCTTCCCGGTGAAGTTCTACCTGGTGGCCATGTTGTTCATCATCTTCGACGTCGAGGCGGTCTTCTTGTACCCGTGGGCTGTCACGCTCCGGTCACTGGGCTGGTACGGCTTCGCGGTCATGGCGGTCTTCGTGCTCCTGTTGTTCGAGAGCTACTACTACGTGCTGCGGCGGGGAGGGTTGGATTGGGACTAGAAAGCCGCCTGCCGACCGGCATCCTGCTGACCAGCGTCGAGAAGTTCGTCGGCTGGTCTCGCGCCGGCTCCCTGTGGCCCGCGACCTTCGGGCTGGCCTGCTGCGCGATCGAGATGATGGCCACCGGTGCGGGCCACTACGACCTGTCGCGCTTCGGCATGGAGGTCTTCCGCGCGTCGCCGCGACAGGCGGACCTCATGATCGTCGCCGGTCGTGTCTCCCAGAAGATGGCACCCGTCGTGCGCAACCTGTACGACCAGATGGCCGATCCCAAGTGGGTCATCGCCATGGGGGTGTGCGCCTCGACCGGCGGCATGTTCAACAACTACACGATCGTGCAGGGCGTGGATCACATCGTCCCCGTCGACATGTACGTCCCGGGCTGCCCGCCGCGCCCCGAGATGCTGATGGACGGGATCATCAAGCTGCACGAGAAGATCCGCAACGAGCAGTTCGTCGAGCGGCCCCGCAAGGGCGAGTCCATGGAGGACTTCCGGCGCCGGACCGGCTGGAAGGACCCCGATCCCAACGAGCCGGTCGTCACACCGCACGGTCCGTTCGCGCAGCTGCCGCAGGTGGGGCGGTGACCCGTGCCCGATCCTGAGAGCATCCGCAGCGCAGGGGACTCGCAGACCACGCGTCCCACGGGCGCTGGCCCCGAGCGCTCGACGCCGGACATGCACAGCGGCGAGGAAGCCGCCATGCGCGACCACGACACCGAGGTCGCAGTCCAGCTGTCCGACCGCCTGCGCGGGCTGCGCGACCACATCGTGGCCGCCTTCCCGGACCTCGAGGTGCTCGGCTTCCGCGGCGAGCTCACGCTGATCGCCAAGGCCGACCAGATCCTGGACCTGCTGCGGTTCTGCCGTGACGATCCGGACGTCCGCTGCGAGCTGCTCGCCGACCTCACGGGGGTGCACTGGCCGGGGGGCAAGCGGGTCGAGACGATGCAGGAGACCACCGGGTGGCCGAACTACGAGTTCGGCGACGAGGTGGGGCGGATCGATGCGAACTATCTGCTGTACTCGATCACCCACAACCACCGGTTCCGCATCACGGTGCACCTGCCCGATACCGACGCCGTGATCGCCAGCGCCACGCCGGTGTACGCCTCGGCGGACTTCATGGAGCGCGAGTTCTACGACTTCTTCGGCGTCCACTTCGATGGGCATCCGAACCTCAAGCGCCTGCACATGCCCGACGACTGGGACGGCCACCCGCTGCGCAAGGACTACCCGCTGGGCGGGGTCGACGTGCAGTACAAGGGCGCCACCGTCCCCCCACCCGACCTGCGGCACTACTAGGGGGTGAGACGATGAGCGAGACCCGGACCCCTGCTGCCAGCGGCGCCGAGTGGGACGACACACCCAAGCGCGACCTCCCCGACGAGATCCGCCACGAGTACACCGTGGTCGGCGGCGAGTGGGAGGAGCTGCCTGACGCCGTCGACGACGACCTCATGGTCATCAACATGGGGCCCCAGCATCCGTCGACCCACGGCGTCCTGCGGCTCATCCTCACGCTCGACGGCGAGACGGTCGTGCACACCGAACCGGTCATCGGCTACCTGCACACCGGGATCGAGAAGAACGCCGAGTACCGCCCGTGGGTCCAGGGCGTGACGTTCGTCACGCGCATGGACTACCTGTCGCCGCTGTTCAACGAGCTCGGCTACTGCCTGGCCGTCGAGAAGCTGCTCGGCATCGAAGACGACGTGCCCGAGCGGGCGCAGGCGTTGCGGGTCATCACCACGGAGCTGCTGCGCATCTCCAGCCACCTCGTCTGGCTGGCCACCTCGGGCATGGAGCTCGGCGCCGTCAGCGTCATGCTCTACGGCTTCCGCGAACGCGAGGGGATCCTCGACGTCCTCGAGCACGTCACCGGCCTGCGGATGAACCACGCGTACGTCCGGCCCGGTGGTCTGTCCATGGACGTGCCCGACGACTTCCGCGACCGCGTCGAGGTGCTGCTCAAGGAGATGCCCGACCGCATCGACGAGTTCGAGCGGCTGCTGACCGACAACCCGATCTGGGTCGAGCGCAACAAGGGCATCGGCATCCTGACTGCGGAGCAGTGCCTGGACTACGGAGCGACCGGTCCGGTGCTGCGCAGTGCCGGCATCCCCCACGACCTCCGCAAGGTCGAGCCGTACTGCAACATCGAGCAGTACGACTTCAACGTCATCACCACCGACACGTGTGACGCCTACGGTCGGTTCCTGGTGCGCATGCAGGAGATGCGCGAGTCGTTGAAGATCGTGCGCCAGGCCCTGGACACCCTGCCCGGCGGGCCGGTCATGGTGGCCGATCGCAAGATCGCCATGCCGGCGCAGCTGGGGCTGGGCCCCGACGGGATCGGCAACACGAAGGACTACGTCAGCAAGATCATGGGCCAGTCGATGGAGGCCCTGATCCACCACTTCAAGCTCGTGACCGAGGGGTTCACCGTGCCCGAGGGGACCGTGTACGTCCCCGTCGAGTCGCCGCGGGGGGAGCTGGGGTACCACGTCACGTCGTCAGGGACGAACAAGCCCTATCGCATCCGGGTGCGGGACCCATCCTTCATCCACATCGGGACCATTCCCGCCGTCACCCGGGGTCTGCTGATCGCCGACGTCATCGCGGCGGTGGCGTCGCTGGACCCCGTCATGGGCGGCGTCGACCGCTAGGAAGGTTCGAAGTCGTTGTTCTCCGCCGAGTTGCGTTCCAAAGCTGAGCAGCTGGTCGACCGGTATCCGGTCGGCCGCTCTGCGCTGCTGCCGTTGCTGCACCTCGTGCAGCACCAGGACGGCTACATCTCCGACGACGGGATCGCGGAGTGCGCGCAGCTGCTGGGGCTGACCCGGGCGGAGGTGACGGCGGTCGCGACCTTCTACACGATGTACAAGCGGCAGCCGTTGGGCCGGCATCTGGTGAGCGTCTGCACGAACTTCGCGTGCGATGTGCGCGGGGCGGGCGACGTGTACCGCCGGCTGTCGGACAAGCTCGGCGTGGGGCACAACGAGACGACGGCGGACGGTGCGGTGACGCTCGAGCACGCCGAGTGCCTGGGCAACTGCGAGGGTGCGCCCGTTGTGACCGTGGACTACTTCAACTACGAGTGCCTCACCCCCGAGGCTGCCGAGGAGCTGGTCGACCGGGTGATCGCGGGCGAGGTGCCGCCTCCCACCCGCGGGTACCGGCCGCGCGGGATCCTGTCGGCGCAGCACCGGCTCGCCGGCCTCGGCCCCCACGCCGCCGACGAGCCGGGGGCGGCCATCGACCAGGCGACGTCCGTTGACGCGGCCGAACCGCCTCCTGAGGCGGGGCCAGGCGCGCCGGGGCCGCTGGACAGCCTGGAGCCGGACTCGGAGCTGCCCGAGTTCGCCGACGCCGCCGGCGGTGGCGCCGAGCAGCGCGGGCCGGAGGGCATGGGCGCGCGCACCGGCGTCGGCTCCGACGAGCGTGGCGCCGCGACGGAGGCGGATCCCCGCACCGACGAGCAGGTGTCGTCCGACGATGCGGCTGAGCGGGAGGGCGACGATGCCTGAGCCCGTGAAGGTGCTGACGAAGCGCTACGACCAGGCCGACGGGCACACCCTGGTCGGCTACCGCAACACCGGCGGCTTCGTGGCCGTCCGGGATGCGCTGGACATGGCCCCCGGTGACATCATCCAGATGGTCAAGGACGCGGGGCTACGCGGGCGCGGGGGCGCCGGTTTCCCGACCGGCGTGAAGTGGGGGTTCGTCCCGCAGGACACCGGCAAGCCGGTGTACCTCGTGGTCAACGCCGACGAGGGCGAGCCCGGCACCTTCAA
>DATLGM010000261.1:0-2990 GCA_035540515.1 Egibacteraceae bacterium | reverse complement strand
TTCCCCGGGGTCCTGGCCAACGCCGACGTGGACCTGACCGTCCACAAGGGCGAGATCGTGTGCCTGCTCGGCGAGAACGGCGCCGGCAAGTCCACCCTGATGAACGTCGTCTACGGGCTGTACCAGCCTGACGAGGGCGAGCTGTTCGTCAACGGCGAACCGGTGCGCTTCACCTCTTCGTCCGACGCCATCGCCCACGGCATCGGGATGGTGCACCAGCACTTCCAGCTGGTGCCCGTCCTGACCGTCGCCGAGAACGTGGTGCTCGGCCAGGAGGTGCGCAAGGGCCCGTTTTTGGACCTGGCTCGAGCGCGGCGCGAGGTCGCGGAGCTGTCCGAGCGGTACGGCCTGGCCGTCGACCCGGACGCGAAGGTCGAGAACCTGTCGGTCGGGGCCCAGCAGCGCGTCGAGCTGATCAAAGCGCTGTACCGCAACGCCGACATCCTGATCCTGGACGAGCCGACCGCCGTGCTCACGCCGGCGGAGGTCGACCACTTCTTCGGCGTGCTCCGCACCCTGATCGACAGCGGCAAGTCGATCGTGTTCATCACGCACAAGCTGCGCGAGGTGCTGGCGGTCGCCGACAGCGTCGTGGTCCTTCGGCAGGGACGGGTCGTGGGGACCGCTGACCCGGCGACGGCGACCACGGCCAGCCTGGCGTCGCTGATGGTGGGCCGCGAGGTGGTCTTCGAGGTTCCCAAAGGCCCGGCGAGCCCGGGCGCCCCGGTGCTGTCGGTCCGAGGGCTCGTGGTGGCCGATGACCGCGACGTGCCCACCGTCGACGGTGTCGATCTGGAGGTTCGCGCCGGCGAGATCGTCGGGATCGCCGGGGTCGAGGGCAACGGCCAGCGCGAGCTGGTCGAGGCGCTGGCGGGCATGCGCACTCCGGTGGCCGGCACCATCACCATCGACGGCCACGACGTCACCGGCTGGACGCCGCGCAAGGTGTCCGAGCTGGGGGTCGGCCATGTCCCCGAGGACCGCAGCAAGCACGGACTGGTGGCCGGGTTCTCCGTCGCGGACAACCTCGTGCTCAACCGCTACCAGCGCCGGCCGTTCTCGCGTCGGCTGGTGTTCCAGCGCAAGGCGATCACGGACAACGCCAACCGGGAGATCACCGACTTCGACATCCGTACTCCGGGGCCGGATACGACGGCTGGGTCACTGTCGGGGGGCAACCAGCAGAAGGTCGTCGTCGCCCGGGAGCTGTCAGGCGACCTCAAGCTCTTGCTCGTCTCCCAGCCGACGCGTGGGCTGGACGTCGGCTCCATCGAGTTCATCCACCGGCAGATCGTCCGCCGCCGAGACGAGGGTGCCGCGGTGCTGCTGGTGTCGGCCGAGCTCGACGAGATCCTGTCGCTGTCAGACCGGGTGGCGGTCCTGTACCGGGGACAGATCGCGTCGGTGACCGATCGGGCGGAGGCCACGCGCGAGCACTGCGGCTTGCTCATGGCCGGTGGCGACCCGGCCGCAGCAGGTGCGGCGTGAGCGCCGGCAACGCCGGTAACGGCAACGGCAGCAACGCCAACGGCGGTAGCCGCCTGCACGGCGCGATCGAGACGTACTTCCGACTGGCGCCGGTCACGGTGCCGATCTACGCGGTGCTCGTCGCCGTCGTGGTGGGGAGTCTGGTCATGCTGCTGGCCGGCGCGAACCCGCTGACCGCCTACGGCGCCCTGTTCGACGGGGCGTGGGGGTCACCGGAGGTGCTGGCCCGCAGCCTGGCCCGCTCGACGCCGTTCATCATCGCCGGGCTTGCTGTGGCGTTTGCGTTCAAGGCGGGGCTGTTCAACATCGGCGCCGAGGGCCAGCTGCTCATGGGCGCCCTCACGGCCGCTTGGGTGGGGACGTGGAGCTGGATGGCGGGGCTCCCGGCGATCCTGGCGGTCCCGGTGGTGCTGCTCGCGGGCGTCGCCGGGGGCCTGTTCTGGGGCGGCATCCCCGGGGTCTTGAAAGCTCGCACAGGGGCGCATGAGGTGATCGTCACGATCATGCTCAACGCGATCGCGCTGCGCCTGGCCGAGTGGATCATCAACTCCCGCTCACCACGGATCCTGCTCGACCTCAGCGCCTCTGTCCCGCACACCGTGCCGATCTTCGACGCCGCACGGATGCCACGGTTGCCGGGCACCGCCCTGCACCTGGGCTTCCTGCTGGCACTGCTGCTGTGCGCCGCCGTCTGGTTCGTCCTGCAGCGCAGCACGGTCGGCTTCGAGATCCGCACCGTCGGCGCGAACCCCGACGCGGCCCGCTACGCCGGGATGAGCGTCGGCCGCACCATCGTGTTGGTGATGGCGGTGTCGGGCGCGCTGGCGGGCATCGCCGGCGCGGGCGAGGTCAGCGGCGGCACCACGGGGTACCTGACGTCGGGCAGCTTCATCGGCATCGGCTTCGACTCGATCGCCATCGCGCTGCTCGCGCGGGCCAACCCGTTCGCGGTCATCCCGGCCGCGTTCCTGTGGGGCTCGTTGCTGGCCGGCGCACCCACGATGCAGCTGCAGGCGGACGTCTCGCTGGACATCGTTCGCGTGGTGCAGGCGCTGATCATCCTGTTCGTCGCCGCCGACGCGATCGTGCGCTGGCTGTTCCGAATCCGCGCCCCGCGTGACGGTGACATCACGACCGGCGAGGTCTTCGCGAAGGGATGGGGGACGTAATGGCCACGGTCACGCCCCCGGACGAAGTCGAGACCGGCAAGCGGGACGTCGAGGCCACCCGGGCGATCAGTCGCGGGCGTGGCCTGACGAAGCTGTCCCGGTTCCAGACGCTGGGCATCTTCTTCGGGCTGCTGGGGGTCGTGCTGGTCGCGCAGGTCGCCACGGCCCTGCCCGGCGACGACATCACCTTGGTCCTCGGTCTGGGCGAGGTCGCCCCTCGCATCACCCTGGACCCGCCCAACACGGTGCTCGGCATCGGCGTGCTGTTCGTCATCGCGGCGATCGTCGCCCTGGCGGACCGCTGGACGGGGCGCTACGCACCCATCTCGCTGC
>DATLGM010000260.1:0-7524 GCA_035540515.1 Egibacteraceae bacterium | reverse complement strand
GCCGGCTGCGCAAGGTGCCGCTGCAGAACGCCATTCGCGAGTACACCGGCAGCTTCGACGCCGAGTACGCGTCGCCTGCGCTGTACCAGCACGTCATCACCGCCGACGAGCTCGAGCTGGTGCTGCTGTTCACCGGCGACGAGATCGTGCCCGGCTTCAACTACGAGACCGAGATCCGCGGGTGGATCCAGCTCGACGGCGACACCCCCGCCGTCGACGGGCCCGACGAGATCCGCCAGCCCATCAGCTTCACCGCGGCCGCGGAGGACTTCACGATCCGCTACCGCACCTCGACCGCCACCCTGTAACCCGCCCCAGGAGGCCCCGCCTGTGACCGACGAGCACGACACCACCACCGAGACACCAGAGCTCGACGAGCCCTACGTCGACGACGACCAGGAGCACGCCGACCGGCCCACCGTCGAGCAGATGCCGTCCGATGCGGCCGGCCTGCGCGACCTGATCCTGTCGCTCGACGACGCCGCCGAGGCGCCGATCTACATCGCGGAATGGAAGGTGTGGCTGAAGGTCAAGTCGATGACCGGCCTCGAACGCGCGCGGGTGCTGGCCAAGCTGCAGGACCGCAAGGGCAAGGTGAAGCAGGAGGCGCTGTACCCCGAGATCGTCGCCGCCGGCGTGTACCACCCGACCACCGACGAGCGGGTGTTCCGCCGCGAGGATGCCAAGGCGCTCAACGGCAAGCTCGCCGGTGTGCTCGAACGCCTCGCCATCAAGATCATGAAGGTGTCGGGCCTCGACGACGACGCGGAGGACGACGCCGAGGGAAACTGAGCGGGCGCCCGGGCGCCCACCCCGAGGCTCGCATGTACTACGAGCTCGCGTGGCAGATGGGCTGCACCGTCGAGGAGCTGCTCGACCGGGTGTCGTCACGCGAGCTGACCGGCTGGCGTGCCCTGTTCAAGGTCCGCGACGTCGAACGGCGTCGCGAGGAGAGCCGAGCCAAGGCGGCGGCGCGGTCCGGGCGCACCGGCGGCGCCAGGCGGGCGAGGCGGGTCAGCTGATGGGGCCGATCTACATCCGCGTCGAGGGGCTCAACGAGTGGGTGCGCAGCCTCAAGGCCGCCGACCGCCAGCTGGGCGTCGAGGTGCGCCGCGCGCTGAACGAGGCCGCGGAGATCGTCGCCCGCGAGGCGAGACCCCGGTATCCACGGTCGTCCGGCAAGCTGCAGGGGTCGGTCAAGCCGCGGTCGACGCAACGCGAAGCGGGTGTGCAGGTCGGCACACCGGGTCGCGTTCCGTACGCCGGCTGGATCGACTTCGGTGGCACGATCCGCCACCACGGCAGCCGACACAGTCACAGCACCCCGCATCTGATCCGCCGGCCCGTCGTCAGGGGCGGGCGGTACCTGTATCCCGCGTACAGCGACCGGGCCCGCGACGTTGAGAACGAGGCGCGGCAGGCGCTCGAGCGGATGGCTCGGCGCACCGGCATGTGGTGATCCGCCGGGCTTCTAGCCGCAGCGCACCATCGACGCGATGTCACGACCGATCCTGCTGCGGTTCCTCGGCGACGCGTCGCAGCTGCAGGCCACCATGGCGAACCTGCAGGGGCGGATGGCCACGTTAGGCGGCGCGCTGACCGGTGTGGGCACGAGGATGGCCGCCGCGGGACGCACCATGACCCGCATGGTCACCCTGCCCATGCTGGCGCTGGGCTACGGGGCGGTGAAGGCGGCAGTCAACTTCGAGTCGGCGTTCGCAGGGGTCCGCAAGACCGTCGACGCCAGCGAGGGCCAGTTCGCCAAGCTCGAGCGTGGCATCCGCCAGATGGCCAAGGAGATCCCCGCCTCCCGTGAGGAGATCGCCGGCGTTGCCGAGGCCGCCGGACAACTGGGCATCAGGGTGCCCAACATCCTGAAGTTCACCCGCGTCATGATCGACCTGGGCGAGTCGACCAACCTGTCGTCGGAGCAGGCGGCCACCGCCCTAGCCCGCCTGGCGAACATCACCGGGATGCCCCAGAAGCAGTTTGACCGGCTCGGGTCGACGATCGTTGCGCTTGGCAACAACCTGGCCACCACCGAAGCCGAGATCGTCGAGATGGGCTTGCGGCTGGCCGGCGCCGGCGCGCAGATCGGCATGACCGAGGCGCAGATCATGGGGCTGGCGGGCGCGATGTCGTCGGTCGGTATCCGCGCCGAAGCGGGCGGGTCGGCGATGAGCAAGGTCATGGTCAACATCGCCAAGGAGGTCGGTTCCGGCGGCGACAAAGTCGCCGAGTTCGCCAAGGTCGCCGGCATGAGCAGCCAGGAGTTCTCACGCGCCTGGGAACGCGACGCCGCCGGCGCGTTGACCAAGTTCATCGAGGGACTTGGCGGCCTGAAGGAATCCGGCAAGGACGTGTTCACCGTCCTCGACGAGCTCAAACTGGGCGAGCTGCGTGTCCGCGACGCGCTGCTGCGCACCGCCGGCGCCGGCGACCTGGTCCGCAAGTCGCTGAAGCTGGGAACCGACGCGTGGCGGGAGAACACGGCGCTGAGCAACGAGGCCGCCCAGCGGTACGCCACAACCGAGTCGAAGCTGAAAATCCTCCGCAACAAGGTCAGCGACCTGGGTGTCACGTTGGGCAACGCACTGGTGCCCGCGCTGCTGGATGCCGCCACGGCAGTCGAGCCGCTGATCAACAGTGCCGCCCGGCTGCTGCAGCGCTTCGAGCGGATGTCACCCGAAGGGCAGCGGTTCGTGCTGACGCTAGCCGGCGTGGCCATGGCCGCCGGGCCGGTGCTGTTCATCATCGGCAAGCTCATGGCCGGCGTCGGCGGGCTGATGACGGCGTTCTCCATGGCCGGCAAGCCCATCGCGGTGCTGGCGTCGCAGGGCAAGGTCCTCGCGCTGGTCATCAAGGGCCTGGGCGCCGCGATCGGGTTCCTGCTCAGCCCCATCGGGTTGGTCATCGCCGCGGTCGTCGCCGTCGGCGCTGCGCTGTACCTGCTGTGGACCCGCTCGGAGACGTTCCGCGACATCGTCATCGGCGCGTGGACCGCCGTGCGCGACGCCGTGGTGACCGCGGTCACCTGGATCCGCGACACCGCCGTCGGCGCGTGGAACGCCATCCGCGACGGCGTGACCTCAGCGGTCGCCACCGTCAGCGGCGTGATCAGCGGTGCCATGGAAACGATCCGCGGGATCGTCACCGCGGTGCTCGGCGGCATCCAGGCGTTCTGGGCGCAGTGGGGCGGCGCCATCATGGCCGTCATCGGCCCGGTGATGGGGTTCGTGCGCAACACCATCCGCAACGTGCTCAACGTCATCAAGGGCATCTGGCAGATGGTCACCGGGCTGATCCGCGGTGACTGGTCGAAGTTCGGCGAGGGCATCGGGCGGATCGCCGGCGCCTTCATGGCGCAGATCAAGAACGTCGTCGACACCGGGCTGAAGCTCGTCCGCAACCTGTGGCCGCTGGCGCGCGCGGCCATCACCAAGGTCTGGCAGACCATGTGGACGAAGCTGCGGGAGTGGGCAGCCAACCTGCTCGACTCGATCCGCGAACGGATCCGGTCGGCGTTCGACCGCATCGTGGCGTACTTCCGTGACCTGCCGCGGCTCGCGACGATCATGTGGCGGCTGATGTGGGAGAAGCTGCGCGAGCTCGCCACGTCGATGCTCAACGGCATCCGCGACAGGATCCGTGACGGGCTGCAGCGGGTCGTCGGGTTCTTCCGGGAGCTGCCCGGCAAGGTCCGCAACGTGTTCTCCAACGCCCCCACGATGCTGCGCTCCATCGGCGAGTCGATCATCCGCGGGCTTATCAACGGGATCACCGGCATGGTCGGCCGCGCCGTCCAGGTGGTCAAAGACGCCGTCGGCGGCGTCGTCAAGGGCGCGAAGTCCGCGCTGGGCATCCGGTCGCCGTCACGGGTGTTCCGCGGCATCGGCCGCGACATTATGAAGGGCCTGGCCGGCGGCATGGACGACGGCCAGAAGGGTGTGCGCGCTCTCGTCGACAAGATCAACGACCGGCTCACCAAGCACTTCAACGCCCGCTACAAGGACAAGCCGAAACTCGCCCGCGCGTGGGTCGACTACGCCAAGGCGGTCATGCGCGACGAGATCGCCGCGCTGACAAACCACTCGCGGCAACGCGAGGCCGTCGCCAAACGCCTCTCCGCGGCGCAGGACCGGCTCAAGGCCGCAGTGGACCGGTCCCGCGGCTACGCCAAGAGCGTCCGCGACAGCGTCATCAGCTTCGGCTCGATCACCGGGTTCGCCAGAGACGAGGGCCCGACGAGCTCGAGCGACATCGTCGGCGGGCTCCGCAAGGCGGTCCAGCAGGCGCAGACCTACAGCCGTCTGCTGCACACGCTGCGCAAGGCGGGGCTGAACAAGACCACCTACGACCAGCTGGTCCAGGCCGGCGTCGAAGGCGGCATGGACACCGCCCGCGCCCTGGCCAGCGGCGGCAGCCGCGTCATCCGTGAGGTCAACAGCCTCACCGGGCAGCTGACCCGCACCGCCGCCAGCATGGGCGCCCAGGCCGCCAAGGAGATGCACGGCGCCGGGATCCAGGCCGCCAAGGGGCTCGTCGCCGGGCTCAGCAGCCAACGAAACGCCCTGATCAAGGTCGGCAACCGGCTCGGCCGTGACCTCGCCAAGGCCGCCCGCAAAGCGCTCGGCATCCGGTCGCCGTCGACGGTGTTCACCGCGATCGGCGCCAACACCGCCCACGGGCTGGCGCACGGCATCGAACGCAACGCCGCGGTCGCCGCCGGCGCCGCGCAGCGGATGTCCGACAACGTCGCGGCCGCGGCCGCGGTCCGCGCCGCCGTGCCGCTGCGGATCGCCAGCGACACCCACTTCGGCGTCACCGCACCCGAAGGCGTCACCGGCGGCAGTGACGGCGCCACCCGCGACATCGTGCTCGAGATCGACGGCCGCGAGTTCGCCCGCGCCGTCGCGGTCCCGGTCACCAAAGAGCAGGACCGGATCAAGACGGGGATGTCGTGACCCTGCTGGTCGGACCCGTCGACGTCGACGACCCCGCACGCCACCAGCTCGAGCCAGACCGGCTGGCGGTCGCCGGCGCGTTCGGCACCGACGCGGCCACCACCGCGGCGCAGGTGCTATTCCGCCGGCATCAGCTGCTCGGACTAGTCGACCGGGTCGTGCCGGTCCGCTGGGACGCCGACCCCGACACCGACGGCTGGTACCGCGTCGACGGCGTCACCGCCGAGCTCGACAGCTTCTACGGCGACGAGGCGGAAGTCGCCTGGTCCCTCGAGCTGCACCGCCTCGTCGCCGTCGAGTTCGTCTCCAAGCTGACCGGCAACGGCCGCCAACGCGACGCCGGCTGGCCGGCTCCCGAACGGTGGGCCGCCCCGCCCCGTGGCCACGACGCGATGTTCGCCGGCGCCGGCGTCAGCCCCACCCGGATCAGCCGCACCGGTGCCGGCGGCGCCGTGCACGTGTACCGCAACCTGCCCGACGTCGACCCCCGCTGGCGGATCAGCCTCGACGGGTTCTACGCCGCCGCCGCGACGCTGCGCCACGACACCCGCGTCGTCACCGGCCGGCGGCTGCCCGACACCGCGGCCGGCTGGCAGCTCGACAACGACCTGGTCCGCGTCCGCCCCGCCGGCAACGGGCGGCTGCTGATCGCCGGATGGCACAACGGCGCGTGGCGCGAGACCGCCTTCGAGGTCCGCACCGGCGCCACACCCGTCGCTGCGTGGCACGGCATCACCGTGCTGCGCAACGACCCGGAGGAGGTCGCCGTCAAGCTGCTGCGCGACCACAACCCCGGCCGGCTGACCGTCGACCTCAAGCTGCGCCGCGGCTCCCGGTACGTGTCGCTGTTCCTGCAACGCCACACCGCCACCGACCTCACCGTCGCCGTCGAGACACCCGCCGCCGCGACCGCGTTCACCGGCGGGATCCGCCGCACCGACCTCGACGCCGGCGTGCGGTGGGTCATCGCGTCGGCCCGCGCCGCCAACCCCGACGCACCCAACGGGGCGCTGACCAAGACGGCGGCGCGCACGTTCGACGCGATGGTCGCGGTCACCCCCGACGCCCAGGCCGGCGACGCGCCCGCCGACCTGCTCGCCCAGTACATCGGCCACCCCGAGGAGCGGGTCGAGGTGATCCGACGGTGAGCGTGTCCGACCGGCTGATGCAGCTCGGCTCGTGGGACGTGCAGCTGCACGCCGTCCCCCGCGAGGTCGCAGCCCGGCTCCGCGAATGGGGCCACATCGTGATCCTCGACACGCCGATGGACCCGCGCGTGTACGGCGACGAGCTGCTCGGCGTCGCCCGCTACGTCGGCGTGCACCGCGGCGACGCGCCCGCCGGCGACGAGTTCACCCTGTCCGGCGTCGGCCTGGACGTGTGGCTCGGCGACGAGGACGGCAAAGGCGACGTCTACGAGCAGGCTCGGGTGTTCAACAACGCCTCGTTCATCGACACGATCCGCGGGCTGCTGCCCGCCGACCAGTCCGTCATCGAGGGCACCCTGCACCCGGTGGCCGGCACCTACAGCGGCCGCCACCGCTTCCAAGACCCCCGCTCGGCGATCGGCTACGTGTGCGAGCTGTTCGACGCCGAGTACCGGGTCACCAACACCTGGAAGCTCGACGCCGGCAAAGCCGACCAGCTGTACCCGACGCAGCCCGCCGCGGTCATCGTCCGCCGCGACGCCGGCGCCGACATGGACCTCGTCGCGGTCCCCGGCGACGTCGACGCCGAACGCGACTGGGCGGACTGGACCAGCCGCACGGTGCTGCTCGCCGAGGGCGAAGGCGAAGCGATCGTCACCGCCACCGCCGACAACACCCACAACCCCTACCTCAACCCGCGCGGACTGCCGGTCAAACGCACCCGGGTCGTGTCCGAATCCGACACCGTCGAGGGCAACGCCCAAGCCCGAGCGCAACTGGCGCAAAACCGGTTCTCCGGCGCCCGCCAGGCGCTGAAACTGTCCGCCGACACCCACGACTTCGAAGCCGTCGGCGACCGCACCATCGTCACCGGCGGCTGGGTGTGGGTCTACGACCCCGACGCCGGCCTGGTCGACCCCGCCAACGAGGTGCCGTTCCGCGGTCGGCTGCTCAACCCAGTCAAGCTGCGCGTCGTCGCCACCACCTACCCCATCACCGACCGGATGGGCGTCGCGTTCCGCACCCACGACGGCGACTGGTTCGACCTCACCGACCACCTGCTGCCCGAGACCGGATCCGTCGAGGTCGAAGCCGGCGGGTCATGGCTGAAAGCGATCCGTGACAGCGAACCGGTCAGCGTCCGCGTCAACGCACCCACGCCGGACACCGACCCCGGCCGCACCCCCGCAGCACCGGTCATCAGCAACCAGGCACAGTCGGGCACCTACACCGACCAGGCGGGCAACACCCGCGCGTTCATCACCATCTCGTGGACCCGCCCCAACAACACCGACGGCACCGTCGTCCAAGACGGGCTGATGTTCCACGTCCGCTGGCGACACATCAGCAACCCGACCGGCTGGCAGCACACCACCGTCGGATGGGCCGACCTCGAAGCGACCGCATACGAG
>DATLGM010000259.1:0-38051 GCA_035540515.1 Egibacteraceae bacterium | reverse complement strand
GTCTGTCATCCTGCCGCAGCGGCCGGTGCGCCGCAACCGCCGGCGCCCCGCTCAGCGCCCTGACGAGCCGAATCCGCCAGCGCCCCGGCCGGTTTCTCCCAGGGCATCCGTTTCCACGACGTGGACCTGCTCGACGCGCTGCACGACGAGCTGGGCGATCCGGTCGCCGCGGTCAATGGTCACAGACTTCGTCGGGTCGTGGTTGATCAGGACGACCTTGACCTCGCCCCGGTAGCCCTCGTCGATGGTCCCCGGCGCGTTGACCAAACCGATTCCGTGTCGCGCCGCCAGCCCCGACCGAGGGTGTACCAGCCCGACACAGCCGGGGGGCAGGGCGATGGCGACGCCCGTCGGCACAACCGTGCGCTCCCCCGGCGCCAGCGTCACTGCTTCACGTGCCACGAGGTCGAGCCCGGCATCACCGGCGTGTGCATACGTCGGGAGGGGCAGCTCGGGGTCCAGCCGCTGCACCTGCAGGTTCAGCCCCGACGCGCCGTCGAGCACCTTGGCCATCACCAGCTCCTCACGGATGTCGTCTTCGGCGATCCACAGCCGACCCGGCAGCCGGGCCTCGATGCGGTAGCCCTGCGCGATGTAGAAACCCTCCCGCCCCGTGCCGCCGCGCACCGTCAGCACGATGCGGTGCAACCCTCGGTCACGCCCCGCCGCCTCCAGCTCTGCGAGCACCGCGCCCCCGACGCCGCGCCGGCGCGCGGCCGGGTCACGCTGCAGGCGCTTGACCGTCGCCCAATGCCGGTGCAGTCCCAGGCTGTTGGTCTCCAGAAAGCCGAACCCCACGGCCCGGCCGCCGTCGAAGGCCACGGCGAGATCGTCGGTGCCGTCCGTGACCCGGGCGAAGGCCGGCCCCGCGACGGTCCATACTTGTGCGGCAGTCACACCGGGCAAGAACCCCACCGCTCCGCCCGCTTCGGTCACGGCCATCCATACCTCGACGAGCCGGTCCGCAAGACCGGTATCAAGAGGGGGGTTGCGGACGACGTCGATGGCGAGGCTCACGGGACGGTTCAGCGGCGGTGTGCGGGGGGAGCACTGTAGCCATCACAGTCGAGCAGGAGGAAGCATGCAACCGCTCACGCACCAGATGTGGGCCAAGCACTACGTCGAGATCCGCCCGCGGGTGCTGCAGGAGTGGCCGGAGATCGACAAGGGTGCGCTGGATCACGTCGGGGACGACTGGGACGGCCTGGTCGAGCTGGTCCATAAGACCACCGGCATGTCGGCCGATCTCGCCCGCCAGCAGCTGCGAACGCTGGACGTCGAAGAGCTCAACATCGGCACCGGCGACGACGACGAAGACGACGACGCCGCGCCGGGACACGCAAGCCTCGACCAGCTGGCGCTGGGTACCGGCTTCCAACCGTCCGAGCGCGACCGGATCGTGGAGCGGCTGTCAAAGCTCAACCGCCGGCTCAAGCGCTTCCCGGCGGACGGGACATGGTTGGAGCTGTCCGTCAAGGAACGGGACAACAGCGGGCAGAGCGTCACCCTGGAGTGCGAGGTCCCCGGGTTCTCCAAGTTCGTCGCCACGTCATCCGAGGCCGACCTGCGCGACGCGCTGATGGACGTCCGCGAGGACCTGTGGCGCCAGATCGACGACGCAGTCACGAAGAGAGGAGCCCGATAGTGGGTGCACGGCTGAAGTACGCGAAGGTGGTCGACCGGGACCTGTTCATGCGGACGGGTGGCGAGACGACACCGGGCCTGGACAACCGTGTGGAGCTGCCGCAGGAACCGCCGGCCAAGGCGCGGGCCTTCACGATCCGCCGCCAGTGGTACGACGTCGACGGAGCCTTCACCGAGTCCTGGGCGATCCTGGACCCGCACAGCCGCACCCTGTACCAGGGTCTGGACCGGGAGGTCGTCGGCGGCAACGACGAGCTCGTCGACGACGTCGAGGACCTGCTGTTCGAGTACGACGACACCGGCTACCAGCTGGTGCTGTCGGTCGACGGGCGCGAGGTGGCCCGTGTCGACTTCGACGTCGTCATCAACGAGCCCGTGGACCGTGAGCTGACGTAGCACCACGGATGGTCCGCACCGCCCGTCCCAGCGACGTCTACCGCCTGCCACCCGCGCCGGCGGAGGCGTCGTCCATCCACCCGCCGTCGCCGCAACCGGCCAAGCCCCGCCGGCGGCCGCCCGCGTGGATGGCGGTGGCAGGTGTGCTTGCCCTCGTGCTGGTCATCGCGGGGCTGGTGCGGGGCACGACCATGGCGAACACCGGCGACGCCGGGCTGGTGGACGTCGTCAGCGAGGACCAGGCCATCGCCGCGCTCGCGCTGTACGACGCGCAGGCCGCGACCATGCAGCGGCTTCGCGACAAGGCGGCGATCTACGAGAACCCCGGTCCCCCGGAGGCCGTCCGCATCGCCGCCTCAGGGTCCCAGCGGGTCCAGCAGGCCCTTGACGACGCTCGTGCGCTGCCGAATCCCGACACCCGCGCAGCGGCGTACTACAACGCCGGCGGTCATTCCAGGGTCGTGGGGCAGCTCGTCGGCGTCACGCAGCTGGCCGAGGCCATCGCGCTGCTGTCGGCCACGCACGACTCGCTGTACGGCGGTGCCGGCTCCATCCCCCTGCCGGAGGCCTACGACCGGATCAACAACCTGCTCGCGTCCCGCCGAGGCCTGCCCGAGCCTCTCGCGCTGTGGGGCCAGGCCCTGCTGGAGCAGATGGAGGACCGCAACCGCGCGCAGCAGGCAGCAACAGGGCGGCAGGCCTCGCAGCGCGTGTGGGCCGCCACCGTTCGCAGCCTGCGCCCCGCGGCCGTGCGCCCGCTCGCGGCGTACCTGCAGACCCTGCCATCGGTGACGATCGAGGGGCTGCGCGGCCATCCGGTCGCCGGTCCGGGCCTGCGCCGGCTCGAGCAGCGGTAGCCGGCGCCTGGGTCAGTACGGGTACCACCAGTCCTTCGGCTCGTCGCTGAAGTCCCAGTGCACGTGCTTGGACTCGGTGAAGGCATCGAGCCCTTCTTCGCCCAGCTCCCTCGCCCCGCCCGTCATCTTCATGCCGCCGAAGGGCCCGGCCAGGTTGTCGGTGAGCGGGTCGTTGATCCACACCGTCCCGACCTTGACCTCCTCGTAGAACCGCTTGATGGTTCGCGGATCGGTCGAGCGCAGCGTCGCCCCGAGCCCCATCGGATGGGCATTGACCCACGCGATCGCCTGGTCGATGTCGTCGTACGCCATGATCGGGATCGTCGGGCCGAACGTCTCCTCGGACATGACGGCCATGTCGTGATCGACGTCGACCAGCACCGTCGGTCGGTAGAAGTACCCACGGTCGAGATCGTCCGGGCGGCCGCCTCCGGTGACGATCCTCGCGCCCCGCTCGCGGGCGTCGGCCACGTGCCGTTCGATCTTGTCCCGGAACCGCTCGGCGCGCAGCGGCCCCAGATCCGTGCCCTCGTCCAGCCCGTGCCCGAGGCGCAACCCCTCGACCTTCTCGCGGAGCGCCTCGGCGACGTCGTCGCGCAGCCGCGACGGCACGTAGACGCGCTCGGACGACGTGCACACCTGACCGCTGTTGATCAGCGCCGCGTACGCCAGCGCATCCACCGCAGGCTCCAGCTGGGCGTCGGGCGCGATGACGAACGCGTCCTTGCCGCCCAGCTCGAGGTGCACGTGCTTCATCATCGGTGCGGCGACCGAGGCGATGCGCTGCCCGGTCTCCACCGACCCGGTCATCGCCACGACCCGGACGTCGGGGTGGCGGACCAGCGCCTCCCCCGCGTCTTGCCCGGTGCCGGTGACGACGTTCACGACCCCGGCAGGGAAGTGGTCGAAGCACCGACGGACCCACTCGAGCGTGATCAGCGACGTGTACTCGCTGGGCTTGATCACCACGGTGTTGCCGGCAGCCAGCGCCGGGGCGAGCTTCCACGACAGCAGCAGCAGCGGGTAGTTCCACGGCACGATTGCGCCGACCACGCCGTAGGGCTCCTTGAGCACCAGATTGAGCTGGCTGCGCGGCTCACCGCTGGGGATGATCCGACCGCGCCCGTTGCGTGCCAGCTCCGCGTAGTACCGCAGGGGGTTGGCCGACCATTCCAGCTCCTCCTCCTGCTCGGGCTTGGGCTTGCCCTGCTCGCGGGTGAGCAGCTCGACGAGGTCGTCCCAGTGCTCAGCCGTCTTGTCCGCCGCCGTGTGCAGCATCGCCGCGCGTTCGTCGGCTGACAGCCAGCGCCACTGGGTGAACGCCTCGGCGGCAGCGGCCACGGCACGGTCGACATCCGCTGCCGTGCCCGCCGGCACCTGCCCGATCACCTCCTCGGTGGCCGGGTCGTCGACTGCGATCCAGTCGTCGCCCTGGCCGGCGACCCACTCGCCGCCGATCAGAAGCTGCGCGCGGTCACCGGCCATGTCGACGTCCTCCTATGGCGCCTTAGCCCTTCGCCCGGTTGAAGTAGTCGGTGAACTTGATCTCGTCGTCACCGGTGTCCTCGATGAACTCCAACCGCTCCGCGACGTCGTCAGGGATGTCGGCCAGCTCGGTGACCTCGTCGTCGATCTGGTCCTGCGCGGCCGCGTTTGGGGACTCGTAGTACGTCCAGTTGCTCAGCTGGGCGCCGTTGTCGGCGTCCAGGATGAAGTTGATGAAGGTCTGCGACGAGCAGGGGTGCTCGGAGTCGGCCAGGACCGCCATGTTGTCGGTCCAGATCGTGCCGCCCTCCTCCGGCACGAAGTACTCCCAGCTCTCGAAGTTGTCCGTCTCGACGAACGCGAACTGGAACGTGCCGCTGAACCCGTGGCCGATGATGGTCTCACCGCCGACCAGGAAGTCGGTGTACTGATCGGAGGTGAACGCCGCGACGCGGTTGCGTGCCTCGGAGACCAGGTCCGCCGCCTCCTGCAGCGCCTCGTCGCTCGTCTCGTTCAAGCCGTACCCGAGGTACTTCAGCGCCGCCCCCATCGTCTCCCGGGGGTCGTCCAACAGGGAGATCCGGCCGCTGAACTGATCGGCAACCTCGGGGTCGAACACCAGCGCCCAGCTCCGCGGGAAGTCGTCGGGCATCTCGTCGAGGTTTACGCCCAGTCCTGTCGTGCCGTACTGGAACGGCATGGAGTAGGCGAGGTCCGGGTCGTACGGCGGGCTGGCGAAGTCCTCGGAGATGTTCTCGCGGTTGGGCACCGCCGCTTCGTCAAGGCGCAGCAGCAGACCCTCTTCGATCATGATCGAGACCATGTAGTCCGACGGGACGATCACGTCGTACCCGGAGGCGCCGCCCTGGACCCGCGCCAGCAGCTCCTCGTTGGACGGATAGAAGTCCTCCGTCACGCTGACGCCGTACTCCTCTTCGAACTTCTCGAGGAGCTCGGGGTCCATGTACTCGGTCCAGTTGTACAGGACGATGTCGCCGTCGGTCTCGCCCTCCTCGCAGCCGGCGCCGGCGGGTTCCGTGGCCTCGCCGTCGTCGCCGGCCGCAGCGTCTTCACCCCCGTTGCCGGGTGCCTCTGCGTCGCCTTCGATGGGGCTCGCACCGCCACAGGCGGCGACGAGCAACGCCAGCAGGGCGAGGATCGCGAGCAGTCGGGTGCGCATGATGAACCTCCGGTGAGGTCGGGGGCGGGACAACGACCTCACTGCGAGCGCCTCTGCACCAGCAGCGAGAAGAGAACAAGCAACATCGAAGCCATGAGCATGACAGTGGACACCGCGTTGATCAGCGGCGTGACGCCGCGGCGGACCAGGCCGAAGACGTAGACCGGCAGCGTCGTGGAGCCCGGTCCGGACACGAAGCTGGTGATGACGACCTCGTCGAGCGACAGGGTCAGCGCCAGCAGCGCCCCGCCGAGGATGCCGGGCATGATCAGCGGCAGCGTCACACGGCGAAACGCCTCCCACCGCCCGGCGTACAGGTCAGCCGCCGCCTCCTCCAAAGAGGGATCCATCCCCGCGAGCCGGGCCCGCACCACGATCGCGACGAACGAGATGTTGAACGCGATGTGGCTCAGCGTGATCGTGCCGATGCCCAGACCGAACGTCGCCCCCATCGTGCCGTACAGCAGTGACGACGCCCGCGCGAAGAACAGCAGCATCATCACCGCCATCGTCACGTCGGGGATGATCACCGGCAGGTAGACCAGTCCGTCGAACGCCCCCCGCCCGCGGAAGCGGAACCGCTCCAGGGCCAGGGCCGTGAACGTGCCCAACACCGTGGAGACGATGGTCGAGGCGAACGCCACGATCAGCGAGTTCTGCAGCGAGTTCAACACCGGCCGGTTAGCGAACATCTCCCGATACCAGCGCAGCGACCCGCCGCCCCACACGCCCACGAAGCGGTTGTCGTTGAACGAGAAGATGACCAGCAAGATGATGGGGGCGTAGAAGAACGCGAAGACCAGCCAGGCGTTGGCGGACAGCGCCCGCCTGGCGTTGCCGGTCGGCCGGACGACGTCGCGCGTGGCGCTCACAGCGTCTTCCCCCCGACCCGGAAGTACACGAACGCTGCGCCCAGCATCGCGAGCATGATCACGAACGACAGCGAGGAGCCGAACGGCCAGTCCCGGGCCTGCAGGAACTGGCGGACGATGTAGCTGCCGAGCATGGTCGTCCGGGAGCCGCCGAGGATCTCCGGCGTCACGTACGCGCCGAAGCTTGGGATGAAGACCAGGATCGAGCCTGCCACGACCCCCGGGCGGGTCAACGGCCAGGTGACCCGCCGGAACGCCTGCCAACCGCTGGCGTACAGATCTCGCGAGGCCTCGACGAGGCTGAAGTCGACCCGCTCGATCGAGGCGTACAGCGGCAGGATCATGAACGGCAGGTAGCCGTAGACCAGGCCGATCATCACGGCGGTGGTGGTGAACAGCAGCCGCGTCTCACCCAGCCCGAGGAACTCGGTGACCTGCGAGACCGGGCCGCCCGACCCGAGCAGCATGCGCCACGCGTAGGTCCGCACCAGGAAGTTCGACCAGAACGGGATCATCACGAGCACCAGCAGGGCGGCGCGGACCTTGGGGCTGCGGGTCGCGATGAAGTACGCGAACGGGTAGCCGACCAGCAGGCAGATGGCCGTGGCGCCCGCCGCCAGCACGAAGGATCGCCAGGCGATCTGGACGACGAACGGGTCGAGCAGGCGCTGGTACGAGTCGAGGTTCCAGTTGGCCAGGATCGTTCGCCCTGTGGGGCTGCGATTCGCGAACGAGTACACGAACACGATCAGCAACGGCAGCGCGAAGAACAGGAACAGGTAGACGAACCCGGGGGCGGCCATGAACATCCCGCGCCGGGAGGCCGCCCGCTCCGCGGACTTCTCCAGCTCCGCGGTCGCTGCTTGGCCCTCCAGCTGGTCAGCCTTCCTGGGCGGCAGCGTGGTCTGTGCCATCTAGGCCTCCAGCACCGCGGTGGCGGAGGGGTCCCAGCAGACCCGGACCCGGTCACCCGTGTCGAACCGCTGCTGACCGGGAGCGTTCTCGTGTCGAACGTGCAGTCGGACGTCGCCCGCCACGTCGACCTCGTACGTCAAGGCGTTGCCCAGGTACACCCGCCGGTGGACGATGCCCTCGATGGCGTTGACGCCGGGATCGGGCGGCACCTCGGTGGCGACGACCGCCATCTTCTCGGGACGCACCGTCAGGGTGAGCTCCTGGCCTGCCACCCCGTCGATGGGGGCGTCGATCTCCTCGCCGTTGACCAGCCGGACCCTGCCGGTGCCCGCATGGGTTGCCGGCAAGAAGTTCGTCTCCCCGATGAAGTCGGCGACCATCCGGGTGCGCGGCTGCTCGTAGATCTCCTCCGGAGTGCCGACCTGCAGCAGCTTGCCCTCGCTCATGACGCCGATCCGGTCGGACATCGTCAGCGCCTCTTCCTGGTCGTGCGTCACGTACACGAACGTGATGCCCACGCGCTGCTGCAGCTCCTTCAGCTCCAGCTGCATCGCCTTGCGCAGCTTCAGGTCGAGCGCTCCCAACGGCTCGTCGAGGAGCAGCACCTGCGGGTGGTTGACCAGCGCGCGCGCCAGCGCGACGCGCTGCTGCTGACCGCCTGACAGCTGCTTGGGCTTGCGCTTCTCCATCCCGGTCAGCTGCACGAGCTTCAGCGACTCCGCCACGCGGTCGTCCAGCTCTGACTTTGCGACCTTCTGCATCTGCAGCCCGAACGCGACGTTCTGCGCCACCGACATGTGCGGAAACAGCGCATAGGACTGGAACACCGTGTTGACGGGCCGCTTGTTGGGCGGCCGCAACGCCATCTCGTGGCCGTGCAACCGGATGCTGCCCTCGGTGGGGAACTCCAGACCGGCGATCATCCGCAACGTCGTGGTCTTGCCGCAGCCCGACGGACCCAGCAGCGAGAAGAACTCGCCGTCGGCGATCGCCAGGTTCACGTCGTCGACGGCAGTGACCTCGTCGAACCGCTTGACGATGCCCACCAGCTCGACCGCCGGCGTCGTCGAGGCGGGCTGCGCGGCGGTCTGCGACACGGGGCCTTCTGCGGTGGCAGGCGTTGGGTTCACAGGCGATGCACCTCCACACCGTGCAGCCAGGTCCCGGCCACAGCGACTCCAGACAGCTCCGCGGCCGGCAGCGACGCAAGGTCGGCGTCGAGCACGCACACGTCGGCGCGCGCCCCCTCGGCGAGTGTGCCCGCCGCCGCGTCGAACGCCTGATAGGCAGTGCCGGCCGTATAGGCGCGCAGGGCCTGGTCCAGGGTCAGCCGTTCGTCGGGCAGCCACCCCCCGGGCGGTTCACCCTCGGGCGTCTGGCGCGTCACCGCCACAGCGATCCCTTCCATCGGCACCATCGATGAGACGGGCCAGTCGCTGCCGAAGCTCACCGGCGCCCCGGTAGCGAGCACCGATGCGATTGGGTATTGCCAACGGCTGCGCTCCTCCCCGAGCCGCGGCTCGGTCAGCTGCGTCATCACCAGGCTCTGACAGGCCCACAACGGCTCGAAGTTGGCGACGGTTCCCAGTGCCGCAAACCTCGCGACGTCGTCGGGGTGCACCAGCTGGGTGTGCGCGATGACCGGCCGACGTTCGCGGGGGCCGTTGCGCCGGAGAACCTGCTCGATACCGTCCAGCGACATCCGGATCGCTGCGTCGCCGATCGCGTGGATGTGCGCCTGGAAGCCATCGGCGTCGAACGCGGTCAGCGCCTCTGCCAGCTCGGCTGCCTCCCAGTTCGGGATGCCGTGGCTGTGTGGCGCGTCGGTGTACGGCTCCAGCAGCGCGCCGGTCCCGCTTTCGATGACGCCGTCGGCGAAGACCTTCACGGTCCGCACCGTCACGCGTCCACCCCCGACGCGATCGGCGTCGCACTCCGCGACCGCGAGCTCGGCCCCCCGGCGGGCCGCAACGAACGCGTCGCGCTGCTCGCGCCAGCGGGCGGGGTCCACGCGCAAGGCGATGTCGACGTCCGCGGTGAGCGATCCGCTGCGCATGACGTCCAGGTAGACGTCCACGTCGTCCGGGGACAGCGCCGCCTCCTGCGCCCAGACGATGCCCGCGGCGGCCATCTGCGCGAGCGCGATTCGCAGCCCCTTGCCCTTGTCGACCGTGTCGCGTGCCGGCACCAGGGACGCCACCGCGTCCATGGCGCCTTCCCGCAGTGTCCCGACGGGCTGCCCGTCGGCGTCCTTGACGATCTCGCCTGCCGGCGGATCGGGGGTCGCGGCGTCGATGCCCGCTGCGCGCAGCGCCGCGCTGTTCACCCACATCGTGTGGTGGTCGCTGGCCCACAGCGCCACCGGCCGGTCGGCGACGACGCGGTCCAGCCACTCGGCCCGGCCCACTGCGCCCGGCAGCATCTCGCAGGGGTACCCATGCCCGACCACCCAAAGCTCGTCGGGGTTCTGTGCCGCGTGCGTCCCGACGCGTTCGAGCAGGTCCTCGAGATCGGCCGCGTCCACGACCGGTGCGTCCAGTGACTCCGTCCCACCCCACAGGGGGTGGATGTGTCCGTCGCGGAAACCGGGCACCACCGTCTGGCCGGTGATCTCGATCACGTCGCCGTCCAGGGCTGCCGCATCGTCGCCGAGGGCGACCAACCGGCCTTCAGCGATGGCCAGCGCGTCGGTCTGCGGACGCCGGGGGTCACCGGTGAGGACCGTCCCCCCACGGAACACCGCCGTCCGGGCCACCCTACGCGGCCAGTCCCCGGACCCGACGAAGGGCCGTCTCCAGTGCCTCGACGCAGCGGTCGATGTCGGCGTCGTCGATGACCAGCGGCGGGCAGAAGCTGAGCGTCGCGGTGCCGATGGGTCGAGGGATCACCCCTTCGTCGAGCATGGCGTCGCGCACCTTCATCG
Organism: Egibacteraceae bacterium; assembly: GCA_035540515.1. Taxonomy (GTDB): domain Bacteria; phylum Actinomycetota; class Nitriliruptoria; order Euzebyales; family Egibacteraceae; genus WHTG01. Next base: position 27,779 of record DATLGM010000259.1, on the reverse strand, counting down.
CATCGACGTCGTCCAGACCGACCGCCCACACCGCGCCGTCGCCGCGCACCTCGACGACCAGCCCGTCGCGGTGCAGCGCTGTCAGCCCGCTCGACAACCGGTCCCCGATCTTCTCGGCGCGGTCGAGCAGTCCTTCCTCGCGAGTGATGGCCAGCACCTCGACCGCCGCGGCGCAGGCCGCCGGATGACCGCTGTAGGTGTGGCCGTGGCGAAGCACCACCGCCGGATCGGCCTCCAGGACGTCCCTGACCGCCGGGGCGACCACGACGCCGCCCAGGGGCTGGTAGCCCGAGGTCACGGCCTTCGCGAACGTCGACAGGTCCGGGCGCACGTCGTAGCGCTGCGCGCCCCACCATCTCCCCAACCGGCCGAAGCCACAGATGACCTCGTCGAGGATCAGCCAGGCGCCGTGCTCGTCGCACAGCCGGCGCAGCCCCTGCAGGTAACCAGGCGCTGGGGGATACACGCCGCCGGCGCCGATCACGGGCTCCGCGATGACCGCTGCGACCTCGCCGCTGCGGTGTGCGAAGACCTCCGCGACGGCGTCGAGGTCGTCGTGAGGCGTCTGGACCATGTCGGGCACCAACGGGCCGAAGTGCTCCTGGTTGGGCGGCAGCCCGGTGGCCGTCATCCCCGCGTACGTGACCCCGTGGTACGACGGCCGGCGGCTGACGATCACCGTCCGCTCGGGGTGGCCGCGCAGCGCCTGGGACAGCCGCGCGATCTTCACGGCGCTGTCCACCGCCTCGGAGCCGCTGCACGTCAGGAACACCCGCGAGCCGGGGACGGGCGCCAACGCCGCGACCTCGTCACAGATGCGCTCGGCCGGCGGGTTGGTGAACAGCTCGAAGGTGTGAAACGCGTCCAGCCGCCGCAGCTGAGCGGCGACCGCCTCGGCCACGCGTCGTCGGCCGTGACCGATGTTGCAGTACCACAGACTGGCCATCGCATCGACGTACTCGCGTCCGTCGGCATCGGTGACCCGTGCACCGCTGCCTGACACGATCGTGATGAACTCGGTTGCTGCAGGCCGCGCGAACGGGTGCAGGAACGCCGGGACTGTCACAGCCCAATGGCCTCGTTGGTGTGGGGACCGCGGTCGGGGTCGCCGCCCTCGAGGTGCTTCATCGCCTCGCCGAGCACCTGGTCGAGGATGTCGACCAGCTCCCCCAGGACGGTGCGGTCGGCCACCAGCGGCGGCGACAGCTGGATCACCGGCTCGTCGCGGTCGTCGGCGCGGCAGATCAACCCCAGCTCCAGCGTGCGCTGCGTCAGGAACCCGCGCAGCAGCCGCTCGGACTGCTCGTCGTCGAACATCACCTTGTGCTCGCGGTCCGCGACGAGCTCCAGCGCGTAGAAGTACCCCGTCCCGCGCACGTCCCCGACGATCTCGTGGCGCGCCATCAGCTCGCGCAGCTGGTCGCCGAACCACTCCTCGTTCCGGCGGACGTTGCCGAGCAGGTCCTCGGACTCGAAGACCCCGATGTTGGCCAGCGCCACCGCAGCCGAGACCGGGTGGCCGCCCCAGGTGGCGCCGTGCAGGAACATCGAGGTGGGGGTCTCGTGCAGCGCCTGGGCGATCGGGGGCCGGAAGGCCATGCCACCCATCGGTGCGTACGCCGAGGTCACGCCCTTGGCGAAGGTCAGGATGTCCGGCACGACCCCGTACTTCTCCGAGCCCGTCCAGTACCCCAGCCGACCGAAGGCCGTGATGACCTCGTCGCAGACGAGCAGCACCCCGTGCCGGTCGCAGATCTCGCGCAGGCGGGGCAGGTAGTCCGGCGGCGGGGTGAAGCAGCCGCCGGCGTTCTGCACGGGCTCGACGAACACAGCGCTGACGGTCTCGGGGCCCTCGTCGAGGATGATCTGCTCGATGGCGCCGGCGGGGTCGTCGGACTGCGGACGGTAGGAGTTGGTGTTCGGCGCCTTCAGGTGGACCGGGACCAGTGGCTCGAACGGCTCCTGGAGCCCCTTGAGGCCCGTGACGCCGAGGGCGCCCATGGTGGTGCCGTGATAGGCGTAGTTGCGGCTGATGACCTTGTTGCGGTGGGGCTGGCCGTTGGCGGCGTGATACTGCCGAGCGACCTTCATCGCCGACTCGACCGCCTCGGATCCCGAGTTCACGAAGAACAGGTGGTCGAGGTCGCCTGGGAAACGTTCCGCCAGGGCGTTGGCAAGCTCGATGGCGGGCGGGTGCGCCGTCGCCCAGTTGGTCGCGAACGGCAGCTGGCGCATCTGGCGTGCCGCGGCCTCGGCCATCTCCGGGCGGCCATAGCCGGCGTTGACGCAGAACAGGGCCGAAAGGCCGTCGAGGTATCGCTTGCCCTCGCTGTCCCAGACGTAGCAGCCCTCCCCCCGTTCGATCACGGGGACGGTCGGGTGCTCACCCCGCCAGTCCTCGGTGCGGGTGAAGTGCAACCACAGGTGGCTGTCGCGTAGTGACGGGCTCATGTTGGGACCCCTTCCGAGTCGATCAGCCGGCCGGCGCTACGGGGCGATGTTCGACATCACGTGCTTGATGCGCGTGTAGTCCTCGAACCCGTACAGCGACAGGTCCTTGCCGTAGCCGGAGTGCTTGAAGCCGCCGTGCGGCATCTCCGCGACGATGGGGATGTGCGTGTTGATCCACACGGCGCCGAAGTCCAGCCGCTTGGCCATGCGCATGGCGCGCCCGTGGTCGGTGGTGAACACGCTCGACGCGAGCCCATAGCGGACGCCGTTGGCCCAGCGCACGGCCTCGTCCTCGTCGCTGAACTGCTGGACGGTGATGACCGGCCCGAAGATCTCCTCCTGGCTCAGCTCGTCGTCCTGCTGCAGGCCCGCCAGGACGGTCGGCTCGTGGAAGTACCCAGGCCCGTCGATCACACCGCCGCCGGCGACGGCCTCGATCCGGTCCGGCCGCCGCTCGAGCAGTCCACGGACGCGCGCGAGCTGGTTGGCGTTGTTCAAGGGGCCGAAGTCGGCCTCCCCCTGGTCCGGCGGGCCGGTCGTGGTGGACTTCGCCTGTTCCGCCAGCGCGCCCACGAAGTCGTCGTGGACGCGTGGGCCGGCCAGGACACGTGTGGCGGCGGTGCAGTCCTGTCCGGCGTTGAAGTACCCCGCGCCGGCGATCGCCTCGGCGGCCGTCGCGATGTCGGCGTCGTCGAACACCACCACCGGCGCCTTGCCGCCCAGCTCGAGATGGACGCGCTTGAGGTCGTCGGCGGCCGACTTCGCCACGGCCATGCCCGCACGCACGCTGCCCGTGATCGCGACCATCTGCGGGATCGCGTGGCGCACGAGCTCGGCGCCCGTGTCGCGGTCGCCGCAGATCACATTGACCACACCCGGCGGCAGGAACTCCGCCATGAGCTCTGCCATCCAGCGCGTGGAGACCGGCGTGGTGTCCGAAGGCTTCAAGACGATGGTGTTACCCGCCGCGATCGCCGGCGCGAACTTCCACACGGCCATCATGAACGGGTAGTTCCATGGGGTCACCTGCGCCACGACGCCGATCGGCTCCCGGCGGATGAACGACGTGTGGTCCTCCATGTACTCCCCGGCGGACAGCCCGTGGAGCATCCGCGCGGCGCCGGCGAAGAAGCGGATCTGGTCCACCGCCGGCGGGACTTCTTCGTCCAAGGTCAGCTGCTTGGGCTTCCCGGTGTTCTCCGACTCCAGGGCGACCAGCTCGTCGGCACGCTCCTCGATCGCGTCGGCAATTCGCAGCAACGCACGACTGCGCTCCGACGGCGTGACGTCCCGCCAGGTCTCGAAGGCCTGCGCGGCCGCCTTGCAGGCGGCGTCGACGTCGGCCTGCGAGGACAGGGGGGCGGAAGCGAAGACCTCCCCGGTCGATGGATTGACCAGATCGGTGGTGCGTCCATCGGAGGCGGGCACCGCCTTCCCGTCGATCCAGTTCGTCAGGGTCCGCTCGGCCACAGCTCTCTCCTCCCGTCGAAGGGGGGCGCAGGTTGCCACCGCCGATCCGGTCTGTCGTTAGCCAGATGGCGAAGCGTGCAGGCGACACACTGTCAAACCGGCCCTGCCGGGCCTCAGGCACCGGTCCGTACCGTGCCGGGCTGTGTCCACGGCTGCCGCACCCCGTCGCCATCTGAGCGCCGGCGCGCCACACCCCGCCGATGCTCCATCTGGCCAATCCCCCCAGTACGCTTGGGCGCCGACGCATCGCCTGAGGGAAGGGCGGATCGTGCCGCTGATGCTGCGAGACCTCCTCACCGACTCCGGCCTTGGCCTGGAGCTGGTCGCCGGCGCAGCAGGGCTGGAGACCCGCGGGCCGGTCCGGTGGGCGCACATCAGCGAGATCCCCGACCCCACCCCGTGGCTGGAAGGCGGCGAGATCCTGCTGACCACCGGGCTGGGGGTCCGCGGCGACCCCGAGCTGCAGCGCCACCTCGTCGCGGGGCTCGACGCTCGCGGCTGCGCGGGCCTGGGCTTCGGACTGGGCGTGGTGCTCGACGCCGTGCCCGACGCCATGTTGCGCGAGGCCGAGGCCCGCAACCTGCCCCTGTTCACCGTCCCCTACGAGCTGCCGTTCATCGCGGTCACCAAGCGGGTGTCGCGAGAGATCTTCGCTCAGCGTCACAGCACACTGCGCGCCGCCGTGGACCTGCACCGATCGATGCTCGCCGCGGTGCTCGGTGGCGCCGGCATCCGGGGGGTGCTGGACACGGCGACGCGCCAGATGCCCGACCACTGCTTCGTGGTGTTCGACTACTACGGCCAGGTCCTTGCTCGCCACGGGCGTGGCCCGGGGTCGTCGCTGGACCCGCCGCAGCTGTGGCGCGAGATCGGCGGGGCGTCGCAGCCGCGCGACCACTTCACCCACCGGGTCGACGACGCCGTCGTCACGGGCGCGCTCATCAGAATGGGCACCGACGTCGAGGCGCTGCTCGTGGCGATCAGCCAGCAGGAGCTGCACGACCACGAGCAACTGCTGTTCGAGCAGGCCGTGACCGGGGTGAGCCTGGAGCTGGCCCGTGGCCTCAGCGTCCGCGAGTCACACCGCGCACGCGTCGACGAGCTGCTCGAGGAGATTGCTGAGAACCGCATCAGCCATCGCGCCGTGAGCCGCCAGCTGGATCGCATGGGGCTGGCGCCCGACCTCCCCTTCCGTGTGCTGTGCCTGCGGACCGACGACCCCCGGGTGACCGTGCGGGCGCTGTGTGGCCTGGCCGAGGACGCGGTGAACCAGCAGGACGCGCCGGCGATCCTCGGCCGCTACGACGGTTCGGTCTTCTGCGTCGTGCAGCCTGCCGACGGTGAGCATGCGCAGCGGATCGCTGCAGCCGTCCAGACGCGCGGGTGGGAAGGCATCCGGATCGGACGCAGCCGCCCGAAGCAGGACCTGGACGCCCTCGACGCCGCACTGCGCGAGGCGGCGACCGCGGCACACCGCGGCGGACCCCCCGGCATCGTCGACGTCGACGCCCTGGGGCTGTCGGGCATGCTGGCCGGCCTCGGCGGCGACGAGGCGGCGCGGGCGTTCGTCGGCCAGATCCTCGGCCCGGTCATCGCGCACGACGAACGGGAGGGCAGCCAGCTGATCGCCACGCTGCGCGCCTACCTGCGGCACGGGTGCCGGCCGGGGCCCGCTGCCGCCGAGCTGTGCGTGCACCGCCACACCCTGGCGTACCGGCTCGACCGGGTGGCGTCGCTGACCGGCCGTGACCTGCGCGACGGCGACGCGCTCGTGGAGATCGGACTGGCCCTGCGGCTGCACGGTGACGGGGCGCCGTGACCTACGCCCACGTCAGCCCCTGGCTTGCCGACGCGGGCGACCTCACCCCCCGGGCGCCCCTGGACGGCGACCGTGACGTCGACGTCGCCATCCTCGGCGCCGGCTACACCGGGTTGTGGACGGCCTACGAGCTCCAGCGCCGCGACCCCGGCCTGCGGATCGGGATCGTGGAAGCCGAGATCGCCGGCTTCGGGGCGTCGGGGCGCAACGGCGCGTGGTGCGTGGCCAGCATCGGGGTCACCCTGTCGGAGCTGGAGCGCCGGTACGGGGCGGCGACGGCTCGCTATGTCACCACCACGCTGCGAGAGACCGTCGACGAGGTCGGCAAGGTCTGCGCCACCGACGTCCCCGGAGCGGACTTCCACAAAGGGGGTGTCCTGCGGCTGGCACGCGGCGCGCATGAGCTCCCCCTGGTCGAGCAGGCGCTCGAGCAACGCCGCCGACTGGGCATCGACGACGGCTGCGCCGCCCTGTCTGCGGCAGAGACGCGCGAGCGGGTCGCCGTGGAGGGGGCGTTGGGTGCGTACGCCGAGGAGCACTGCGCCACGGTGCACCCCGGCCGGCTGGTCCGCGGGCTGGCCTCCGCGGTGGAGCGGCGCGGCGCGTCGATCTGGGAGCAGACCCGGGCCACCGCGGTCGTGCCGGGCCGCCACGGCGCGCGGCCCGTGCTGCGCACCGACGCCGGCGACGTCACGGCGGACGTCGTGGTCGTCGCCGGGGAGTCGTACCTGGCACGGCTGCGCCAGTTCCACCGCCACGTCCTGCCGGTGTACTCGCTGTGTGTCCTGACGGAGCCGCTGCCAGCCGAACGGCTGTCGTCGATCGGCTGGGACGGCCGGGAGTGCCTGTCGTCACACCGGCTCAGCGTCGACTACCTCTCGCGCACCGCCGACGGCCGGATCCTGTTCGGCGGCCGGGGCGCGCCGTACCGGTGGGGGTCGGCGATCCGACCCGAGTACGAGCAGCACGAACGCACCCACGAGTGGTTGCGCTCCCAGTTCCGCGAGTGGTTCCCCGCGTTGGCCGACGTCGACTTCACGCACGCCTGGGGCGGGACGGTTGGGATGCCCCGCGACTGGTTGCCGACCTTCTCCTACCGTCCCCAAACCGGGCTCGCCGCGGCGTTCGGGTACACCGGGCAGGGGGTGGCGGCGTCGAATCTGGCGGGGCGCGTGCTGGCCGATTTGATCTGCGAGGGGGGCGCGCACTGGTCGCGGCTGCCGATGGTGGGCCACCGACCGCGCCGCTGGGAGCCCGAGCCCCTGCGCTGGCCGGCGGTGCGGTTCCTGCAGTCCGCCGTCGCCCGCCTGGACGAACGCGCCCGGCGAACGGGGCGTCCGCCCTCCGGCCGGAGCGTCCCGGAACGGCTCATCCGCCACTGACCGACACGCCCGTTTCGTGGCCGACCGACCGCGGCCACTAGACTGCGGTCACGCCCAGCGAGCGCCATGCGCGCCAGGCGTTCATGTTCGGCTTGCAAGGTCGGTCAGAGCTTGTCCATGGAGGTCGTATGAAGGCTCGACGCCCCCGCGGGGCGGGGTCCGTCGGACACCAGCGGCGCACAGCGGGACGGCGGGTGTTGCGCTGGGCTGTGCCACTGGGGCTGGCCGTGCTGCTCGCCGGCTGTGCCGGTGACAACCTGCCCCAGGACTTCCTGGCGCCCGAGGGCCCCACCGCGCGCGCCCAGGATCGGCTGTGGAACATCGTCTTCTGGGTCGCCGTCGCCGTCTTCGTCCTGGTCCAGACGATGCTCGTGGTGGTGCTGATCCGCTTCAGGGCGCGCCCGACCGACACGCAGCTGCCCAAGCAGACGCACGGCAACGTCAAGCTCGAGGTGGTCTGGACGATCATCCCGGCGCTGATCCTGGCGTTCATCGCGGTGCCGACGGTCCGGCTCATCTTCGAGCTGGCCGCCGCTCCCGAGAACCCGGTCGAGGTCCGTGTCGTCGGCAAGCAGTACTGGTGGGAGTTCGAGTACACCGGCGAGGAGGGCCAGGGCGTCGTCACCGCCAACGAGCTGGTCATCCCCATCAACCGGCCGGTGCGGCTGTCGATGGAGTCCACCGGCCAGGCCGACTCCGACCCGTTGGGCGTGATCCACAGCTTCTGGGTGCCGAAGCTTGCCGGGAAGCAGGACGTCGTCCCCGGGCACACCCGGCACCTGACCTTCATGGCCGAGGAAGCCGGGGTCACCTACAGCGGCCAGTGCGCCGAGTTCTGCGGTCTGTCACACGCGAACATGCGCATGGCCGTGCACGCGGTCGAACCGGCAGAGTTCGAGGCGTTCATCGAGGAGCAGGCAACCCCCGCCGACATCCCGACCAGCGGCTCGGCGGCCCGCGGGGCGGAGCTGTTCACCGAACGCCAGTGCATCGGTTGCCATGCCATCAACGGCTACGAGGGGGCGGCGGCCCGCGTCGGTCCCGACCTCACCCACTTCGCCGGTCGAGAGAAGTTCGCCGGCTACATGCTGGACAACGACATCAACGAGGGCGCGGAGAACATCAGCGCCTGGTTGAAGGATCCGCAGGTCGTCAAGCCGGGATCCCAGATGCCCGACCTCGGCCTCACCGACGAGGACACTGCTGACCTCGTCGAGTTCCTCCGCACCCTTCAGTAGCACGGAGCCTGCCCGCATGAGCGTCGCCGCCGAGCACCGCACCGCCACCTCGACCCGCCGGAACATGTTCCGGCGGCCCACCTCGGAGACGGGGTTCTGGTCGTGGTTCACCACCGTGGACCACAAGAAGATCGGGATCATGTACTTCGTCACCGCCTTCTTCTTCTTCCTCGTCGGCGGTGTCGAGGCCATCTTGATCCGCATCCAGCTGGCCCAGCCGGAGATGACCTTCCTCACGGCCGACCAGTACAACCAGATCTTCACGATGCACGGCCTCACGATGATCTTCTTCGCCGTGATGCCGCTGGGGGCCGCGTTCTTCAACTACCTGCTGCCGCTGCAGCTGGGTGCGCGCGACGTCGCGTTCCCCCGCCTGAACGCGCTGAGCTACTGGGTGTTCCTGGCCGCCGGCATCTACATCTACTCCGGGGTGCTGCTGGGCGGGCTGCCCGACGGCGGATGGTTCAACTACGCGCCGCTGAGCCTGATCGGCCCCAACCCGACCGACATCCTCGAGGCGGGCACGGCGACCAGCCAGCACGTGTCCCGGATGGTGCTGTACTCCGTCGGCCTGCAGATCGCCGGCATCGCGTCACTGGCATCGTCGCTGAACTTCATCGTGACGATCCTGAACATGCGTGCGCCCGGCATGACGCTGATGCGGATGCCGATCTTCACGTGGATGATCTTCATCACGTCGTTCCTCATCCTGTTCGCGATGCCGATCATCGGTGTCGCCCTGTGGCAGCTGATGTTCGACGTCCGGTACGGGACGAGCTTCTTCAACCCGGCCGGGGGCGGTGATCCCATCCTGTGGCAGCACATGTTCTGGCTGTTCGGGCATCCCGAGGTCTACATCCTGATCTTGCCCGCGTTCGGGATCGTCTCGGAGATCCTGCCGGTGTTCAGCCGCAAGCCGCTGTTCGGCTACACCGCGATGGTCTTCTCCGCCATCGCGATCGGCATCCTGGGCTGGGGCGTGTGGGCGCACCACATGTTCGCCGCCGGACTGGGCCCGATCGCCAACTCCGCGTTCGGGTTGTCGACGATGTTCATCGCCGTGCCCACCGGCGTGAAGATCTTCAACTGGCTCGGGACGATGTGGGGCGGTCAGATCCGCCTGAAGACCCCCATGCTGTTCGCCGCTGGTCTGGTCGGCATGTTCACCATCGGCGGCCTGTCGGGCGTCAGCCACGCGATCGTGCCGCACAACTACCAGCAGACCGACACCTACTACGTGGTCGCCCACTTCCACTACGTGCTGTTCGGCGGGGCGATCTTCGGGTTGTTCGGTGGCACCTACTTCTGGTTCCCCAAGGTGACCGGCCGGCTGCTGCATGACGGCCTGGGCAAGCTGCACTTCCTGTTGATGTTCGTCGGCTTCAACATGACGTTCGGACCCATGCACATCCTCGGTCTGTGGGGGATGCCGCGGCGCATCTACACGTACGCCGACGGGATGGGCTGGAACTTCTGGAACCTGTTCGAGACCGTGGGCGCGTTCGTCATCGCCGCCGGTGTGCTGGTGTTCATGGTGAACATGGTCCGCAGCGTCAAGGGCGGCGAGATCGCCGGCCCCGACCCGTGGGATGCGCGGACCGTGGAGTGGATGACGCCCAGCCCGCCACCGCACTACAACTTTGCAGAGATCCCGGTGATCACCGCCCGGGACGAGTTCTGGCACCGCAAGTACGTGGGTGAGGGCGAGAAGCCGCCGGTCCGCGTGCCGGCGGGCGCGTCGTCCGACCACGATCCCGCCGTGGCGGCCACCCCCGACCAGTCGTTGCCCGCGCATGGCCCCGGCCACGAGGGCCACGCCGACATCCACATGCCCAGTCCCTCGTACTACCCGCTGGTCGCGGCCATCGGCCTGCCGATCATGGGCTGGGGGATCCTGATGCCGGGTGCGTGGCAGATCGGGCTGCTGGCTGTCGGCGGCCTGATCCTGCTCGCCGGCCTGTTCGGCTGGGTGCTGGAGCCCAGCGCCGAGGAGACGCACTGATGGCCACGCAGACCAGCGACTACAGCGCTCCGATCCCCGGCAGCGCCGAGACGCAGCACGCCACCAGCCTGGGGCTGGCGAACGACAAGCTGGCGATCTGGGGCCTGATCGGCTCCGAGTGCCTGTTCTTCGGTGCGCTGATCTCGACCTACCTGATGTACGTCACCCGCGTGGGCGAGGGGCCCACCCCCGCCGACATCTTCGACATCCCGTTCACCTCGGCGTCCACCTTCATCCTGCTGATGTCGTCGCTGGGGATGGTGCTGGCGCTCGCGGCCATCCAGGCCGGCGAGATGCGCAAGTTCCGCGCCTGGACCCTGGCGACCGCGCTGATGGGATCGACGTTCCTGGCCGGGCAGATCTACGAGTTCACGGTCTTCGTGGCCGAGGGCTTCACGCTGCAGACCAGCCCGTTCTCCTCCAGCTTCTTCGTGCTGACCGGCTTTCACGGGTTCCACGTGGCTTTCGGCATCATGATGCTGCTGGCGCTGTGGGTTGCCTCGATGATGGGCCGGCTCCCCCAGCAGCTGCACACCACCGTCGAGAACGTGGGCCTGTACTGGCACTTCGTCGACATCGTGTGGATCGTGATCTTCACGGCCATCTACCTGATCCCGGCCGCCACTTCGGTCACCACCCACTGACACCCAGGAGAGTTCGTTCGTGGCAGACGTGGAGCACGAGGAACACCAGCACCCCGGCGTCGGGCAGTACGTCGAGATCGGCATCATCCTTGCGGTGATGACGGCGATCGAGGTCGTCATCTTCGAGACCTTCGACGCCGGGCTGCCGCTGGCCATCGGGATCCCAGCGCTGATCGTGCTGACGGTCTTGAAGTTCCTGCTGGTGGTGATGTGGTTCATGCACCTGCGGTTCGACCACAAGATGTTCCGCCGGTTCTTCTACATCGGCGTCTTCCTCGCCCTTTTGGTCTACGGCATCGTGGCCGCGAACTGGTTCCTGGGTGAGAACGTGGCCTTCTGCTGCACATGACCGGGATGACGGGCTGGGAGCCACACGCCGACGCATGGTTCCTCGTCGTCGTCCTGCTCGGCGGCTACCTGTACGCCTTGAGCGCGTGGGGTCCCGAGCATGCCCCGGGCCGCCCGGCGGCCACCCGCAGGCAGCGGTGGTGCTACTACGCCGGCGTCGCGACGATCTGGCTCGCGGCCGACTGGCCGGTCAAAGTCCTGGCCGACAGCCTGTTCAGCGCCCACATGGCCCAGCACATGGTGTTCTCGCTGGTCTCCGCGCCGCTGCTGCTGCTCGGCACGCCCGGATGGCTGCTGCGCAAGCTGCTGTCCCCGCGGCCCGTCAACGCGCTCGCGCGTGTGGTGACGCGGCCGATGATCGCGTTTCTGATCTTCAACACCTGGATCGTGCTGTACCACTGGCCGGTCGTGGTCAACCTGTCGGTCAGCAACGACGGCTTCCACTTGCTGGCGCACATCGGGTGGATGGTCAGCTCGCTGATCATGTGGTGGCCGGTGCTCAGCCCCCTGCCCGAGCTGCCCCACATGTCCTCCCCCGGCCGGATGGTGTACCTGTTCGGGCAGTCGATCGTCCCGACGGTGCCGGCGTCGTTTCTCACCTTCGGGGACGGCCTGCTGTACCACGCCTACGCGCACGCCCCGACGATGTTCGGGGTCAACCCCATCGACGACCAGCAGATCGCCGGACTGCTGATGAAGATCGCCGGTGGCTTCCTGATCTGGGGCGTGATCACCGTGATCTTCTTCCGTTGGAGCGTCGACAGCGAGTCCGGCGCACCCGACCGCCTGTACTGGCGCGACCTCGAGCCGGAGCTCGACCGCCTGGCAGCCAGCAACCACTGACCTAGTCCGCGCACGAAGAGGACCAGATGAACAACGACTTCCGTCAACGAGTGTTCCTGCCGATCATGCTGCCGCTCGGCGTGATCATCGGGTTCTTCGGGTTCGCGTTCATGCTGTCGCGGGTGCTGCTGGCCGTCGAGGAGATGGCCGCGACCGCCATCGCCTTAGGACTGGCCACCTACATCCTGGCAGTGGCCGCCGTGGTGGCGGCCAAGCCGCGGATCACCTCGCGGGCGCTCGGGGTGGGCGTGACCCTCGGCGTGCTGGCCATCGTCGGCGCCGGCACGGTCGCTGCGGCCGCCGGCATGCGCGACCTGCACCACACCGACGGGCAGACTCCCCCCGCCGTGGGCGATCAGGCGACGCAGGAGCTGCCCACCCCCGGCGCAGTCGAGGCGGAGAGCGACCAGCTGATGTTCGTCGCCGTGGACATCGACTTCAGCCAGGCGCCCGAGAGCGCGCCGGCCGGTGACCTCACCATCACGCTGACCAACGAGGGGCAGGCGCTGCACAACGTCACCATCCCCGACCTGCAGGACACGCCGATTGTTGAGGCGACAGCCGGGGAGACTGCCAGCGACATCGTCACCCTTGAGCCCGGGACGTACGAGTACCTGTGCAGCGTTCCTGGGCACGAGAGTCTCATGAATGGCGAGTTCACCGTCGAATAAGCCCCGAGCGATCGACTGGTTCAGCCGACGCACCGCGAGCGCTGACCACTACGAACCTGCCTTCTTGGCCGAGCAGAAGTCAGCGGCCGGCGTGAGCGTCAGTGTCGTCCTGCCGGCGCTCAACGAGGCGGCGACCATCGGCGGCGTGGTCGATGCGGTGTCGAAGCTGGCCGGGGACCTGGTCGACGAGATCGTCGTCATCGACAGCGGTTCCACCGACGCAACGGCCGATATCGCTGTCGCCCGGGGGGCGCGGGTCCACCAAGCCGCGATGATCATGCCGGAGTACGGACCGTGCCTGGGCAAGGGTGACGCGCTGTGGCGCAGCCTTTCGGTCACCGGCGGGGACCTCGTCGTCTTTCTGGACACCGACGTGCAGAACCCCGACCCCAAGTTCGTCTCGGGTCTGCTCGGACCGCTGCTGACCGAGCCCCGCGTCCACCTGGTCAAGGCCTTTTACGAGCGGCCGGTCAAGCTCGACCGCGTCCGGTACGCCTCCGGGGGCGGCCGGGTCACGGAGCTGGCGGCACGGCCGCTGTTGAACCTGTTCTGGCCGGAGCTCGCGGGGCTGATCCAACCGCTGTCGGGTGAGTACGCCGCCCGCCGCCGGCTGCTGGAATCACTGCCGTTCTTCACCGGCTACGGCGTGGAGATCGGCATGCTCATCGACGCGCTGCACGAGGTAGGCGCCGACGGCATCGCGCAGGTCGACCTGCACAACCGGATCCACCGCAACCAGTCACTGCCGGCGCTGTCCCGCATGGCCTACGGCATCTTGCAGGCAGCGACGCACCGCCTCGAGCAAGAGGGGCGGATTGCCCCCGCTGAGGCGCCTGACGACGGCTTCCCCTACCTGCAGTTCGAGCGGGTGGACGACCACGTCAAGCCGCGAAACCACCGCATCTCGGTCGTCGAGCGGCCCCCCCTGCGATCCCTGGCCTGACGCCGTTTCGCTCGCGGCATCGGCGGTAGGCTCATGCCACCACGACCACAGGTGAGGCCCCACGACATGAGCGACCACGCACGGATCGAATTCGACGGCCAGACCTTCGAGGCGCCGGTCGTCGTCGGCACGGAGGACGAGCGCGCGCTGGACATCTCCAAGCTGCGCTCCTCGACCGGCTTGATCACCTATGACCCGGGATACGCGAACACTGGCGCCACCAAGAGCGCCATCACGTACCTCGACGGTGAAGCCGGCGTCTTGCGGTATCGCGGCTACCCCATCGAGCAGCTCGCCGAGCACTCGGACTTCATCGAGACGTCGTACCTGCTGATCTACGGCGAGCTGCCGACGCGGGAGCAGCTGGACACGTTCCGCCAGCAGATCATCATCCACACGCTGCTACGCGAGGACATGCGCCCGCTGTTCGACGCATTCCCCCGCGACGCGCACCCCATGGCGATCCTGTCCGCCGCCACATCCGCCCTGTCGACCTTCTACCAGGACCACTACGACCCGTTCGACCCTGACGACGTCGAGGTCTCGACCTACCGGCTCATGGCCAAGCTGCCGACGGTCGCCGCGTGGTCGTACAAGAAGTCCATCGGGCAGCCGTACGTGTACCCCCAGAACCACATGGGCTTCGCCGAGAACTTCCTGCACATGATGTTCGCGGTGCCGGCCGAGTCCTACGAGGTCGATCCCGACGTCGCGCAGGCGCTGACGCTGCTGCTGGTGCTCCACGCCGACCACGAGCAGAACGCATCGACGTCCACCGTCCGCCTGGTGGGTTCCACCCACGCGAACCTGTTCGCGTCGATCGCCGCAGGGATCACCGCGCTGTGGGGCCCGCTTCACGGTGGCGCCAACCAGGCAGTGGTCGAGATGCTGATGCAGATCCGCGACGCCGACGGCGATACCCAGTCGTTCGTCAAGCGCGCGAAGGACCGCAACGACCCCTTCCGGCTCATGGGCTTCGGGCACCGGGTGTACAAGAACTACGACCCGCGCGCGAAGATCATCAAGCAGACCGCCGACAAGGTCATCGGCAAGCTGGTGGGCAACGACCCGCTGTTCGAGATCGCCCGCGAGCTCGAGGAGACGGCGCTGTCCGACGACTTCTTCATCGAGCGCAAGCTGTACCCGAACGTCGACTTCTACTCGGGCCTGATCTACCGGGCGATGGGGCTGCCACTGACGATGTTCCCCGTCCTGTTCGCCCTGGGCCGGCTGCCCGGCTGGATCGCGCAGTGGAAAGAGATGATCACGGACTCCGAGACCCGCATCGGACGGCCGCGGCAGGTCTTCACCGGGGCGACGGAGCGCGAGTACGTGCCGATCGAGCAGCGCGGCTGAGGCCTCAGCCGCCCGCGCGGACGATCTCCCGGAGGGCGCGCACGGCGACGGCGACGGCCGGCAGGCCGGCGTCGGACTGCTCGTCGAGCATGCTCAGGATGGTCGACACCCGCTTAAGCGGTGCCGCGCGCTCGCCGAGGTAGCGGTTCACCGCCTGCTCGGGTGTCGCGTCCGCGTGCTGCTCGAGCGCTTGCGCCGCGGCGGTCCGGCGAAGCTCACGCAGGTCGTCCAGCAGTCCGCGGTGCTGCCAGTGCTCCCAGTGACCCTCCGGGACCGAGCGCGCCAGCCGAGCCGCGAGCCGGTTCATCGGCAGCGCATCGGTCAGCTGGAAGAACACATCGGCGACGTGGTCGAGGTCCCGGTCGGTGCTCTCGGTCACAGCGGCGACGTCGGGAACCAGGGTCAGCTCGCGCAGCGCCATGATGCGCACCGCGAGAGCCGTGTCGACTCCCAGGTCGACGAGCCGTTCCACGGCGGCGCTGTGGCGCACGCGGTGGCTGCCGAGGACGCCTTGCACGGTGGCCTCGTGCAGGCGTTCGAACGCCTTGCGGTCACGCCCCACCAGGTCGGCGACGTCAGGGGAACCGCTGCGCAGATAGGTGCGTGTGTACGCGTCGACGAGGCGGGCGACCTCCTCGATCAGCTCGAGCTGCAGGGCCGGCGTCATGCGGCCGTCCTGCTCCTCCACCGCCTTCCAGTGCGCTTCGCTGCCGGACACCTCGCGCGCGATCCAGTACGCCAGCGCGACATCGGCCGCCATCGTCCCCAGCTCGTGGGCCGTGCGACTGACGTAGGTCGTGCCCATCCGGTTGACCACGTCGTTGGCCAGGACGGTCGCGACCAGGTCGCGGCGCAGCGGGTGCGTCGGGACCGCATGGGGGAACCGCTCGGTCACCGCCTCCGGGAAGTAGCCGGTCAGCACACCCTGCAGCGCGGGTTCGTCGGGCACCGACGACCCGAGCAGGCGCGTGATCAGATCCACCTTGGAGTAGCCGAGGACGACGGCGATCTCGGGGCGCGTCAGGCCGGCCCTGGCGCTGCGCCGGCGGTCCATCTCCGCGGTCGAGGGCAGGAGCTCGACCTCGCGATCGAGCACCGTCACCACCGCGTCCGCGGCGGCCACACGGGTCGACGCCGGCGCCTCGAGGTCCTGCAGGAGCGCTTCGTAGCTGTCCATCATGGATGCGCTCGAGGCGATCTCCCTGCTGATCACGCCCGTCTGCAGGTAGACGTCGTACAGCACCCGCGCCGCAACGTCGTCCTTCATCGCCTCGAGCAGCGCGTCTCGGTCCTCACTGTTCAGATCGCCCTCGGCCATGGCGACTGACAGCAGGATCTTGAGATTGACCTCGTGGTCGGACGTGTCCACCCCCGCCGAGTTGTCGATGGCGTCGGTGTTGATCCGCCCCCCGCGCTTGGCGAACTGGATCCTGGCTCGCTGGGTGAACGCGAGGTTCCCCCCCTCGCCGACCACCCGGGCCCCGACCTGCGACGCGTTGATGCGGATGGCGTCGTTGGCGCGGTCGCCCACGTCGTCGTTGGTCTCGTCACTGGACTTCACGAACGTGCCGATGCCACCGGCGAACAGCAGATCGACCGGGGCGCGCAGCAGCGCGCGGATCAGATCGGGTGGTGCCAGCTCCTCCTCGGAAACCCGCAGCAGCGTCCGCATCTGCTCGCTCATCGGGATGCGCTTGGCCGTCCGCGACCACACCCCGCCGCCCGCGCTGATCAATCCCCGGTCGTAGTCGTCCCACGACGACCTGGGCAGCTCGAACAGCCGCTGGCGCTCCTTGTACGCGCCTTCTGGCTCAGGATCCGGGTCCACGAAGATGTGGCGGTGGTCGAACGCCGCGACCAGTCTGATGGCGCGGCTTTGCAGCATCCCATTGCCGAAGACGTCGCCGGACATGTCCCCGATGCCGACGACGTCCACGCTTTCGGTCTGCACGTCGACGTCGAGCTCGCGGAAGTGGCGTTGCACCGCGACCCAGGCGCCCCGCGCCGTGATGCCCATCGCCTTGTGGTCGTACCCCCGGCTGCCGCCAGACGCGAAGGCGTCGCCCAGCCAGTACCCGTACTCCTCGCTGATGGCGTTCGCAACGTCGGAGAACGTCGCCGTACCACGGTCCGCAGCGACGACGAGGTACGGATCGTCGCCGTCCATCCGCCGCACCTGGGCCGGCGGGACGACCCGCCGGGACCCGTCCTCGGCGACCTCGATGTTGTCGGTCAGGTCCAGCATCCCGCGGATGAAGATCTCGTACTGCCGCTGCACCTCGGACCGCAGCCGCGCGGGGTCGGACGGAGCGCGCTTGAGCACGAACCCGCCCTTGGAGCCGGTCGGCACGATCACCGAGTTCTTCACCATCTGGGCCTTCATCAGCCCGAGCACCTCGGTGCGGAAGTCCTCCTGGCGGTCAGACCAGCGCAGTCCGCCCCGAGCGACCGGTCCGCCGCGCAGGTGGATGCCCTCCATCTCCGGCGACGAGACGAAGATCTCCCGGTACGGCACCGGGCGCGGCATGTCGGGCACCGCCTTGCTGTCGAACTTCAGTGACAGGTACGGCCGCGGACGGTCACCGTTGCGTCCGATGTAGCGGTTGGTGCGCAACGTGGCGTCGATCATCCCCAGATAGCTGCGCAGGATCCGGTCGGTGTCCAGCCGCTCCACGGCGTCGCACGCCTGGAGCACCCGGCGCCGCGCGTGCTCGATCGCCTGACGGTCGGCATCCAGGGAGGGGTCGAACTTGGTGGCGAACAGCTCGACCAATGCGGCGGCAACATCCGGATGGGAGACCAGTGCCTCGTCGAGATAGGTCTGGGTGAAGGTCGTGCCGACCTGGCGGCGGTAGCGGCGGTAGGCGCGCAGCACCGTGACGTCTTCCCAGTTCAACCCGGCGTGCAGCACCAGACGGTTGAGCAGGTCGGCGGCTGCCTGGCCGCTGAAGATCGCCATGGCCGCCTCGGCGACGCGCTCACCGTCCCGCTCGACGTCGAGCTCGGCGCCCGTCACCCGCACGCCGAAGTCGTGGATGTGCAGCGGCCCCGGGTCGGCGTCGGTGACCTGCCCCTCAAGGCGGTACGGGATCTCTTCGACGACCGTCAGCCCCAGGCTTTCGAGGACCGGAACGAACTGCGACAGCTCGACCCCGCCGCCCATCTGATACAGGACGAACCGCAGCAGGTCGGAGTTCTCACGATCCCGCCGCAGCCGCATCGAGCAGTACTGCTCCGAGGTGCCGCTGCAGATCCGCTCCAGCTCGTCGATGTCCAACACGGCGGTCTGCACGCTGGTGGTCTCGGCATATCCGGCGGGGAAGCGCTGCCCGTACAGGTCGGCCAGACGGCGTCCCTCAGCCGGTCCGTAGACGCGCATGAGCTCGTCGACCAGATCGTCGTGCCACGTCCGCGTGAGGGCGGCGACCTCGCGCTCGAGCTGCTCGGCGGGGATGTCCTCCAAGACGCCGCTGCCGGCATGGAGGACGAAGTGCATCAGCGCCTGGTCGCGTTCGGTCATCGTCAGGTGGTAGTCCACGCTGGTGGCGCCGTGACGCTCCATGAGCAGCTGCTGGACCCGCAGGCGGATCGCGGCGTTGAACCGCTCCCGTGGCACGGCCACCAGCGCCGACACGCTGCGGCGGGCGTCGTCGGTCCGTAGCAGCAAGCGGACCTGCTGCCCGCGCTGGATCTCCAGCAGCTCGACAAGGGTGCGGCGCAGGTCGTCGGTGTCGGCGGCGAACAGCTCGTGCTTGGGGAAGGCGTCGAACAGCGCACGGACGGCCCGGTCGTCGTACGAGTGGTCGACGATGTCCTCGCGCTCGAGGATCTGCCGCAGCTTGCGCCGCAGGACCGGGATGGTCGTGGCGGGCTGCGCGTACGCCTTCTGGGCGAACAGGCCGAGGATGCGGAACTCACCGCGGATTGCGCCGTCGCCGCCCACCTTCTTGATGCCGACGTACATCATCCGCACGCGCCGGTGCACCGTGGACAGGGCGTTGGTCCGCGACACGATCAGCAGGTCGCCGCCCTCCATGCGGCGGCGCAGCTCGGGCTCGACCTGTGGCAGCGGGACCGGCGTGTGCCACCGTGAGGCCTTCTCGTCGCGCAGGATCCCCATCCCCGACCCGGGGCGGACCTGTGCGGCAGGGCCTTCGTCGGTCTCGATCAGGTCGTATTCCCGGAAACCCAGGATCACGAAGTGGTTGTCCAGCAGCCAGTCCAACAGGGAGATCGCCTCGTCGATCTCGTCGGCCCGGTAGCGAGCCCCGGCGCTCGCCCGCGTCTGGAACGCGACCTCTCCGATCATGGACTTCATCGCGGCGAAGTCGGCCGTGGCCGCGCGCGCGTCGGCCATCACCGATTCCAGCCGCTGCTGCAGCTGTGCTGCCGCGTCGTCGTCCAGCGTCACCGTCAGCTCGACGTGGATCCACGACTCCCGGGTCTGCGCTTGACGCGCCGGCAACACCGCGGCGATCGTCCCGTCGTCGGCGCGGCGCAGCCCCAGCACCGGGTGCACCGTGTCGGCGATCTCCAATCCCTGACTGGCCAGCTCCTCGGTGATCGTGCTCAGCAGGAACGGGCCGTCTTCCAGGTTTGCCTCCACCACGGTCCCCGCGGTGGTCCACCCGTGGCGCTCCTGGGTCGGGTTGAACACCCGCAGCGCCAGCTCCATCGGGTCACGCGACTCCATGAAGGCGAAACCGTCGACGAGCATGGCCGCAGCCGCGTCGGCGTCCAGGGTGGCCAGGCGCTCGGCAGCGGCGCGACGGAAGGTGGCGACTGCGAACTGCTCGAGCAGCGGCGCACGCTCGACTCCCGCCAGTTCTCGCACACGCTGCAGCACCGGGTCGAGGCCGTTGGCCTCCCCGGTGTCGGCCGCCGTCGTGCGTTGTCGGATCGCTGCCATCGCGTCTCGGCTCGCTGCTTCGGCTCACAATGTCGCACACATCCAACGGGCTGTGCGGCTTTGCCCGTCGTCCGCATGGCCGCGTGCAGCGTGGCCCCCCGCCCCCGCGTTGGGTAGAACCTGTACCGCGAATCAGCCATTGGAGGGCGCATGAAGATCATCGTGGGGTACATCAAGTCACCCGAGGGCCAGGCGGCCATCACCACGGCGGCCGCGGAAGCACGGCTGCGCGATGCCGAGGTCGTCGTGGTGCACTCGATGCGCGGCGGGGGGCGCGACGAGGCCGAGCAGTCGGTCACGTACGCGTCAGAGCTGACGGGGCTCGAGGAGCGCCTGGCCGCCGACGGGATCCGGGTCCAGACGCGTGAGCTCGTGCGCGGCCAGTCCCCGGCCGAAGACCTGATCGAAGTCGCCAAGCAGGAGGACGCCGCGCTGATCGTCATCGGTCTGCGCAAGCGCTCCCAGGTCGGCAAGCTCATCCTGGGCAGCAACGCCCAGCAGATCTTGTTGAACGCACCCTGCCCCGTGCTGGCAGTCAAGGCGGAATCCAAGGACTAAACCTCTACTAGAGGGTAGATGACACTCATGTGTTTCCGCGGGTCACAGCGCTGTCGCGGGGTCGTATCTCAACCTGAACCACAGGTTCATGGCGCTCGCTGGGGGGTCCGGGGCCCCTCGACGCCGTTCCCCCGTCGTCCTTCCGTCCGTCACCGGGGCCCACAGCGCGTTTCCGCAGGTGGGTGGGCATGAACGACGTCCTGTGGGAGCCGTCACACGACCGGATCGCGCGCGCGCACCTGACGTCGTTCGCGCAGCAGGCACCGGGGTCACCGGAGTCATACGAGGCACTGTGGCAGTGGTCGGTCACCGACCTGTCCGCGTTCTGGGCACTGGTGTGGTCCCACTGCGGCGTCCAGGCGTCGCAGCCGTACGACGTCGTTGTCGACGGCGACGCGATGCCAGGGACGCGGTGGTTCCCAGGTGCCCGGCTGAACTACGCCGAGCACCTGCTGCGCCACGACGGCGCCGCGCCGGCCGTCATCGCTTGCGCCGAGGGCCACGACGATCGCGTCGTCAGCAGGGATGAATTGCGCGCGCTCGTCGCGCGAGCGCAGCGCGGCCTGCAAGGCCTCGGGGTGCAGACGGGCGACCGCGTGGCGGCTTTCACGCCCAACTGCCTGGAGGCGCTGGTCGTGATGCTCGCGACCACCGGCATGGGTGCCGTCTGGTCGTCGTGCTCCCCCGACTTCGGCGCTTCCGGGGTCGTCGACCGGTTCGCGCAGATCTCTCCCAAGGTGCTGCTCGTCGCCGACGGGTATCGCTATGCGGGACGGACCCACAGCCTGCAGGACAAGGTCACCGACGTGTGCGCGGCGCTGCCGGGCCTCGAGCACGTCATCGTCGCGGACTTCGCCGGTGAGCGCCTGGACGTCGAGGGCGTGGACTCCTCCAGCTACGCGCAGCTGTTGGACCACGAGGCCACGACACCCGACTTCGTGCAGGTCGACTTCGACCATCCGCTGTTCATCATGTACTCCTCGGGCACCACCGGGGTGCCCAAATCGATCGTGCACGGCCACGGCGGCTCTCTGGTGACCCACGTGAAAGAGCACCAGCTGCACGTCGATCTCCACGACGGCGACGTGTTGTTCTGGTTCACCACATGCGGCTGGATGATGTGGAACTGGCTGGTCAGCGCCCTCGCATCCAAGGCGACGGTGGTGCTGTACGACGGGAGTCCGACACATCCGAGTCCCGCGTCGCTGTGGGCGCTGGCGGAACGCCATGGCGTCACACACTTCGGCACGAGCCCCAAGTTCTTGGCGGCATGCCAGAAGACGGGCGTCGTGCCGGAACGCGTCGCAGACCTGTCACGCGTGCGCAGCGTGCTGTCGACCGGCTCGCCGCTGAACCCCGACCAGTTCGACTGGGTGTACGCGACCGTCGGCCGCGACATCCACCTGGCCTCCATCAGCGGCGGGACCGACCTGCTGGGTTGCTTCGCCGGCGGCGCCCCAACACTGCCGGTGCGACGCGGAGAGCTGCAGTGCCGCATGCTCGGGATGGCGGTCGAGGCGTGGGACGTCAACGGCCACGCAGTCGTCGGCGAGCGCGGCGAGCTGGTGTGCACCAAGCCGTTCCCCTCCATGCCGGTGGGGTTCTGGGGCGATCCGACCGGCGAGCGCTACCGCGCGGCGTACTTCACGCAGCACCCCGGCGTGTGGACCCACGGGGACTTCATCGAGGTGCGCCCCGAGGGCGGTGTGATCATCCACGGACGCAGCGACACCACGCTGAACCCCGGTGGCGTCCGCATCGGCACCGCCGAGATCTACCGGGCCATCGAGACGATGCCTGAGGTCGTCGACTCCATCGTCGTCGGACGACCGGTCGACGGCGACGTCGAAGTCGTGCTGTGCCTGAAGCTGCGGGACAGCGTGCACCTCGACGACGAGCTGGTCGATCGGGTCAAGCGGACGATCCGGCAGGCCACGACGCCGCGCCACGTACCCACCCACGTCTTCGCGGTCAACGACATCCCGTACACCATCAGCGGCAAGAAGGTCGAGAAGGCCGTCCGCGACACGATCACGGGGACGGCCGTTCACAACCGAGACGCGCTGGCGAACCCCGAGGCGCTCGATGCCTACCGGGAGCTGCCGTTTTAGGCGTGCAGTTGCACGGGCAGGTGGTCGTACCCCCGCAGCACTCGCATCTGGCGGCGCCGAGCCCCCGGGAGCACCGCGAGGTCAGGGAACCGCTCGAACAGCTTGCGCAGCGCAACCTCTCCCTCCATGCGGGCCAGGCTCGCGCCCAGGCAGAAGTGGATGCCTGCGGAGAAGGCAAGGTGGTCGCGGGCGTTGGGGCGCTCGATGTCGAAGCGCCCGGGCTCCTCGAACACGTCGGGATCGCGGTTCGCCGCCGCCAGCATGAGGCTGACGAACCTGCCGGCCGGAATGGGGTGCCCGCAGACCTCGGTGTCCTCGCCGGCGATGCGCACCGTGGCCTGCACCGGCGAGTCGAAGCGCAGGATCTCCTCGACGGCGTTGCCCCACATGCTCGGGTCCTGGCGCAGCCGGGTCAGCTGGTCGGGGTGGTCCAGCAGCTGCACCACGCCGTTGGCGATGAGGTTCACCGTCGTCTCGAACCCGGCGCCGATGACCAGCAGTGCGGTGGCGCGCAGCTCCACGTCGGTGAGTGACCCGCCCTCGTCCGACACGGTGGCCAGCCGGCTGAGCAGGTCGTCACCCGGGGACTTCCGCACGGTGACGAGATGGTCGGCGAGCCAGCCGTGGATCTGTCGCAGCGCCGCCTTGGCCGAGCGGAACTGCCGGTACCGCAGCGCCGGGTCGAGCGATACAGCCGCCGCGTTGCCCCAATCGAGCATCATCGGCTGCAGGTGCTGTGGCACGCCGAGGATCTCGGAGATGACGCGGACCGGCAGCGGGCCGGCGT
The DNA here is from genome assembly GCA_035540515.1 of Egibacteraceae bacterium. Lineage (GTDB taxonomy): Bacteria > Actinomycetota > Nitriliruptoria > Euzebyales > Egibacteraceae > WHTG01. The sequence goes on along the minus strand of DATLGM010000259.1, from coordinate 4,247 downwards.
AGGCGCGCACCAGCTCGGCACGGTCGTGGCCCGCCATGCGATCCAGCAGCTCGTCAGCGATCTGCTCGACGCGGGGGCGCATGTCCGCCATCGCCCGCGCCGTGAAGACCTTCGACACCAGACTGCGGTAGCGGGTGTGATTTGGCGGGTCGACCGCCAGCATCGACGGCGGCTCCGCGGGACCCACCGCCCAGGGATCTACCGTCAGCGACAGCAGTCGCCGCGCGATCGGCGGCAGCCGGTCCGACGAGCCAGCCCCGACGCGGAACACCGGACTGCGCAGGACTTCCCCGGCCACGGCGTGTGATGCCGTGGAGGCGACGAGACGGCCTTCCAGCAGCGGACCCCGCCGGCGCATCTGCTCGTACGTCGGGAAGGGGTCGTCCCACAGCCGGCGGTCGACAGCCAGACGCGCGCCGAGCTGCCCGCCACGGGCTTCGCGCCACAAGACCATCTGCGGCAGCAGCGACTGCACGGTCCACTGGGCGAGCGTCGAGGCCACGGCTATCCCGCCACGAACGCCAACCGGACGGAGCGCTGAGGGTTGTCGACGTTGGGGTCGACCAGCACCACCGACTGCCACGTCCCCAGCCACAGCCGTCCGTCGACGACCGGGATGGTCACCGAGGGGGCGAGGAATGCGGGCAGCACGTGGTCCGCCCCGTGACCGGGCGATCCGTGGCGGTGGCGCCAGCGGGCCTCGTCACGCGGCAGCAGCGCCTCGACGGCTGACTGCACGTCCTGCTCGGTCCCCGCACCGGTCTCGAACACCGCCACGCCGGCAGTGGCGTGCGGGACGAAGACGGTGCACAGACCCTGGTCACCGGCCCGCAACCAGTCGTTGATGTCCGCGGTCAAGTCGACGCAGCGGAACCGGTCGCCGGTGTGCAGGTCCAGCGTGTGCGTGCGCATCTCAGCCTCGCGCTGCGGTGATCACCGCGTCGGCGTGCTCCGGCCGGCACACCAGCAGATCGGGCAGGTACACGTCGGCGTTGTTGTAGCGCAGCGGCGAACCGTCGAGGCGCGACACGTGCAGACCGGCGGCCGCAGCGACGGCGACGGGTGCGGCCGAGTCCCACTCGTACTGCCCGCCCGCGTGGGCGTAGACGTCCGCCTCGCCGCGGATCACCGCCATGGTCTTCGCGCCGGCGGAGCCCATGGGCACCAGCTGGGCGCCGAGGGCAGCGCGGATCTGCTCGGTGACCTCGGGCGGTCTGGTTCTGCTGACCACCATGCGGGGCGGCCCGTCGTTGGCAGGGGCGACCGACGGTGCCGGCTGTGTCGCCAGGACCTCGCCGAGCGCCGGCAAGGCGACCGCGCCGATCGCGGCGACACCGTCGAGCGCCAGCGCGACGTGGACCGCCCAGTCGGTACGCCCCTCGACGGCACCCGCGAGTACGCCGAGGGGGTCGACGATCCACACGCGGTCGCGTTGCAGCCTGACCGTGTCGTCGCGTCCCTCTTCGGACAGCACGGCGTCGTCGGGGAAGGCGTTGGCAAGCAACGCCATGATGCAGTCGTGCGCACGCCGGTCACCCTCGTCGCGCAGCGCCTTGTCCGTCAGCGTCCCCTCGTGCCGCAGCGCCATCAGCACCGCGCCCGCGGCGTCGGCGATGCGGGCCGCCTCGGCGTGCTCGCGGGCGTAGGTCACGGGGCTGCCACCGCGACTGCGACGTTGTCCCCCGCGCCCCCGTCGCAGGCGGCGCCGATCAAGCCCTCGGCGACCTCGGCAGGCGAGGCGCCCGGTCCGAACAGCCCCGTCGGGAACGGGTGTGCGAAGTCGACGAGCCCGTCGCTTGCCGCAACGACCCAGGCGCCGTCGGACAGCGAGGTGGTCCCGCGGTCGAGCATCACGTCGACCGCGAATCGCTCCATGGGGTAGCCGACGAACCGGTGGGTCGAGCGGGACAGCTGCGCTGCGCCTGCGGGCGTCACGGTGTACACCGCTGAGTCGCCGAACGAGGCCCACTGCAGCCGGCGTCCGCTGACCAGCGCCACGACCAGCGTTGTCCGGCTGTTCGGGGTGGCCGACGTCGGATGGTCGGTGACTTCGAGCACGGCGTTGGATGCCGCCAGGAACAGGTCGACGAGGTCAGCGTCGGCAAGGTCGGCAGGCGGCGGGTCGTCGCCGAGGGCGTCGACGACCGTCCGGATTGCCGCTTCGGTGGCGGCCCAGCCGTTGTGGCCGTCGGCGACCGCCAGCAGCGTTGCGCGCCGGCCGGCGACGGCGACCGCGGCGTCCTCGTTGGGGTCGGTGTAGCGGTACGCCTTGCGGTGGCGTCCCCGGGTGATGGCCACGGCGGCCTTGGGACCGGCCGCCTCGACGGCGACCGACCCGAGATCGACGTGATCCTTGCCCCACAGCACGGCATGCATCCGACCAGCCTAGTGGCGGGCACGGCCCGCCCCGTCACGGGCGCGCCGACGCGGCAGGCACAATGGGCCGCCATGGCCGACCCCAAGGAGCCGCCGCGCGACCCCTCCATGGGTTCGCGCGCCCAGCGGGGGGCCAACATCGCGCGCCTGGGTGCCAGCACGAGCACCAACTACCTGACCTCGCGAGTGCGCCGCCTCCGCGACGGTGACGAAGCCGACGCTCGCTTCCACGCAGAGACCGCCGAGAAGGTCTTCGACATGCTCGGCAGCATGAAGGGCGCGGCGATGAAGCTCGGGCAGATCGCCAGCTTCGTCGACCTCGACCTGCCGCCGGAGGCACAGGCGACGTACCACGAGGTGCTGGCTCGTCTGCGAGCGGCGGCGCCGCCGGTCGACCCGTCGAGCATCCGCGACGTCATCGCCGACGAGTTCGGAGCTCCCGCGGAGGAGGTCTTCGCCGAGTGGGATCCCCATCCCATCGCCAGCGCGAGCATCGGCCAGGTGCACCGCGCCCGACTCCCGGACGGCACCGTGGTGGTCACGAAGGTGCAGTACCCGGGTGTTGCCGAGGCGGTGGAGTCCGACATCGCCAACGCGGAGATGTTCGCGCCGCTCGCGAAGGTCTTCTCGCCGAACCTCAAGATCCGCCCGCTGATGGACGAGCTCCGCGACCGGCTGGTCGACGAGCTCGACTACCAGCAGGAGGCGCAGTACCAGCAGGCCTTCTTCGAGCGCTACGACGGTCATCCGTTCATCCGGGTGCCTGGGGTCTTTCCGGACTGGTGCCGGCCGCGGGTGATCACCACGGAGTACGTCGAGGGCCGCTCCTTCGACGACATGGTGGCCGAGGCCGACGAGGCGACGCAGCGCCGCTACGGCGAGATCATCTACCGCTTCGTGTTCGGCTCGCTCAACCGGTTCCGGCTGTTCAACGGCGACCCGCACCCGGGCAACTACCTGTTCCCGGGAGACGGCACGACCGCCTTCTTGGACTTCGGGTCGGTCAAGCTGTTCCGTTCCGTCACGCGTGAGCAGCTCAAGCGGCAGATGCGGGCCGTGATCGAGGGCGACGCCACCGGCCTGCAGCGCGAGCTCCGCGAGGCAGGTTTCATCCCGGCCGGGCGCACGATCGACCCGGACAAGACGCTGGCGATGTTCCGCCTGTTCAACCAGCCGGTGCTCGAGGACCGGGAGTACACGTACACCCGGGAGTTCGCCCGCGACGTCATCCGCATCGGCAGCGACCCCAAGGCCGGCTACTGGCAGACACTGCGGCAGTTCAACTTCCCGCCGGACTACCTGCTGCTCAACCGCATCCAGTGGGGGGTCAACTCCATCCTTGCCCGCCTGGGCGCCACCGCCAACTGGCACCGGATCGCGTTGGAGCTGATGGACGAAGGTCCACCCGCAACGGCACTGGGCGAAGCGGAGGCCGCGTTCATGGCCGCCTCGCCGCATCGGGCCTGACGCGGGCGGACATGATCGGCGTGCCCGCGGGACATACTTGCGCCGCAACGGGAAATCCACGAGGTTGCCTCCAGGCAGGAATTTCTGCGCTGAAGGCGTAACCCTGCGTGTAGGCGATCGTTTCCATACGCAACGGCCATCCGCCCTGGCCCCGGCTTTTGCGCTCTGAGACGGGACAACAGATGAGGTTGAAGCAGATGAAGTCGTGGTTCGTCGCCTTTGCCGTGCTGACCCTGGTGCTGTCCGCAGTGCCAGCCGCTGCCGACGAGCACGAGTTCGTCGGCGCCGCGGAGGGCACCGCGCTGAAGCTGACGATCACGCCCCCCGGCGACGAGCCCCAGGGCCTGACGTTCGGGCTGAGCAGCGTGGTCGTGCAGTCCTCCCCCAGCGAGGAGTGCGAAGGC
>DATLGM010000258.1:0-4195 GCA_035540515.1 Egibacteraceae bacterium | reverse complement strand
GCCCTGGAGCAGGAAGCTGGCGGCGATCGTCGCCGTGGGCGTCGTCGCCGCCAGCTTCCTGCTCCAGGGCGGCGGCGCGCCACCGGTCGACACGAACGCCGCGGCGGAGGCGCACCCGCCCGCACCGGACGGCCCGGTTGTCGAGACGGAGCCGGTGGTGCTCAGCCTCGCCGACGGCAGCTACCTCAAGGTTGGCGTCGCGTTCCAGCTCGCCGGCGAGGAGGGCGGGAAGAAGGACAAGGAAGAGGGCTCCGACGAGCTCTCCACCGCCCGGGCCCTCGACATCATCGTGTCCACGTACTCGGGATACACCGGCACCGAGCTGGTCCGGCCCCGCGGTCGCGCGGCGGCGAAGAAGGAGATCACCGAGCGCGTCGTCGCCGCGTACGGCGGTGAGGTGACGGGGCTGTACCTGACCACGTTCGTCGTGCAGTAGGAACGGAGTCCTCAAGCGCGTCTGCGTGACCCCGCCACGGCGCGCATGAAATGGCCTGCAACCCGGGTCGGCTGCTCATGACGCGGTGGATCGGGCAGCGCGGCCAGGGAGGGAGTTCACCCCTACCGACGCCCTGGTGGCTTGACCGACACCCTTGTGGCACGCCTCAACTGGACCGGCGTCGCACGTCTTTCGCATCGTCCCGCTAAGCGGGCACATCCGGGACAGCTCGCGTCGAAGGCAGCGACGGTGTGGTTGTCACGTTTCTGACGCTCGAGGTGCAACTCCCTCCACAACCCGGAGTAGGGGAGGAAAACACATGAACAGCGTGCAGCTCATTGGGCGGCTCACCCGCGACCCGGACGCGGACCACACGACCAGCGGCACGGCGGTGACGACGTTCCGGCTGGCGATCGACCGTCCCACTCACAACGACGCCGACTTCGTGACCGTCAAGACTTGGGAGCGGCTGGCAGAGGTCACAGCCGAGCATCTCACGTGTGGCCGTCGCGTCGCCGTTCAAGGCCGGCTCGCGCATGAGGAGTGGCTCGGATCGGACGGTCAACGCGCGGAGCGGTTGACGGTAGTCGCCGACAGGGTCGAGTTCCTCGACGCGCCAAGCCGCGCCAGCGACTCCGCAGGCGACCGAGTGGTCGAGCGTGCGACGGTGACCGGAGGCACCGCAGGCGGCGGCGCGGGTCGTGCACTTGGCAACCGCGGCTCGCCGGGATCAGCACCGATGACCGCGGCCTAAGCGCCTCCCTCGGAGGTTTTCCACAGCCTCAGATTTTTTTTCCCCAAGTGACTAGTTACTTTGCGTAGAGTCCTACGCCTCACCAATACGGAACGGCCCGGCGTCGCTAGGAGCTGGGCCTTGAGTCCCCGGCGAGCTCGCGGGGAGGTGACTGTGGGACCATGCAGTCGGGATCCCAAGGGGACACGATGACGTCCCCGGCCAAGCAGGTCGGGCGGCTTCAAAGACCCTCAGCCGGGTCCGTCAAAGGCCTACCCCCGCCCGCTCGCCGCCGCCGACCGCTACTCGTCGTCGTCGGGCTGGTGCTCGCAGCGTCTGCCGCAGCGCTGGTGGCGGCGCTGCTGAATGCTGCGACGACCACGACCCTGGTCTGGGCAACTGCGGCTGACGTGTCACGTGGCCATCCCGTGGCGGCCGAGCAGCTGGTCGCCGTCGAACTCAGCGCGTCGGTCGCCGACCATCTGGTGCCGGCGACGACCGAGTCGCGCGACGAGTTGACCGGACAGGTGTGGACGGTCGACCTGCCCGCCGGCGAGTTGCTCTCCCCCGCCTTGGTGAGCGAGCGGCTGGCCGTCGCCGACGGACAGGCGCTCGTCGGGCTGAGCCTTGATCCAGGTGCCTTCCCAATAACCGGCCTCCGGCCCGGCGACGTCGTCATGGTCGTTGAGACGGCCGCCCAGCCGGGTGAGGAGCCGCGAGTGCTCGTGGACTCCGCGAACGTCGAGGCAGTCGCAGCGCTCGGCGACCAAGGCGTCGCCTCGGCTCGGCTCATCACCCTGTCGGTGCCCGCCGAGGCGGCGGCGGCAGTCACCAACGCCGGCTCTGCCGGCCGCGCGTCCATCGCGGTGGTTGCCCAATGAAGTCCGCAGCCGTGGTCTCGGTGAGCGGCTCCCCGGGTGTGACGACGCTCGTGTGCGCCGTCGCGGCCGGCTCTACGAACGATCGTCCGCTACTGGTCGTGGAAGCCGCAACGTCCGGCGCGTCCATTGCCGCGCGCTGGCGGCTGGATGTGCGTGACACCGTCAACACGACCGCTCGGCTGGCGATGGAGGTCTCCAGCACGGTTGACCTGTGGCGCACAGCTCACGCCCCGTGGCTAGGTGCCTCGCGAGTCATCCCGGCGCACCCCTCTGCGGTGGTGATGCGCCAGGCGCAGGTATCCCGCTGGCTCGCCGAACGCCTGGCAACGGTGGAGGTACCAGTGCTTGTCGACGCCGGCCGCGTGGACGGCTCACCCGAGCAGTTCGACCTGCTGACCGCGGTCGGCTCCGTATGGGTGCTCATGGACCCCATCGTCGAGCAGGTCATCGCTGCTCGAGCGATTGCCGACTGGCTGAACAAGACCGGCCCGGTCGGATTGCTCATGCGTGAACCCGGAGGCGAAGCTGCCCGTCACTCCACCACAGCCGCCACAGCGATGCTTCAGTGGCCGGCGGTCGCATCGGTGCCGCACGACCCGCGGTCCGCGCGCGCCTTGTGCGGCCTGTCTCCCGCCCCCCGCAACCTCGCCCGCGCACCGTTGATCCGCACCGCCAGGGCGGTCGGTGAGCGACTCGGGCGCGTGGAGGTGCGGGCATGAGGAGTTGGTCCGATCCCGTCGTGCGGCGCGCCGTCGTTGCCGTCGTCGAGGGGGTGCATCAGCGGCGCAACGGTCAGCGTCCGCAGGCCGACCCTGACCGGCTCAGCCACGACCAGGCGGCCGATCTGGTGATGGCGGAAATCCGCCGGCTGCGCATGGAGGCCGTGACGCTGCTGCCGACCGATCTTGCCGCCGAGGAGCAGGCAGCGGTCTGGACGACGGTACGGCACGCCGCCGTCGCCGAGCTCGCCTCTCTCGGCCGGCTGCAACCCCTCCTGGATGACGACTCCATCCAAGACGTCAACATCAATGGCTGCGACGAGGTGTGGGTGATCCGCAGCGATGGGTCAAAGACGCGGGGCGACGCGGTTGCCGACAGCGATGAGGAGCTGTTGCGGCTGGGCCAGCGGATCGCCCGCCGCCACGGCCGCGAGGGAGAACAGGAGTGGTCCGAAACCCGGCCGGTCGCGGACGTGACGCTGGCGTCGGGGCACCGGATCTCGCTGGTGCGCGACACCGTTTCGCGGCCCACCATCTCAATCCGCCGTCCGGACCTGTCCCTGCGCCGCGTCAGCCAACTCGTGGCTCTGGGGACTTTGCACGAGAGCGTGGGCGAGTACATGGCCGCGGTCGTGCGGTTCGGTGCGAATGTGCTTGTCGCGGGCGGCACAAAAGCTGGCAAGACCACGACCATGCGATGCCTGCTCAACGAAGTTCCCCCGGACGAGCGCATCATCACCATCGAGGACGTCCGTGAGCTGATGCTCGCCGACCCGGCGATGGTCGACGCCGGCGGCAGACCCCTCCACGACGACGTGGTCTCTATCGCCACCCGCCGGGCAAACGCGGAAGGCGAGGGCGCGTTCACTCTCTCGGACGGGCTGCGTGCTTCCAAGCGGCTCAGCCCCGACCGCCTGGTCGTGGGTGAGGTCCGGTCCAGTGAGGCTGCCGAGCTGCTGGACGCCATGATGGGCGAAGCAGGCGGGTCGGTCTGCACGATCCACGCCTCCTCCGCTCGCGCTGCGTTGGGGCGCCTCGAGTACCTGGCGGCTGAGCACTCGACCATGAGCGAGGCAGGCGCCCGGCGCCGAGTGGCTGATGCGATCGACGTCGTGTGCTGGCAGCGCCAGGACCCGGCGACCGGCAAGCGGTACGTCGCCGAGGTGCTGGAGGTTGGCGATGTCGAGGGCGGCACGATCCTCATCCACGAGGTCTATCGGGTCGACTCGGAGGGCCGGCTGACCGGCGACGGACCGTCGGTGAAGATGCGGCAGTGGCTGACCCACCACGGGTGGCGGCACGGCATGCGGGCGGTGGATTGACATGCACGTGACCGCCGCCGTCGCCACCGGGCTGCTGTTCGCGGCCGGGGTGATGGCCGTCGTCGCCGGAATGCGCGGCACGGACGACTTTGCGGTGCAACGTC
>DATLGM010000257.1:0-14151 GCA_035540515.1 Egibacteraceae bacterium | reverse complement strand
CCGGGGTTCGATTCCCCGCACCTCCACCAATGGCTTCCGCCACGGTCACCATCCCCGCCCGGTTCAACGGCCCGCCGACGTCCGCCAACGGCGGGTACGCGTGCGGGGCGCTGGCCGTGCACCTGGACGGCACCACCGAGGTGACGCTCCGGCTGCCTCCACCCCTGGAGCGGCCGCTGGACCTGACCGTTGACGCGGAGCGAGCCGTTCTGCACGACGGTGAGCTGCTCATCGCCGAGGCGCGTCCCTCCGGTGTCGATCTCGCCCCGCCCCGCACCGTGACCCCGGACGAGGCCGCCCGCGCCACCGGGGGCTACGACGGCTTCACGCGTCATGCCTTCCCGACGTGCTTCGTGTGCGGGCCCCAACGGGCGGCCGGCGACGGCCTGCGGCTGTTTCCCGGTCCCGTCGACGGTGCCGACGGCATCGTGGCCGCCCCATGGACGCCGACCGCTGACGTTGCCGGCGCGGACGGGGCGGTCGACCCCGCCGTCGTGTGGGCGGCGCTGGACTGCCCCTCGTACTTCGGCGGGCCGGTCGGTCGCCTCGCGGTGCTCGGTCGGCTGACGGCGCAGCTGCGCGCCGCCGTGCAGGTCGGCGTGCCCTACGTGGTGCTCGGATGGCGCGGATCGTCGGAGGGCCGCAAGCACGACGCCGCCTCGGCGATCGTGGACGCGGACGGTACTGCCGTGGCGGTCGCCCGTGCCCGGTGGATCGAGCTGCGCGACGACGGGCCGGCATGAGCACCACCGCCCGCGCCGGCCTGCTCGGGGCGCTCGCCGGGCTGGTCATCGTGATCGGTCTGGCCGCCACCGGCGCCCGCAGCGACCCCGCACCACCCCGCCAGACGGCTACGCCGGCCGACGCACCAGCAACGCCCGCTGACGACCACCACCACCGGCCGGCGCCGCAGCAGACCGAGGCGCGCCGGCGGCCGCCCCGTCCAGTGGCGACCGCCGCCGACCGGCTGGTGTCACGCACCCGCCGCCACGCGGGCCGGTACGGCGACGTCGCTACGGCCACGGCGGCGGGCTACCGGTCCATCGGCGATGCGATCACCGGCTACGAGCACTACGTGCACCCGGCGCGGACCGCCAGCGCCAGAATTTTGGACCCCCGCCGCCCCGAGTCACTCGTCTACCGCGTGGAGGGGAGTCGACGCCGCCTCGTGTCGGTCATGTACATCCTCCCGCCCGGTTCCACCATGGCTGATGTCCCCGATCTGGGCGACCAGCGGGCCGCGTGGCACCTGCACGAGGATCTGTGCTGGGACGATGACGGTCGCGTCGCCGGTCTGCTGGTCGACGGGCGCTGCGTCCCGTCGGGGCGCCACGTCGTGACGCCCCCCATGCTGCACGTGTGGCTGATCGACCATCCCTGCGGGCCGTTCGCCGGCCTGAACGGTCACGGCGACGCGTGCCGTCACGAGCACGACTGAACCGCGCTGCGCCCACCCCAGCACCCCACGGTCACCCCAGTGCGGCCAGCACCTCCCGCGCCGCCCGCTCGCCCGAGGCGACCGCCCCGTCCATGTAGCCGTTGCCACGCTCGGCGGTCTCCGTGCCGGCCCAGTGCAAAGGACCGATGGGCCGGCGCAGCGCGTGGCCGTACTGCGTCAGCGCCCCCGGGGGCGCGTGGCCGCCGTAGCAACCTCGGGTGTACTGCTCGGCCTGCCAGTCCTGCTCGACGTAGCCGTCGGGTTCGGCGGCCTGCGGGCCGTACAGCGCTGCGAGGTCGGCCAGCACGGCCGCCCGACGCTGGGCCGCCGGCGCCGCACCCAGCCGTACCGCGGTCGTGCCCTGCACGAAGGCGACCAGCGCGCCCACCGAGCCGTCCGCCGGACTGACGTCGAAGGTGAACAGCACGTCGCCCCGGTCGGTCAGAGCCTGCCCCGACAGGCCGTCGTCCCGCCAGAACGGACGGTCGTAGCGCGCCACAGCCTTGATGGTCGCTCCGTGGGGCACCCGCTGCGTCAGCTGGTCCCGCGCGGCGGGCAGTGCCGGCTCGTAGTGCAGGCGACCCGCCAGGGTCGGTGGGACCGCCACGATGGCGCGCCGCGCCGTCACCGTCCCCGCATCGCCACCGACCTCCACGCCGTCGTCGCGGGCGCGCACGGAACGGACCGGCCAGTCCAGGCGCACCCGGTCGCCCAACGCCCCGGCCAGCCGCAGCGGCACCTGCAGCGCCCCGCCCACGATGCGGTCCTGCTGGGCGCCCCCGGTCGTCGACATCAGCGTCTCGAAACCGCCGCCAGCGCGCAGGTAGAACAGCGCGTGCAGCAGCGACACGTTCTCCGCCTCGGTCGTCAGCACCGCCTGGGCCAGCAGCAGCCGCACCAATCGCCGGGCGTCACGCGTGAGCGCGTTGCGCTGCAGCCACGACTCCAGGGTCTGCGCGTCCCGACTGCGCGCGCGGGGTGCAGTCCACGGGCGGTCCAGCGGGACCTGCCGTGCCATCCGGTCCAGCGCCGTCTGCACCCGGACCAGGTCGAGGACGGCAGGCGCCGCCAGCGGCGGCACCCGTCCAGCGGCACGCCGGCGCATCACCCGGCCCCCGTGCCGGCGCAGCACCAGCAGGTCGTCGCCGTGGTCGTGGGTCGGAAACGTCGACACCCCCAGCTCGTCCAGCAGTGCCGCGATCCGGTCCTGTCCCGGTCCCACCCAGGTGCCCCCGAGGTCGACCGTCAGATCGTCCAGCTGCGTCGTCAGCACCCGTCCGCCGACCCGACCTCGGGCCTCGACGACGACCACCGACGCACCGGCGGTGGTCAGCCGGTGCGCTGCCGTCAGCCCGGCCAGCCCGGCGCCGATCACCACGACGTCGGCGTCCGCTGCCATGCTGGACCCTCCACACGGGCCGCCGGTGACTTACCATCGACACCGGCCGCCGGAACAGGACACATCGCACCCTTGCACGTGGATCACCCGCCATCCAATCCGCGCGAAGGCCGCCGCGAGCGACGCGCGCTCGACCAGATCTGGAACGCGCTGGTCGAGGCCACGCCCGACGGTCTGTTGGTCGTGTCCCCCGACGGACGGATACTCGCGCTCAACGAGCGGTTCTCCGAGATCTGGCAGCTGCCACCTGAGGCGATCCGCGACCGCGACGACGAGCAGGCGGTGCAGGCCGCAGCCCGGTTGGTCGCCGACCCCGAGGCGTTCGTCGCGCGCGTCAGCCAGGTGTACGCGGACCCGGTCGCATCCCACGAAGAGCTGGCTCTGCGTGACGGGCGGGTCCTGGACCGCTACGGCACCCCCCTGCACGCCCCAGACGGCAGCTATCTGGGGTACGCGTGGCAGTTCCGCGACATCACCGCGCAAAAGGACGTCGAGGCCGACCTGCGGCGCGTCAGTGAGACGCTCCAGGCCAGCCTCCTGCCACCCCGTCCGCCGCAGATCCCCGGTTTGCAGGTGGCCGCCCGCTACCGGCCGGCGCAGCAGGGCGTCATCGTCGGTGGTGACTTCTACGACGTCTTCCGGCTGCGGACCAACGATTGGGGCGTGGTCTTGGGGGACGTCTGCGGCAAGGGCGTCCAGGCTGCTCGACTGACCGCGCTCGCCCGCTACTCGGTGCGTGCGGCGGCGGGCCACCACAGTGACCCGGTGGCCGTGCTCGCCGAGGTCAACGAGGCCCTCTTGGGCGAGCCGGATCTGGGCGAGCGGTTCGCGTCCGTGGTCTACGCGCGGCTGGAGCAGGATGTGTGCGGCGCGTGGTTGACGCTGTCGGTCGCCGGCCATCCACTGCCGGTCGTCGTACGGCGAGCGGGGTGGGTCGACGTCCGCGGCCAGGCCGGCTCGTTGCTCGGGCTGTTCGAGGACATCGAGGTCGACGAGGACCGCGTGGGACTGGGTCCGGGCGACGCGATCGTGTTCGTCACCGACGGCGTGACCGAGGCACGCGACACCGCAGGGGAGGAGTACGGCGACGAGGCGCTGCCAGAGCTCCTGCTGGCCAACATCGACGCCGACGCGGAGACGCTCGCCGACGCCATCGTCGAGGGTCTCGTGACATTCTCCGACCAGCCGTTTCCTGACGATGTGGCCGTGGTGGTCGTCCGCGTCCCGCCCGACGCCGCCGAGGACCCCGAGCAGCGGCTGCGTCGCGCCATCGGCAGTGAGGTCGAGCTGCCCGGCTACCCGGTGGGTGAGCCGCACTGGGGAGCGACATGGCGGCCTGGCCCGCCCCGCGAGGCGCGGTTGCGGCTCAGCGGCGACCCCACCAGCGCCGCCCGCGCTCGCCGGTTCGTCTCCGGGGTGATGCACAGCTGGCGCATGTCGTCCCTGGCCGGCGGTGACATCGAGCTGCTGGTCAGCGAGGTGGTCGGCAACGCCATCCGGCACGGCGAGGCGCCGTTTGTCGTCTTGGTGCGGTACGACGGCACGTGCGTGCGTGTCGAGGTCGGCGACGGGTCGGCCGAGCTGCCCCGCAAGCTGCAGCCCGGCCCCGACGCCACGGGCGGCAGGGGGGTGCACATCGTGGAGACGGTCGCGTCCGACTGGGGCGTGGTGACCACGCGCAGCGGCAAGCGGGTGTGGTTCGAGCTGCCGGCGCCGGCGCCGTGAACCCCTGGCTGCGCCGGCGGCCGCTGAACATCGCCCATCGAGGCGGGGCGGCGGAAGCGCCGGCCTCGACCATGTTCGCGATGGCCACCGCCGTGGCCGCCGGCGCCGACATGCTCGAGCTCGATGTCCACACAACCGCCGACGGCCACGTCGTCGTCGTGCACGACGAGACGGTCGACGCGACCACCGACGGCTGCGGGGCGGTGGGCGCCCTGACGCTGGCGCAGCTGCAGCGTCTCGACGCGGCCTACCGTTTCGTCCCCGGTGTCGGCGACGTTGCGGACCCGGCCGCATCGGACTGCCCGTACCGGGGCGTTGCCACGGGCCGCCGGTCGCCGCCGGCCGGCTTCACTGCCGACGACTTCCGCGTCCCGCTGCTCGCCGACGTCCTGCGGCGCTTCGGCGGGGTGTACGTCAACATCGACCTCAAACGACCCCCTGGTGACGAGGGCGGCGACGAGGCAGCGGTCGCACAGGTCATCGCCGCGCACGGCGAGGTCACGAACCTGATGGTGGCGTCCTTTCATGACGCCGCGCTCTGCCGGTTCTCCGCCCTGGCGCCCGGCGTATCGACCTCTGCCGGACCCGGGGAGACCGCCGCGCTGTGGCAGTCGGTGCACGACGGCTCCCCGGCGGGCATACCGGGCCGCCACGCCGTGCAGGTGCCGGTGACCTACGGCGACGTCGTCGTGGTGAGCGAGCCGTTCGTCCGTGCCGCCCATGACGTCGGCTTGGCCGTGCACGTCTGGACCGTCGACGAACCGGCCGAGATGCGCCGGTTGCTCGCCCTCGGCGTCGACGGCATCGTGACCGACCGGCCCAGTGTGCTCGCCACCGTGCTTGCGGACTAGTCCATCGGCGCCATGGCGATATGACCCATTCGGTCCGGTTGTGAGATGACCGGCTGGAGGAACACTGACGGCATCGCACTCTCACCACCGCACCCATGACCCACTACGTCGCACAACTCCGTACCGCGCTCCCGCGTGGCAACACCCTGGGCGCGGAGATCTGGGCCCGCCGCCATCGGCTGCTGCTGGTCGTGCTCGCGCTGCACGTCCCCGGTCTCGTGGCTGTCGGAGCCGTTGCGGGGCGGCCATTGGCTCATCAGCTGCTCGAGGTGATGCCGCTGATCGCCCTTTTGGGGGTTGGTGCGCTGTCGCGGTCACGCGTCGTCGGGTCGTGCGCCGTCACGCTGGGGCTGGTCGGCGGGGCGTCACTGCTGGTGCATGCCACCGGTGGTGTCATCGAGGCGCACTTCCACTACTTCGTCGTCCTGGCGTTCGTCGCGCTGTACCAGGACTGGCGCCCACTGCTGATCGCCGTCGCGTACGTCATGGTCAGCCACGGGGCCGTCGGTGCAGTCGCACCGGGCAGCATCTACAGCCACCCGGGCGGTGCCGAGGCGCCCTGGTTGTGGGCCGTGATCCACGGCGGGTTCCTGCTCGCCGCCGCCTCTGCCAACGTCATCTTCTGGAAGCAGACCGAACGCCAGCAGATGGCCGCGCAGGAGTACTACAGCCGCCTGTACGAGGGCGAGCGGGCCGTCGTCGAGCAGCTGCGACAGGCTGAGACCGTCAAAAGCGAGCTCATTGGCGTCGTCGGGCACGAGTTCCGGACTCCGCTGACCGCGATCCGAGGCTTCGCCCGCACCCTCGAAGCGCGCCACGGCCGCATGGATCCCGAGGCGGTGCAGACGTGCACCCAGGCGATCGAACGGGAAGCGAAGCGGTTGACCCGCATGGTCGCCAACCTGCTCACTGCCTCGGAAGAGATCGAGCCCGACGAGCACGACCGCGCCTGCCTCAGCGAGCTGGCCGCCGCCGCGGTGCGCGATGTCGTCGAGACGACCCCGGTGGCCTCGCGGCGCGTCACGCAGCACGTGGCGGCCGACCACGTCGTGCGGATGAACGCTGCGGTGACCCACCAGCTGCTGTTCAACCTGCTCGACAACGCCGTGAAGTTCGCGGCCGACGACTCCGACGTGCGGGTGAGCAGCCGACGTGACGGCAACGCGATCGTGCTGGAGGTGGCCAACGTCGGCCCCGCCATCGGTGACCGTGACCGCGAGCGGATCTTCGACGCCTTCGTCCAGGCCGACTCGTCCGACACGCGCCGCTACGGCGGTATCGGCCTCGGGCTGCATATCGCCCGAAAGATCGTGACGTCCTACGGCGGGCGGATCGACGTGCACTGCGAGGGGCCGCTGGTGATCTTCCGGGCGTCGTTGCCCGCGGCACCTCCGTCGGGCGCCCCCCGCCCGGCGCCGGCCCCGCGGGAGCCATCTACGCTGCGCGGGTGACCCGCCGCCGCCTGACCGAGTACAGCCACGGGGCTGGGTGCGGGTGCAAGCTCGCCCCGGCCGCGTTGGCGTCGATCCTGCAACGCGTGCCCGCCGGCTCCGCGCCGGACCTGCTGCTGGGCACCGGCGACGACGCCGCCGTGTGGCGAGTCGACGATGATCGTGCGTTCGTCGCCACCGTGGACGTGATCACCCCGATCGTCGACGACGCCGTCACGTGGGGCCACGTGGCCGCCACGAATGCCGCATCCGACGTGTACGCGATGGGTGGCCGCCCGCTGTTCGGTCTCAACGTGGTCTGCTGGAACGCCGGGGAGCTCGGCGACGACTTGCTGGTGGAGGTGCTCACCGGCGCACGCGACGCGGCCGGGGCGGAGGACTGGGTCATCGTGGGCGGCCACACCGTCGACGACCCCCAGCCGAAGTTCGGCGTGGCGGTCGTCGGTGAGGTCCGCATCGACGAGCTGATGACCAAAGACGGCTTGCGACCAGGGCAGGCGCTGGTGCTCACCAAGGCCATTGGCGTCGGTACCGTCGCCACCGCACTGAAGGCCGGCGCTGCCGGTGAGGACGCGGTCGCCGCGGCGGTGGCGTCGATGCAGCGTTCCAATGCGGCAGCCGCCCGGGTGGCCGTGGGCGCGGGCGCCCGTGGCGCGACCGACGTCACCGGGTTCGGCCTGCTCGGGCACCTGCGGTCCTTGGCCGAGACCGCCGGTGCCGACGTGGCCCTGGAAGTCGACGCTGTGCCCGTGCTCCCCGGTGCGCGCGACCTGATTGCCGCGGGACACGTGCCTGGGGGGACTCGGCGGAACCTGCGGTGGGTCAACGAGCTGGTGGACCGCGGCGGCGCAGGCGACGACACCATGGCGCTGCTCGCCGACCCGCAGACCTCGGGGGGTCTGCTGTTCGGTGTGGACCCCGACCGCGCCGGCCAGGCAGTCGCGGCGCTGCAGGCAGAAGGCCACCCCGCCGCGGTGGTCGGTGCCGCCCTGGCCCCGGGGACGGGGCGCATCCGCCTGCGCTGACCGCCGGTGGCGCACCGCGCCCGTCGACGGTTTACACCCCAGGGGGGTGCAAAACCGTGGCTAGCATGGCTCGCAGACCCCGAGCAAGGAGATCCGCGGTGACGCGCGCCCGCATGCAGGGCGAACTGCAGCTGGACCAGGCGACGTTCGACGCGCTGGTCGACCACGCGCGCAGCGACTTCCCGTTCGAGGTGTGCGGGCTGCTGGCCGGGCACCGCGGACGGGTCGTCAAGCACTACCCGATCCCCAACGCCGCGCGATCGATGACCTACTACTCCATGGATCCCAGGTCGATGCTGCACGCGATGAACGAGATCGACGACCAGGACTGGGATCTGCTGGCGATCTACCACAGTCACACCCACACCGAGGCGTTTCCCTCGCCCACCGACGTCGAGCTGGCGTTCTATCCCGACGCGGTCTACCTGATCGTGTCGTTGCAAGATGCCCAGCGCCCCGTGATCCGCGGGTTCAACATCGTCGACGGGGCGATCACGGAGCGCCGCGTGCTCATCGACGACGCCGCCACCCCCGTCGGCTGACAACCAGGAGCCCGATCCCCATGTCCATCCAGGTCCGCGTGCCGACCGTGCTGCGCAAGCACACCGACGGCGAGAAGGTCGTCCAGGCCCAAGGTGCGACGTTGCGCGAGGTGATCGACGACCTCGGCCAGCGCAACGCCGACCTCACCGCCGCCCTCGTCGACGAGTCAGGCGCGCTGCGGCGGTTCGTCAACGTGTACGTCAACGACGAGGACGTCCGCTACCTGGGCGGCATCGAGACCCCGGTGTCCGACGGTGACACCGTGTCGATCCTCCCCGCCGTGGCCGGCGGCTGAGCCGTCGTGCTCGCCCCCGACGTCAGCCACGCGGTCGGCGACACGCCGCTGGTCGGGCTGCCGTCGTTGTCGCCGCCGGGGTACCGCCTGTATCTGAAGCTGGAGGGCAACAACCCGACGGGCTCGGTCAAGGACCGGGTGGCGAAGTACCTCGTGGAGGCGGCCGAGCGTGACGGTCGTCTGCATCCGGGCAGCCGGGTCCTCGAGCCGACATCAGGCAACACCGGCATCGCCCTGGCCGCGATCTGCGCCCCGAAGGGCTACAAGCTCACGTGCGTCATGCCCGAGAACACCTCCCAGGAGCGCCGCACGCTGCTGACGCTGTACGGGGCGGACATCGTGTACAGCCCGGCCTCGGAAGGCTCCAACGGCGCCGTGCGCGTCGCGCGCGAGATCGCCGAGGACGACCCGGACGTCTTCATGCCCTTTCAATACGGCAACCCCGCGAACCCGCTGGCGCACTACGAGACCACCGGGCCTGAGATCATCCGCGACCTGCCAGACGTGGCCGCGGTCGTGGCCGGACTGGGGACCGGCGGGACACTCACGGGCGTGGGGCGCCGGCTCAAGGAGCACAACCCCGACGTCAAGGTGATCGCCGCCGAGCCGGAGTACGGTGACCTGGTCTACGGGCTGCGCAACATCGACGAGGGTTTCGTGCCACCGGTGCTCGACCAGTCGCTCCTCGACGGGCGGATCAAGGTCGACTCGCTGCGGGCGCTGAAGGCCACCCGCGACGTCGTCGAGCACGAGGGGCTGTTCGTCGGGGTGTCCACCGGAGCGGCGGTCGACGTCGCCCGCCGCGTGTGCACCCCCGCCCGGCTGCCAGAGGGATCCAAGGTGGTGGTCATCTCACCCGACGGCGGTTGGAAATACCTGTCCACCGGGGCGTACGAGCAGGGCAACCTCGAGGACGTCGCCGCGCGCCTGCAGGACACGCTCTGGGCCTGATCTAGCATCGTCGCCATGGCGAACCAGCCGCGGCGCACCGCCGGCGCCCCCACCGACCCGCGCCCCATCGGCGTCTTCGACTCCGGCGTCGGCGGGCTGACGGTCGCTCGGGCGCTGATGGATCTGCTGCCTGACGAGCGCATCCTCTACTTCGGTGACACCGCACGGGGACCCTACGGCCCGCGCGACCTCGGTGAGGTTCGCGACTTCACGCAGGAGATCGTCGATTGGCTGGCGACGCAGGACACCAAGCTGGTCGTCGCCGCATGCAACACGGCCACCGCCGCGGCGCTGGAGACCGATCCGCTGCGGTTCCCGGTACCCGTGGTCGGCGTGATCGCCCCGGCGGTCGACACGGCGGTCCGCTCGACGCGCAACGGGCGCATCGGGGTGATCGGGACGGAAGGGACGATCGCGTCGGGGGCGTACGACCGAGCAGTCGCCGCTGCAGCACCGGATATCAAGCTGTTCAGCCAGGCGTGCCCGCGGTTCGTCGAGTTCGTCGAGGCGGGCCGCACCACCGACCCGGAGGTCCTCGACGCTGCCGCAGACCCGCTCGCCCCGTTGGTGGCAGCGGGGGTCGACACGCTGATTCTGGGGTGCACCCACTATCCCCTGCTCACCGGCGTGCTGTCACATGTCATGGGTCCCGACGTGCTGCTGGTGTCGTCGGCGGAGGAGACCGCGCGCCGGGTGTTCAGCCGCTTGGTTGACGACGACCTGCTCCGCCACGGCGACGTCCTGGACGACGCCGCCGAGCACCGCTTCGTCGCCAGTGGGGACCCGTCGGCGTTCGCCCGTCTGGCCGCGCGCTTCATGGGCCCTCGTCTTTCTGTCGTCGACGTCGAGCGGCCCCGGGGGGAACGGCACACATGAGCCTGCAGCTGACCGTGTTGGGTTGCTCTGGGACGCACGTCGGTCCCGAGCGGATGTGCTCGTCGTACATGGTCGAGCATGACGGCTTCCGGCTCCTGCTGGACTGCGGCAACGGCTCGCTGTCCAACCTGCAGCGGCGGTGGGACGTCTCCGACGTCGACGCCATCATCATCAGTCACCTGCACCCGGATCACTTCGCCGACCTGTACGGGCTGTACTACGCCTTGCGGTTCCATCCGGACGGCCCGCGCTCGGTCCCCGTGTACGCCCCCCGCGGCACGTGGGAGTTCGCCGGCCAGCTGCTGGACAACGTCGACACCTTCGCCGAGACCTGCCGCTTCGCCGCAGCCAGGGCCGGTGATGTGCTGGAGCTCGGTGGGATGCGCGTCACCCTGTTCGCCGCGAACCACCCCGTGGAGACGCTGGCGTCGCGCGTCGAGGCCGGCGGCAAGACGCTCGCCTACACCGCCGACACCGCAGCGTCGCCGGATCTGCAGCGCGGCGCCCAAGGTGCCGACCTGCTCATCGCGGACGCGACCTGGCTGGAAAAGCAGCGGCCCCTGCCCAGCGGGGTGCACATGACCGGGTTCGAGGCTGGTCGCACCGCGGCCGAGGCCGACGTCGGCCGGCTGATGACGACCCACGTCTTCCCCTCGAACGACCCGCATGAGGTCGCCGCCGAGGCGGCCCGCGCCTACGACGGCGAGGTCATCGTGGCGTATGACCTGCAGGAGATCGTCTTGTGACCAGAGTCGACGGCAGGGCGGACGACGAGCTGCGGCCGGTGGCGATCGAGACCGGAGTGCAAGACTTCGCGGAGGGGTCGGCGCTGATCGCGATGGGAAAGACGCGGGTGTTGTGCGCCGCCAGCGTGGAGTCGTCGGTCCCGCGGTGGATGGCCGGCAGCGGTCGCGGGTGGGTCACGGCCGAGTACGCGATGCTGCCCCGCGCCACCAGCGAACGCACGGCCCGGGAGTCGGTCCGCGGGCGCGTGGGCGGCAGGACGCACGAGATCCAACGGCTCATCGGCCGGTCGCTGCGCTCGGCGATCGACCTGACCGGCCTGGGCGAGATCAGCATCGTGATCGACTGTGACGTCTTGCAGGCCGACGGTGGGACGCGGACCGCGGCGATCACCGGCGCGTGGGTGGCGCTGTCGCAGGCGCTCGACGCGCTGGTGGCGGCCGGCACCCGGCGCTCACGGCCTCGGCTCGACCCGCTGGCGGCGGTCAGCGTCGGCATCGTGGACGGCCGGCCACTGCTCGATCTGTGCTACGCCGAGGACAGCGCAGCCGACGTCGACTTCAACGTCGTCGCCACCGGCGACGGCCGTTTCGTCGAACTGCAGGGGACCGCCGAGGGCGCCCCGTTCACCCGCGCGGAAACCGACCGGATGCTCGACCTGGGGTTGGCCGGCTGCCAGGCGCTGATCGGGCACCAGCAGGCGGCCGTCACCCGCGGGGCATGACCGTGGAGCTGGTGCTGGCCACCCACAACCGCGCCAAGCTCGCGGAGCTGCAGCGGATCCTCCAGCGCCAAGCCGTCGACATCCGGTTGCTGTCGCTCGACGACGTCGACTACCCCGAGCCCGACGAGACCGGGGACACCTTTGCGGAGAACGCCTTGATCAAGGCGCGGGCGGCCGTAGCCGCGACCGGCAAGCTCGCCGTGGCAGACGACAGCGGCCTGGTGGTCGATGCGCTGGGCGGGGAGCCCGGCGTGCGGTCAGCTCGCTTCGCCGGCCGCCACGGGGACGACCGGGCGAACCTCGAGCTCGTGCTCGAGCGGATGGCCGGCGTCAGTGACCGCCGCGCTCGGTTCGTGTGCGTGGCGGCCCTGGTGACGGTGGACGGCGTGGAGCACACCGCCGAAGGGGTGCTCGAAGGTGAGCTCGTGCACGAGCCCCGCGGCACCGGTGGGTTCGGCTACGACCCCATCTTCCAGCCGCTGGGCGCAGCGGTCACGACCGCCGAGATGACGCCCGAGCAGAAAGACGCGGTGTCTCATCGAGGACAGGCGTTCCGCGAGATCGCGGTCGCCGTCGCCCAGTACGCGTAGGTCAGTCGCTGCCGCCGAGGTCCACTTCGTACGCCTCGTACACGAGATCGGCGCCGCGCTGGCGGTGACGCGACATCAGGGCCAGGAGCTTCAAGACTGCTTCCCGGGCGCTGGCGGTGTCGTCGTCGAGCGCCGCGGCGGCGCCTGCAAGTCTCGTGGCGATCTGGCGGTGCTCGTCGGTCAGGCGTCGGCAGTGCGCGTCAAGCCGGGGTGCCCGCCGGCGGACCTGGTCGAACAGGCCGTCGGGTCCTTCGGTTTGCTCGACGTGCTCGGTGAACGCATCGGACAGCCGCGCGAGCGCGACGCGGACCTGATCGGCCCACGGATCCTCCCGCCCAGCGGCGGCGGCGGAGATCGCCGTCTCGAGGTCGACGAGGATGTGGTGAAGACCGGCTCGACGGGTCTTCACGCCTTCGATGGTCGGGTGGCCCGTGGTCGTCTCCATGCCGACTAGTGACCCACAGCCATCCGGCGCTGTCTAGTCCTGATCTTCCTCGATCACGACGTCCCAGCGGTCCAGACAGTCCTCGCAGCGGTAGGCGACGATGTCACCGGAGGAAAAGCCGTCCTCGGGCTCGTGGCTGAGCCGTCCGCAACGACCACCGCAGTCGACGCAGACGATCTCGGCGGGTACCTGCATGGGGTGCAGCCTACGGGCGCCGGCACGGCATCGCCGTCAACGCGGTGGACCGCTCGCTGACCGTGAACAGCCCGCAGCCGTCGGCGGCGTACGCGACCGCCTCGCCTTGGGGCTCGGCCGGGGCGGGGATCTGCCGGATCGACCACGACGGCAGGCGGGACAGGCCGCCCCGACCGGTCAGCTCGTACAGCGCGTCGTACGTGCGGATCACCGCCCGCCCTTTGCGAAGGTCGCCGCCGGTGGCGACGTGCCCGACGACCGCGGAGGCGGTGGGCGCCATCGGGGGCGGCAGCCGGATTGCGCCGGCGTCGGTCAGGGTCGCGTCCCCGAACCGGGGCGTCACGTACAGCCGCGCGGCTCCGAGCCCGTCCTCGCCAGGGTCCTTGGTCACGACGCCGACCGCGCCGTCGTCGTCGACGAGCAGCGTCTCGGCGTCGTGGGGGCCGTCCGGGTACCGCAGTGTCGCGACCTGCGCTGCCACGGACGCGGGCGGCGGTCTGCTCAGGTCCGGTTCCACGAACCGGGTGACCGTGATCGTCTCGCGGGCGCGCAGGTTGTCGCCGATGTCGCCGACGAACACGCACGTCCGCCGGGCGCCGGCCCGGCACGGCCCCACCGCGAGGTCCTCGGTGTCCTGTCCCACCATCCCCTCGACCGTGATCTTCGCCACCAGCGAGACGTCGCCGGCGTCCAGCACCGCGACCGATGTCGTGCCCGGCCCGTCGTCGACGAGGTACAGCAGCCCGGGGTTGCGGCGGCTGGCGGCCAGGCCGCTGGCCTCCGGCGCGAGGTCGGGATCGAACCTACCCACCACACGTGGCCGCCTGCCGCCGCAACCCCGGGCTGCTGTACCTCGTCGACGACGGGCCGGGCACGACATCGGTCGCGGTGCTGGACGC
>DATLGM010000256.1:0-11616 GCA_035540515.1 Egibacteraceae bacterium | reverse complement strand
GCTTGGGTAGTCCGGCCATCACAACGTGGAAGGTGAGCTCATGCGTGTCGTCGTCTTCGGTGCGACGGGCAATGTCGGAACCAGCCTGGTGGACCTGCTGCGCAACGACCCGGCGGTGGCAGAGGTCGTGGGCGTCGCGCGACGCCGGCCCGACGCCGACATCGCCGGCGTCTCCTGGCGGCAAGCCGACATCGCCGGCGACGACCTGCGTCCGGTGGTGGCGGGCGCCGATGTCGTCGTGCATCTGGCGTGGCTGCTGCAGCCGTCGCGCGACCAGGCCGAGCAGTGGCGCACCAACGTCGTCGGCACCCGGCGTGTCCTTGACGCCATCGCCGCCGAGGAGGTGCCGGCGCTGGTCTACGCCTCCTCCGTCGGGGCGTACTCGCCGGCGCCACCGGGCATGCGGGTCACCGAGTCGTGGCCGACCGACGGAGTGGCGACCTCGCCGTACTCCCGGCAGAAGGCCTACACCGAGCGGCAGCTGGACGCGCTGGAGGCGGCGCACCCCCGAACCCGCGTGGTGCGGCTGCGTCCCGGGCTCATCATCAAACCGGCCGCCGCGACCCAGATCCGCCGGCTGTTCGCCGGCCCGTTCGCACCCACCGCCGTGCTGCGTCTGTTCGGCCTGCCGATCTGGCCGGCCACCCGCGGGCTGAACCTGCAGTTCGTCCACACCGACGATGTCGCGGACGCCTACCGGCGAGCGGTCGTCAACGACGTCCACGGGGCGTTCAACATCGCCGCCGAGCCGATCATCACCGCCGAGCAGGCCGCCCGCGCGCTTGGGGCGTGGAAGGTGCCGGTCCCCCGGCCGCTGCTGCGCGGCGCGGCCGCGCTGACCTGGCACCTGCGGTTGCAGCCGGCGGATCCGGGGTGGATCGACCTGGCCGTGAACGCGCCGCTGCTCGCGACGGACCGCGCGCGCGACGAGCTCGGGTGGTCACCGCGCCACCGCGCCGACGACGCCCTGGCGGGGTTCATCCGGGCGGTCGGCCGTGGCGAGGATGCCGCGACCCCGCCACTGGACGCCGACAGCAGCGGCCCCGCCCGGACCCACGAGCTGGCGACGGGTGTCGGCGGGCGGTCGACGTGACCCGTTACACCAATCGATGACGGGGGTATCCGAACGCTCAACGACCCATCAGGAGCAACCATGACAAACCAAAGCGACACCACCGACTACAGCAAGCACACCGACGAAGAGCTGCGTGAGGGCATTGAGAAGTCGGCGCAGAACATCGCTCGGATCGAGAACGAGGGCAGCGACGAGCAGCTGGAAGCCGCACGCGACCAGCACCAGGCCATGCAAGACGAGCTCGACCGCCGCAACTCCGGGTAGGGAGTGAGCCGAGTCATGCCACTGGTCCGCAACGCCCTCGGCGGCGCACTCGCCGGGACGGCGCAGGTGCTGTCGCTGACGTCAAAGGTGCTCGAGGCCACAGCGCGTACGTTGCGCCCCGACGCCCCCCGTGCCGACGACTCGCCGGTGTACCGGGAGCCAGGCGATGTCGCCGTCACCCCCCCATCCGAGCCGATCGGCACAGAAGCGGAGGTCGCCGAGGCCGTCGAGCAGGCGCCCGAGGTCGGGCGCGTCTCCCAACCACCCCCGACACCGCTGCTCGACGAGACACCGCGTGTCCGGACGTCCGCGACGCACATCGAGGACCTGGCGAACAAGCCCGCCTCGGAGGTCGTGTCGGCGGTATCCGGCCTGTCCACTGACGAGCTGCGGCTGCTGACCGAGTACGAGATGGACCACCGCAACCGCAAGACGGTGCTGCAGGCCATCGAGAAGGCCCTGGTGCCCAGCTAGGGAGTCAGCCCAGCAGCGCCGGCAGGGTGCGCTCCTGTGCGGAGCGCACCTCGTCCAGGTCCAGCTCGAGCACCCCGTCCACGGTCAAGCGCGGCTCGGCCTGCACCGTCCCGAGCCGACGGCTGAACACCCCCGCGTCGGAGCAGCGACGCTGCAGGGCATCGGCGTCCTCGGCGGCGACGCTGACCACCACCCGCGTGGGGCTTTCGCTGAACAGCCACTGGTGCGGCGCGACGTCCTCCGGCGTCACCGTCGCGCCCACGTCCCCGGCGATGCAGGACTCGACCAGCGTGGCGAGCATGCCGCCGGCGGCCACGTCATGGGCGCTGCGAGCCAGGCCCGGCAGGGCGGCGAGCAGGTCGTGGAGACGGCGTTCCTCGTCCAGGTCGATGACCGGGACGGCGCCCGCCACCCGTCCCGAGGTCGCGGCGAGGTACTCCGAGCCGCCCAGGCCGGGGCGCGTGGGCGCGCCGAGGAGGAAGATCTCGTCGCCCGGCTCGGCGAACCGGACGGGGACCGCGGTGGTCACGTCGTCGATCACACCCAGCACACCGACGACCGGTGTCGGGTGGATCGCCGTCTCCCCGGTCTGGTTGTAGAAGCTGACGTTGCCGCCGGTGATGGGTGTGCCCAGCGCCTGGCAGGCCTGGCCCATCCCGGCGATCACCGCCTTGAACTGGCCCATGATCTCGGGACGCTCGGGAGACCCGAAGTTCAGGCAGTTGGTCGCCGCGATCGGCCGCGCGCCGGCGGCCGCGACGTTGCGGGCGGCCTCGGCGACGACCAGCGTCGCGCCCCGCTGGGGGTCCAGCGCGCACCAGCGGCCGTTGCCGTCGGTGGCCACCGCGATGCCGCGGTTGCCCGCGTCCGGAAGCCGGATCACGCCGGCGTCCGAGCCCGGTCCCTGGACCGTGCCCGACCCCACGATGGAGTCGTACTGCTCCCACACCCACCGGCTGCTCGCGAGGTTCGGTGAGCACAGGACCGTCATCGCCGCGGCGTGCAGGTCGTCGGGCGCAGGCTCGGCGTCGACGTCCTCGCCGGCGTGGGGGTGGACCCAGTCCTCGACCGGTCGCTGGTACACGGGGCCCTCGGCGGCCAACGACGCCGCTGGGGCGTCGTGCACGACCTCGCCGTGGCGGGTGAAGATCAGCCGGTCGCCCTCGATCACCTCGCCGATCGGCGTGGCCTGCACACCCCACCGCCGGCAGACCTCGAGCACCCGCTCCAGCCGCTCCGGTGACACCAGGGCGAGCATCCGCTCCTGGGACTCCGAGCACAGGATCTCCCAGGCGTCCATCGACGGTTCCCGCAAGGGGACTCGGTCGAGGTCCACCCGCATGCCCATGCCCGCCGCCGAGGCCATCTCGGAGGTGGAGCAGGCGATGCCGGCGGCGCCCATGTCCTGGATGCCCGACAGCAGCCCTTCGTCGTACAGCTGCAGGCACGACTCGATCAGCAGCTTGCCCGCGAACGGGTCGCCCACCTGCACGTTGGGCCGCTTGGCCTCGTCTGCGGCGCCGCCTTCGCCAGCGCCGGAGAACTCTGCCGAGGCGAGGATGGAGGCCCCTCCGATGCCGTCCCGTCCGGTGCGCTGCCCGATGAGCACCGCGACGTCGCCCGGCGACTCGGCGCGCGCCAGCTGGATGCGGTCAGACGGCAGCACCCCGACGCACAGCACGTTGACCAGCGGGTTGCCGGCGTAGACCGGGTCGAAGACGGTCTCGCCACCGATCGTCGCCACGCCGATGGAGTTGCCGTAGTGGCCGATGCCGCGGACCACCCCATCCACGATGTGGCGGGTCCGCTCCGCCCCCTCCGCGCCATCGGTGACCCCACCGAACCGCAGCGGATCCATCAGCGCGATCGGTCGCGCCCCCATGGTGAGGATGTCGCGGATGATCCCGCCGACGCCGGTCGCCGCGCCCTGGAACGGCTCGACGAAGCTGGGGTGGTTGTGGCTTTCGATCTTGAAGGTCACGGCCTGCCCGCCCCCGACGTCGACCACGCCCGCGTTCTCACCCGGGCCGACGAGGATCGCGTCACCCTCGGTCGGCAGGGTCCGCAGGTAGGGCTTGGACGACTTGTACGAGCAGTGCTCGGACCACATCACCGAGTAGGTGCCCAGCTCCGCGGTCGACGGTTCCCTGCCCAGGGTTTGCACGACGCGGTCGTACTCGTCGTCGGTCAGCCCCAGTTCCTTGGCGAGCTGGCGGGCGTTGTCGGCTGGCGCGGGAACCGTGGACATGCTCCCGAATCTACCGGTGGCGTGGTTTTCGGGTGTGGTGTCCGGCTCTTGACGCCGGCGCGGCCGCGGGCGTACCGTCGCGCCAGCCATGGAGCCCGAGAGGGGCCCATACCGCGCGGGAGAGGAGGGACCGATGAAGCGCATCGCGCCGTTCATCGACGTTCCCGCCTGCCTGCCCGTGCCGCCCATCCTCTGAGGCGGCCCAGCGTCTGAAGGCCGTCGCGCCGGTCACGCGCCGCGCGGGCCACCGGGGCGGAGACCCGCCGCCCCCTCTCCCTCTCTTTCGGAAAGCACCACCATGGCGTCACGCAACACCCACTGGCAGCTGTTCGCCGAGATGCTGCGCCCGCGCCGGCGTGCGCTGGTCGGGCTCGGACTGATCGTCACCGCCGCCTCCCTGCTTCCCCTGGCCGGACCGCAGCTGCTGCGCGCCTTCATCGACCGGGCGGTGGCCGGCGCGGCCCTGACGACCCTGCTGGGCATCGCCGGCGCCTACGTCGCGCTCGGCGTGGCGGCCCAGGTCGTCACGGTCGGCAGTGCCTACGTCGCTACCCGGATGGCGTGGACGGCGACCAACGACCTTCGAGAACGGGCGGCAGCCCACGCGCTCAGCCTCGACCTGGCGTTCCACGGCGCCACGCCGCCGGGCACGCTCGTCGAGCGCATCGACGGCGACGCCACCTCGATCACGAAGATGTTCACCGACGTGGTGATCAAGGTCGTCATGGGCCTGCTGACCCTCGTCGGCGCGGTGGTGCTGGTGGCGCTCGAGGACTGGCGCGTGGGCGCGGCGATGGGGGTCTTCGTCGCAGCGGCCATCGCGGTCGTCGTCGCGCTGCGCAACCGGGCCATCCCCGCCACGACCGAGGAGCGGGCCGCCTACGCCGGCGTCGTCGGGCTGGTCGCCGAGCAGATCGACGGCGCCGAGGACCTGCGTGCCCTGGGCGCCGGCGAGTTCGCCGTGAGCCGGCACGAGGTCGCCAGCGGTGCGCACGCCCGTGCGCTGCGCCGCGCCTGGCGTGCCGCCGCGGACATCTGGACGGCGACAACCGGCGCCTTCGCCCTCGGCAGCATCTTGATGCTCGTCGCCGGCTGGGCGCTGTACCGCCGCGACGCGATCACGGTCGGCACCGTGTTCTTGCTGTTCCAGTACGTCCAGGTGCTGCGCCGGCCGATCGAGACGATCGCCGAGCAGCTCGAGGAGGTCCAGCGGGCCGGCGCCGGCGCCACCCGGATCCGCCGGCTGCTGGACAAGGTGCCGGCCATCGCATTCGCCCCGCGAGCCCGGCTGCCGCGCGGTCCGCTGCCGGTGCGCTTCGACAACGTCCGCTTCGCCTACCCCGATGACGGCCGGATCGTGGTGGACGGCGTGAACCTCGACATCTCCGCCGGCTCGGTCGTCGGGCTCGTGGGCCACACCGGCAGCGGCAAGACGACGCTGGCCCGCCTGGCACTGCGTCTGGTCGACCCGACCGGCGGGGCTGTCGTCGTCGGGGGTGTCGACCTGCGCGACGTCGGCGCTGCTGACCTGCGCCGCCACGTCGCGATCGTGACGCAGGACGTGCAGCTGTTCGACGCCAGTGTGCGCGACAACGTGACGCTGTTCGGGGCGTCGCCGGTCGACGACGCGACGCTCAGCGACGTCCTGGACCAGCTGGGTCTGGGTGGCTGGCTGGCCGGCCTGCCCGACGGGCTGGACACGGAGCTGGGCGGTGGCGTGGGGCTGTCGGCCGGGCAAGCGCAGCTGCTGGGCGTCGCCCGCGCCTTCCTGCGCGACCCGGGACTGGTCGTGCTCGACGAGGCGTCGTCGCGGACCGACCCGGTCACCGCCGAGCTGGTCGAGGCCGCGCTGGACCGGCTGCTGACCGGGCGCACGGCGATCGTCATCGCGCATCGGCTGCGGTCGGTCGACCGCGCGGACCGGGTCGTCGTCCTGGACCACGGGCGCGTCGTCGAGGACGGCAGCCCGGCCGCGCTGCGCAACGACCCGACCAGCCGCTACCGCCGGTTGCTGGCTCTGGAGATGCAGGGGGTGAGCTCATGACCGCCGCACCGGTTCACCACAACGGCCGCGCCACCCGCGTCGGCGTCGGTCTGGTCCGCGCCGACCTGCGCCGCTACCTGCTGGGCGCTGCCATCTGGGCG
This sequence comes from Egibacteraceae bacterium, assembly GCA_035540515.1. Classification (GTDB taxonomy): domain Bacteria; phylum Actinomycetota; class Nitriliruptoria; order Euzebyales; family Egibacteraceae; genus WHTG01. The sequence continues at coordinate 5,410 of DATLGM010000256.1, read as the reverse complement.
GCGTGGTGGGCCGCGCCGGCGCTGATCGGCCTGCTGCTGCAGGCGGCGTTCGACGCGGTCACCGGCGACGCCGCCGCCGGACTGACCTTCCCCACCGCGATCGCGCTGCTGGTCGCGGTGGAGGCGGGGCGCCTGGGTGTGTTCTTCAGCGCCTTCCTGGTCTGGGCGCGCTGGTGGGCACGCATGCAGGCGCTGTTGCGGACCAACCTGCTGCGCGCCCAGCTGGCCAGCGGTGGCGAGGGTGCTGGGCGGCCGGTGCAGGGCGCCGGTGCGTCCATCGCCGTGTTCCGCGACGACGTGCAGGACGTCATCGAGTACGTCGACGGCTGGGTGGACCTGACCGGCACGCTCGGCTTCGCCACGGTGGCGTTGGTCGTGATGGCTCGCGTCGACCTTGCCCTGACACTGGTGGTCGCGCTGCCGTTGGTCGCCGTGTTCGTCGTGACCCGCGTGCTCGCCGAGCGCCTGCGACGGGTCCGGCTGGCCGACCGGCAAGCGACCGCCCGCGTCACCGGGCTGCTGGGCGATCTGTTCAGTGCGGTCTTGGCCGTGAAGGTGGCCGGCGCCGAGGATCGCGCCGTACGCAGGCTGCGCGAGCTCAACGCCGCACGGCTGCGCACCTCGCTGCGGGACAAGGTGCTCGAGCAGGTGCTGGAGGCGTTCAACTCCTCCACGGTGGACGTGACCATCGGTCTGGTGCTGTTGCTCGTCGCGGGGCAGATGCGCGCCGGCGAGTTCACCGTCGGCGACCTCGCGTTGTTCACCAGCTACCTGTCGTGGTTGGCCGGCCTGCCTCGCTGGGCCGGTCTGGTGCTGACCCGGCACCGCCATGCCCAGGTCGCGGTGCGCCGCATGGCACGCCTGCTGCCCGGCGACGACGAGACCCAGGCCGTGCGACCGCGGCCGCTGCACCTGGACCGCCCCTACACCCCGCCGACGCTGCCGCGCGCCGCAACCCCTGCGCCTCCGGCCATCACGCTGCGCGGCTTCGGTGTCCGCCACCCCGGCGGAGGCGGCGTGCACGGTGTGGACCTCGACCTGCCGGCTGGGTCGTTCACCGTCGTGCGCGGACCGGTCGGCGCCGGCAAGTCGACGCTGCTGCGCGGGCTGCTCGGCCTCGCCGGCGAAGTCGAGGGCACGGTGACGTGGGACGGCGAGCCCGTCACTGACCTCGCGGCGCACTTCGTGCCTCCTCGAGCGGCCTACGTGCCGCAGGTGCCGCGGCTGTTCAGTGCGACGCTGCGCGACAACCTGCTGCTGGGTCGGCAGACGTCCGACGGTGTCCTTGCCGCGGCGCTGCGCGCGGCGGCGTTCGACGCTGACGTGGCGGAGATGCCCGACGGGGTCGCCACGGTCGTCGGGCCGCGCGGCGTGCGGCTATCGGGCGGTCAGCTGCAGCGCGCCGCCGCGGCGCGGGCCCTGGCCGCCGACGCGGCGTTCCTGGTGCTCGACGACTTGTCGAGCGCGCTGGACGCCGCGACCGAGCAGCAGCTGTGGCAACGGTTGCTGGACGCCCGCGAGGGTGCACACCGGCCGACGGTGCTGGTCGTGTCCCACCGGGCCGGCGCACTGGAGCACGCCGACCAGGTGGTCGAGGTGCACGACGGCGTCGTGACCGTTCACCCGGTCGGCGTGCCGGACCCCGCGTAGCCGACGGAGGCGCCGCGACCCCCGTCCGGCCCCCTATTCGACGACGAGCATGCCGGCCATCCCCGCTTCCTCAGGGGTGTCGGCGGCGCCGGAGTGCAGGGTGCAGCGGAACAGGTATTCGCCAGGCTCGGCGGCCGTGATCTCGATCAGCTGCTGGCTGCCCGGCGACATCAACCCCGAGTTCACCCCGAGCGCCTCGATGACGAAGTCGTGGGTGAACGCGTCGCTGTTGTGCATGACGATGGTGGTGGGCTCACCGGCCGTCGCGCTCAGCGTTGCGGGAGAGAACTCGAAGTTCGCCATGGCGATCGGTGTGGCGCCGCCGGCTGCCGCCGCGTCGACCGACGTGCGGCCGGTGAAGTTCAACACCCCCGACACGAGCATCGCGACGATCGCGATCCCAACCATGATCACCCGTGCCCTGGTCTCACCACGCGTCGCTGTGGCGAACAGGTCCTTGCGGTGGACGATCGAGCCGACCCCGTAGCCCACGGCGGTCAGGCCGCCCATCACGAACATCACGGCGCCACTGAACTCGACGAACGCGTTGGGGGCACCGAGGCTGAAGGCCACCCAGAACATCACGAACAGCGTTGCGGCAGCCAGGAGCACCCCAAGGATCTTGCCGACGGTGCCGGCGCGCCACGTCAGGGCCGCGCCGACCAGCGGGGCACCGACGCCGATGAACAGGAAGGCGAAGTCACCGCCGACGGACTGCCCCGCGATGAGCCCCCCGACGATCCACAGGGCCATGCCGGCAGCCATGAGCAGCATTCCGAACGCGGCAACAGGCGTCCACTTGGCATGGGTGTGACCACCGATGGCCGGAGTGGGCGCAGCAACGGTTGAAGCCATGGTTCCCTCCCGCGGGTTGTTCGCGATGCGGGCGCTCTCGGCGGCGCCTGCGACCGTTCGGATGATCCACCCTCGGCGTCACGGAAACGTGACGAATTCGCGGGAAATTTTCGTGCGAAAAGGGTGCGCGGGGCGAAAGCGGTCAGGCGGTGACGCGCTGCAGCACCGCGCCGATGATCCGCGCGCCGTCCGTGGGGCCCAGCAGCGGGTCGACGGCGTGCTCGGGGTGGGGCATGAGGCCCGCGACGTTGCCCTCGGCGTTGGTCACGCCGGCGATCTGACGGACGCTGCCGTTGGGATCGGCGTCGGGCACGACGTTGCCCTCGGCGTCGCAGTACGTTGCCAGCACCTGGCCGGCGGCGAACAGGGCGTCGGGGTCGTCGTGGACGTAACGGCCCTCGCCGTTCTTGATCGGGATCTGCAGCACCTCACCGGGCTCGATGCCGGCCGTCCACGCCGAGCGGCCCTCGACGCGGATGTGCTGGATGCGGTGCACGAAGCGCAGACCGGCGTTGCGGGTCAGCGCACCGGGCAGCAGATGCGCCTCGCACAGCACCTGGAAGCCGTTGCAGATCCCCAGCACCGGACCGCCGTCGGCCGCGAACGAGCGAATCGCGTCCATCACCGGTGAGAACCGCGCGACCGCGCCGCAGCGCAGGTAGTCGCCGTAGCTGAACCCGCCGGGCAGGATCACTCCGTCGACGCCGCGCAGGTCCGCGTCGCCGTGCCACAGCGTCGCCGGCTCGGCGCCGACCAGCTGCACCGCGCCACGGGCGTCCCGGTCGTCACAAGAGCCCGGGAAGGTCACCACTCCGATCCGCATGGCGCCCAAGGTACCCGCCGGCCCGGACACGCCCGACTACCGGAAGCCGGCGCCGCGCAGCGCGCCGACGGGATCGGGCAGGGCGAGCAGGGCGGCGGCGTCCTCGCAGCCGCGGCTGCTGCGGGCATCGCCCAGCGCCCGCTGGCACACCAGGTGCTCGACGCCACGGGCGGTCAGTGCACCCTCGGCGGTGGCGGGGTCGACGTCGAGGAAGGTGACGTCGTGGGCCACGGCGGGGGCAATCCACCGGGGATCGCCGCGCTGCAGCCGGGCGTTGAGCAGGATCAGTGGCGGCTCGGCGTCGAGCAGTGCGGTCGAGTCGACGCCGGTCTGCTGGAACTGCGCGAACCGCACCACGCCGCCGGCAGACGCGAACCGCGACAGCCGGTCGGCGACGTCGTCGGGCAGCGTGACGTTGCACAGGCGCGCCAGGCCGGTGCGCAGCGCCTGCAGGTCGGCGGACTCGCCGGCGATGTGGATACCGGCCAGCATCGGACACGTCTCGGTGTACGCCTCGGGGGTGGTGGACCCGATCTGGTACTCGCCGACGTCGTTGGTCAGCCCGTCAGCCGGCGGCGGACGCCGGGCCGCGACCGGCACCTCGGCGGGGCTGAACACCACGAAGCCGGCGATGACCGCCGCGATCGCCGCCGGCACCATCACCAGGCACAAGATGACGAACCACCGCGGCAGCAGCTGCTCCTGCAGCTCCCCGACGGGGGCCTTGCGCCACGGGTCCCGCGGGTTGGTCGGCGGTGGCACCTACCCGTCGGCGGCCGGGGTGGCGTCGTCAATGCGGTAGGTGAACCGCTCGATGACCGGGTTGGCGAGCAGCTTGTCGGCCATCTCGACGATCTTGGCGTCCAGGTCGTCGCTGTCCTCGACGTCGACCACGATGTGCTTGCCGATCCGGACCTGCGCGACACCCGTGAACCCCAGCGAGGGCAGCGCCCGCTCCACCGCCTGACCCTGCGGGTCGAGGATTTCGTCTTTGAGCATCACGTCGATGTGCACGCGTGGCATCTCAGCCGTTCCACTGGTCGAAGGGGCGGCCCGACAGCCGCTCGTAGGCATCAACGTAGCGTCGCCGGGTGCCGGCGACGATCTGCGGTGGCAGCTCCGGCCCGGGGTCGGTCTTGGGCCAGTCCAGCGTCTGCAGCCAGTCGCGGACGAACTGCTTGTCGAACGACGGCTGGCTGCGCCCGACCTTGTACGCGTCGGCGGGCCAGAACCGCGACGAGTCGGGGGTCAACACCTCGTCGATGAGCAGCAGCTCGTCGCCGATCATGCCGAACTCGAACTTCGTGTCCGCCAGGATGATCCCGCGGCTGCGAGCGTGCTCGGCGGCGACCGAGTACAGCGTCAGGGTGATGTCGCGCAGCCGCTTCGCCAGCTCGTCACCGACGATCTCGCCCATCCGCTCGAAGCTGATGTTCTCGTCGTGCGCGCCGAGCTCGGCCTTGGTCGCCGGCGTGAAGATCGGCTCCGGCAGCTGGGCACACTGGCGGAGGCCGGCGGGCAGCTCGATGCCGCACACGGTCTGGTGCCGGCGGTACTCCTTCCAACCGGACCCGGCCAGGTAGCCGCGAGCCACGCACTCGACCGGGAGGACCTGAGCGCGCCGGCACAGCATCGACCGTCCCCGAAGCGCCTCGGCGTGCGGGCGCAGCGCCGGCGGGAACTCATCGACGTCGGTCGTGATCCGGTGGTCGGCGACCGTGCCCGCCAGGTGATCGAGCCAGAACGCCGTCATCGCCGTCAGGACCCGGCCCTTGTCCGGGATGACCGTCGGCAGCACGACATCGAACGCCGAGATCCGGTCGGAGGCGACGAGCAGCAGCGTGTCGTCGTCGACGGCGTACAGCTCGCGGACCTTGCCGGAGCCCAGTCGCTGCAGCCCCTCCACGCCAGACAGATCGATCATGCCGCGCAGGCTACGTGCTCCGGCGCGGGGGCTCCGGGGGGAGCCTGCGAGCCGTCAGCGCCCGACCGGTTTGCGGGGGGCGCGGCGGGCCTCGCGGCGCGCGCGGCGGTCGTAGCGCTCGAGGTGTCGGTGGCCGCTGCGGATGCCGCGCGTGAGCG
>DATLGM010000255.1:0-4043 GCA_035540515.1 Egibacteraceae bacterium | reverse complement strand
GCCTCCGCTAGCGCTCAACAGCTCAAACGGACCACCTGTCTCCCTCCCGCCCCCGGCCGATGCGGGGCGGCCTTCCTACGGGGCGTTGGGTTCGTCGCTGCGCCTTTTGGTCTTTTGCGGGCGCCGGGCGGTGGGGCTTGTCACTTTGTGTAATCAGGTCTAAGGGTCGGATTTCGGTTGCCGATAGGAAAGCGTGGCCGAAGGACCGGCCGACAGCGGCCGCTGGGCCGTGACCAAGGACGGACACGATGATCATGCTCACGCGCATCAACGGCTCGCGGTTCGCGGTGAACTGCGACCTGATCGAGCGCGTTGAATCCGCCCACGACACCGTGCTGACGCTCGTCGACGGGACCCGTTACCTGGTCACCGAGGACGTCGAGGAAGTCGTCGAGGCAGTCCGCGCGTACCGCGCCTCGGTCATCGCGCTGTCCCACCAGCTGGAGACCGTCATCGCCGAGCAGCCACAGCTGCGCTTGGTGACCGACCCCGAAGTCGAGGGCTAGCTACATGGATCCCGGAACCATCATTGGCATCGTCGTCGGCATCGCCGCCATCCTCATCGGCATGACGATGGAGGGGGCTCACCTGTCGAGCCTGATCGAGCCGTCGTCGGCGATGATCGTCATCGTCGGCACCATCGGCGCCACGATGGGCGGCTACATGATGAAGGACGTCACGGGCCTGGGTGGCGTCATCAAGAGCGGCCTGCTGGGCAAGCCCCGCAAACCCGACGACGCGATCAAGCAGATGGTTCAGATGGCAGAGCGCGCTCGCCGCGAGGGGCTGCTGTCGCTGGAGGACGCCGCGAAGACCATCGAGGACCCCTTCCTTCAGAAGGGCATCCAGATGGCCGTCGACGGCACCGACCCCGACGAGCTGCGCGAGATCCTCGAGACCGAGATCGCTGCCATGAAGGCCCGCCACAAGGCGGGCGGCAAGTTCTTCGCCGACCTCGGCGCGTTCGCCCCGACCCTCGGCATCATCGGCACCGTCATCGGCCTGGTGCACATGCTCGAAAACCTCGAGGACCCCTCCACGGCCGGCCCGGCGATCGCCGTGGCGTTCACCGCGACGCTGTACGGCGTCATGACGGCGAACCTGCTGTTCCTTCCCATGGGCAACAAGCTCAAGCGCATGAGCGAGCTCGAGGCGCACCACATGGAGCTGCTCATGGAGGGCATCCTGTCGATCCAGGCCGGCGCCAACCCCCGGATCATCGAGCAGAAGCTGCTGTCGTTCCTAGCCCCCAAGCAGCGCAAGGCCATCGAGCAGAGCCGGGCGGCATAGGGCCATGGCAGCGCGACGTAAGCGGCACGCCGAGCACGAGGAGCACGAGAACCACGAGCGGTGGCTGATCACCTACGCGGACATGATCACCCTGCTGATGGCGTTCTTCATCATGCTGTTCACGATGTCGCAGCTGGACCTGAAGAAGTTCCAGGAGTTCCAGAGCGGCTTCGCGGCGCACGTCAGCGGCGGCGCCAAGATTAACCTCGCCGCCGAAGGGGGCCTGGGCGTCCTGGACGGCGGCGCGGGCATGGACCCTGATGCCGTGCTCGCACGTGCCGAGCAGGTGCTCAACCAGCAGGAGAAGCTCGACCACGCCCGGGCCGCCGAACGCGACCGGCTGCGCGCGGTCGAGACGGAGGTCACCCGGCGCGTGCAGCGGGCCGGCCTGGCCGGCAAAGTCGGCTTCCGCCTGGAAAGCCGCGGCTTGGTCGTGACGATCGTCAGCGACAAAGTCCTGTTCGACCTGGGGTCAGCGGACCTGCGCCCCGAGGGCCGCCAGGTACTCGACGGGCTCGGCCGCGTGCTCGCCGGCATGCACAACCACATCGCCATCGAGGGCCACACTGACAACCTGCCGGTGACCGGCCGCTACGGCGACAACTGGGTGCTGTCCACGGCACGCGCCACGTCGGTGCTGTCATACCTGCTCGACCGCCACGACCTGCCGCCGTCGCGTCTGTCGGCTGCCGGCTACGCCGACCAGCGCCCCCTGCGTTCCAACAGCTCCCACGACGGCCGCGCCGCCAATCGTCGCGTCGAGATCGTCGTACTCGCCAACACCATGCCCAAGGAGGGGACATGATCCGCAAGCGGGCAGGCAAGGACGCCGCCCCCACCGAAGGAGCCGAGGCAACGGCTCCCCCGGCGCCCCGCAACACCACGACCCTGATCGCCGCGGCCATCATCGCCGTCGGCCTGCTCGGTGGTGGGTTCTTCATGGGCGGCAAGGGCGGCGGCGCGACCGCCGAGGCCGCGTCGGCGCCCGCCACCCCGGCGCACACCGAGAAGGGCGACCACGGGCCGGTCCAGGAGCTCGAGCCGATCACGCTGAACCTGGCCGACGGCCGGTTCCTCAAGGTGGGTCTGGCCCTGCAGCGCGTCGAGAGCGAGGGCGGCGGTCACGGCGGGGGGGAGGATCTGGCGCCGGCCAAGGCGCTGGACGTCGCGATCACCCTGCTGGGCTCCTACACGATGGAACAGCTCAGCGACCCCGAAGCCCGGGAACTAGTCAAAAAGAAGCTGTCGTCGAAGGTTGCCGAGGCCTACGTCGATCCGACCACCCACCACTCCGAGGTGACGAAGGTCTACTTCACCGAATTCGTCATGCAGTAGCCCTAAAGGCTGGCTGCCGGATGCCGATGCCGATGCTGTGAATGGCACAGCAACGGCCCAACCGGCGACGCGACGGCGCAGTGGCCCACAGTCGTACGACTTTCGCCGGCCCAACAAGTTCAGCCGCGAGCACGTCCGCGCGCTGCAGATCGTCAACGAGACCTTTGCCCGCCAGTTCGCCAACGTCCTGGCGAGCACGTTGCGTGCCGTCTCGCAGGTGCGCCTGACCAGCGTCGATCAGCTCACCTACGACGAGTACATCCAGTCCACCGAGGCGCCGACCTACCTGGCGATCGTCTCCATGGAGCCGCTGCCGGGGGCAGGCATCCTGCACATCCCGCTGCCGCTGGCCATGGGCGCGGTCGACCGGCTGCTGGGCGGCTCCGGTGCCGGCACCTACCCCAACCGCCCCCTGACCGACATCGAGTCGGGCCTGCTGCGCGGCCTCACCCAGCGGCTGCTGCGCGAGCTGTCGTACGCCTTCGAGTCGCTGGTCGAGGTCGATGCGCAGCTGGTGGTGCAGGAGAGCAACCCCCAGTTCGCGCAGATCGCGGCGCCCACGGAGATGGTCGTGGTCGCCAGCTTCGACATGCGGATCGGCAGCCAGACCGGCGAGGCGTCGCTGTGCCTGCCGTACTCGTCGCTGCAGCACACGCTGGAGAGCTTCGTGGGCAAGGCGCAGTTCGGCGGCAAAGCCGACGGCGAGCAGCAAGTCGCCGAGGCACAGATCGCGCGGCGTCTTGGCCAGACGGCCGTGGATGTCAGCGTGGCCTTCAACCAGATCACCCTCACCTCAGGCGAGATCGTGGGCCTTGCCCCCGGCGACGTCGTTCCGCTCGGCCACCGGGTGGACGCGCCGCTGACGATGACCGTCGCCGGGGTTCCCTGCCACGCCGCAGTGCCCGGCCGCAAGGGCAAGCGCCTGGCGTGCTATGTCGTCGACCCGTCGAACCAGGACACGTGATGACCACCACAACCGTCACCGCAGACGCCCTCGCTACCACCGTGACCGCCATGGCGGAGGCGGTGGCCGAGGCGCTCCCGCTGGAGCTCGAGGTCGGGTTCGCGACCCCCACCGGCAACGACCGCCACTTCGCTTCGTCGCGACTTGATCCCACCGCCCGGGCGGTGTCCATGCAGCTGGCCGGCGCGCAGGACGTCGTCGTGACGATCACCTTGGCCACGCGGGCCATGGAGACGATGGGTACGACCCGCGAGAGCCTGGTCGCCGACCTCGAACCGGCACTGGCCGCCGCGGCAGGCAGCCTCGACCCCACCGTGTACGGGGCGCTGGCCCTGGCCGGGATCGACGAGGTCAACGTCGAGACTCCCGCCGACGCCTGGGCCGTTCCCGTGGAGGACAGCAAGGGAACCGCCGTGGTCGTGACGCTGGGCGTGCAAGCCGAGCAGGCGGCCGC